>JANRLS010000259.1:0-22781 GCA_033762315.1 Pirellulaceae bacterium
GGTTCGCGGAGCAGGGGAGGCTTGAGGATGGTTCAGTTAACTACGGCAGCGATGGCTGCCCTCTACGAGACAGACGAAACAGCCTGGCTGGAGGTGACCGCCGCGATGGTCCGCGGTGGGCAATTCGATCAAGTGGATACCGAAACCTTGGCGGAGTATCTGTCGGACATGGCGCGACGCGACCGGCGGGAAGTGGAGAGTCGTCTGATCGTTCTGCTCGCACATCTTCTCAAGTGGGTCCACCAGCCGGAAAGGCGATCGGGTTCCTGGCGCGCGACCGTGGTGGAGCAGCGACAGGAACTGGAAGGGCTGTTGGGCCGCGGCGTGCTGCGAAACCATGCCGAGTCAGTCCTCACTAGCGCCTATCGCAAGGCTGTTGAACGAGCCGCGGCCGAGACGGAACTGGCGAGCGAGACCTTTCCCGCGGAATGTCCTTATCAGTTGAACGACCTGCTATCAAGCGACCTACTGGCCTAGTTTGCGAGGCGGTAAGGTCGTGCAGTCGCGCTTGTTTTGTTCCTCTCCGGCACGATCAAAGCGCTGCCCCACGTGGACCTGCGGCTGGCGGTGACCACGCTCGGCTCGCTATTCGCCGTCGGTCTCGTGCTGCTGCTGTTTCTGCCCGAAACGAAGGGCCGCCCGCTCCCGGAGTGATGCCGCTGCCAAGCGCCACGGGGGCTGAGTATGATAGTGCCCCATGTCCCTTCCCGACGGCACTGAACCGGCTTCCGAACCTGTGAGCGAATCGCCGTCGCTGGCGGCGCGGGTGGGGCTGATCGCCGGGCCGGCGCTGGCACTAGTCGTCTATTTTCTGCTGCCGGAAGGGGATGGCGGCCTGTCGCACGCGGCCCGGGCCTGCGGCGGCGTGGCGACGCTGATGGCCATCTGGTGGATGACCGAGGCCCTGCCGCTGGAGGCAACCGCCCTGCTGCCGCTGGTGCTGCTGCCGCTGGCGGGGGTTTATTCGGCCGACATCCAGCCGGGAGACCTGGTGCAGGTCAAGCCGCTGAAAACGTCCGGCCGCGTGCAAACGGTCGCGGGCGAAACGGCGACGGTGACGTTCGCCGCTCCATCCGGCAGTCAGCGGGCTGATTTTCCTCTCGCGCAGCTCGGCAAAGACGCCCCCTTCAAGCGGGCCGCGGCACCGTTTGCCGAGCCGTCGATTTTTCTGTTTCTGGGCGGATTTCTCATCGCGCTGGCGATTGAAAAATGGGGCCTGCATCGGCGGATCGCCCTGCTGACGGTGCTGGCCGCCGGCACGCGCCCCAGCCGACTGGTGGGCGGGTTCATCCTGGCGACGGGCCTCATCAGCATGTGGATCAGCAACACGGCGACAACCGTGATGATGCTGCCGATCGGGATGTCGGTGGTCCATTTGCTGCGGGGCAGCCTGGGAAACAAAGGCGAAGGTCAGCCAGGACCAGCGACTGACGCCAGCAATTTCGCCACGAGCCTGCTACTAGGTATTGCCTACGCGGCCAGCTTGGGGGGCTTCGCGACGCTCGTGGGCACGCCGCCGAACGTCTTTTTTCGGGGCTTTCTGGACGACAAAGGGGTCTCGATTGGGTTCTTTCGTTGGATGCTGTTCGCGCTGCCGCTGTCACTGGTTTATCTGGCTGCCGCCTGGTGGCTAATGACCCAGGTGCTGCTGCCGGTGCGGGCGACCGACATTCCGGGGGGGCGACAACTGATTCGGGACGAATATCGTCGCCTGGGACCGATGTCGCGCGGCGAGTGGATCGTGCTCGGCGTCTTCCTGGCCACGGCGTTGCTCTGGATCATCCGCGAGCCGCTCGCCGACTGGGAGTGGTTCGCCGGCCGCGTGCCGCTGGTGCGGGCGATCGACGATTCGCTGATCGCGATGGCCGGCGCGATCGCCCTCTTCTTGATTCCGGTCGATCTGGACAAGCACGAATTCGCACTCGATTGGAAAACGGCCCTGCGGCTGCCGTGGGGAGTGCTGCTGCTGTTTGGAGGCGGTCTCAGCCTGGCGACAGCCCTGACCGACACCGGTTTTGCCGCCTGGATCGGCAAGCAGGCCACGGCCTTCGGCGGCCTGCCGCCGATTGTGCAGATCGTGCTAATCGTGGCGGTGATCGTGTTCACCGGCGAGCTCACCAGCAACCTGGCGGCGGTGGTCGCCATGTTGCCGATTCTGTTTGCCGTGGCGGAGGAAGTGCAAATCGACCCGCTGCTCCTCTGTGTGCCGGCGGTCGTGGCCGCGAGCTGCGGCTTCATGCTCCCCGTGGCGACGCCGCCGAATGCCATCGTCTTCGGCACCGGGCAAATTCGGCTGAATCAGATGGTGCGGGCGGGGCTGGCGCTCGATCTGTTGGCGATCGTGCTGATTCCTGGGGCGCTGTATCTGTATGGGGCGAGGGTGCTGGGGATCAAGATGTAGGGCTCACACAAGCCCCATGCGCCAGCGAGGGAGCGGGCTGGTGTGGGAGATCCCTCGCTCGCGCGTCGGGTTGGTGTTAATACAACTGCTGATAGGCGCCGTCGAGCAGGGCTTGCATTTGCTGGGCGTCGTATTCGGGCATGCGGGCCTGATCGGCGAGCATTTGCCCGGCACAGGGAAGACTGGCGAGGTCGGGCCGATCGCGCGTGGTCCACAGCTTGGATCGCAGCAGGGCCTTCGCACATTGGAGAAAGCACTCTTCCACCTCGATCGCCAGACCCAACTGCGGCACTTTGCCGTCGGCGGCGAGCGGTTCGAGCCAGGCGGGATCGCGAATGAGCGCGGCCCGTCCGTTGACGCGGAGCGTCTCCCCCACTCCGGGAATGAGGAACAAGAGCCCCGCTCGGCCGGTATCCATCACGTTCCGAAAGCTATCGACGCGCCGATTCCCGCGGCGGTCGGGGATGAGCAGCGTCCGGTCGTCGATGACGCGCACGAAACCGGGGGCATCGCCGCGCGGCGAGGCATCGCACTTTCCGCCCGCCGAGTAGGTGCTGAGAATCAGAAACGGCGAATGGGCGATGAACCGCCGCATGTGCTCGTCGAGCGCGGTCAGCTCCTTCTTCAGCGCCAGCGGCCCCGGCGTGCCGACCACGGCCAGCAGTTCGTCGAGCGAGCGGATGGGCTGAGTGAAATGATCGAGCGGCATGGGGCGGGATCCTTGCGGAGTGATGGCTCAGGCGAATCATCGCTGGCCCTAGGCTTCGGCCTTCCCCAACTCGCGGAGCAGCTCGAAGCTGAAGATGCCGGTGTCGTGGCCGTCGCTGAATTTGATCGAGTAGGCGTAGGTGCCGACGGGGGTCATCCCCTGAATCTTGACCGGGGCCAATTGATTGGGGCCAAGCAGCGGCAACGCGAGCGGATCGGCGGGAGGGGCGTTGCGCTTTTCGCGACAGGTGGCGCAAGGACAGGCGTCGCGCAGCTCGCGAAAGCCATACTTGCGCCGCTGGCCATCGCTCCAGGCGATGAGGAGGCGATTGTCGTCGGTGAGTTGCAGAGCGGTGGGATAGACAGACATGAGAGATTTTTGCGCTACCGCAGGCCATGCAGCGCTTCGAGGAGACGTTCGACTTCGGTGAGGGTGTTGTAGTGCAAGAGGCCAACCCGGAGCATTCCGTCCGGCTCGAAGCCGAGGGTTTCGGTCAGGTTCAGGGCATAGTAGTTGCCGTGCCAGACGAACATCCCTTGCTCTCCCAACCGGCGGGCAATTTCGGCCGGCGTGAATCGCTCGTGCGTGAACGACACGGTGGCGACCCGCTCGTCGAAGCGGGCCGGGTCGGTGATGCCGCAGACTTGCACCGCGGGCATTTCGGCGAGTCCCGCGAGGAGCCGTTTGACAAGCGAGCGCTCGTAGAGACTGATTTCGCGATACGCTTCGCGCAGGGCGGCCCGGCGCGAGAGCGATTCGTTGGCGGTTACAAGCCGGCCCAGGTCGGCCAGATATTCGACGGCGGCGAGGGCCCCGGCGATCGCTTCGTGGCTTTGGGTGCCGGTCATCCATTTGCCGGGAAGATCGAGCGGAGCGGGACGAACTTTGTAGGCTTCCAGCGTTTCGAGCAGTTCGCGGCGGCCCCACATCAGGCCGACGTGCGGGCCGAAGAACTTGTAGGCCGAGGCGAGCAGGAAATCGCAGCCCCAGGCTTGCACGTCGATCAGCCCGTGGGGCGCGAAATGGACCGCATCGACGACGATTTTCGCGCCGACCGCGTGCGCCCAATCGGCGATGTCGCGCACCGGATTGATGCCGCCGGTGGCGTTCGAGGCGGCTCCGACCGCCACGAGCCTGGTCCGCTCGCACAGCAGGCGGCGCAGCTCGTCGAGATCCAGCGTGCCGTCTTCGGGTCGAATGCCGGCCCAGCGGATCGTCGCGCCGGCATCGCGGGCGGCGAGCACCCAGGGA
This sequence comes from Pirellulaceae bacterium, assembly GCA_033762315.1. Classification (GTDB taxonomy): domain Bacteria; phylum Planctomycetota; class Planctomycetia; order Pirellulales; family Pirellulaceae; genus CAYLLN01. The sequence goes on from JANRLS010000259.1 coordinate 4,362, forward strand.
CTGACGTTGGCGTCGTGGTCGAGGCGGGTAACGACGATTTCGTCCCCCGGTTTCCAGCCGCGGGCGAGGGCTCGCGACAGCGACATGGCGAGCGAGGTCATGTTCGGGCCGAACGCGATCGTGCGCGAGTCCCCCGCCCCGACAAAATCGGCCAGGCCGTGATGGGCCGCGTCGAGCAGGCGGTCGCTCTCTTGCGAAGTGGCGAAGAGGCCCCCGTGATTGGCGTTGGTATGCGCCAAATAGTGGCTGACCGCATCGATCACGCGCTGGGGAACCTGCGTGCCGCCGGGGCCATCGAAAAACGCCGCCAGCCGCGACCCGACCCGCCGCGAGAGGGCGGGAAATTGCCGGCGGCAATACTCGACTACTTCGGGATTAAACTTCATGGTGCCCCTTCCGCTGATCGATGAAGCGTTTGCCCTTCCCTTCGAAACGCGGGAGCGAGCCGAGCGGCACGCACGCGACTTCGACCCGCAGCCCTAGCCGCACGTTCACCTCGCGGGCGACGCGCTCGGGCTGGGCCAGGCGATCCTCGATTTCAATCCGCAGCGTATCGAGCGCGCCGCTTTTCAGCGCCGTGACGCGGAACTCGACCACTTCGGGAAAAGCTCGGAGAATTTGCTCGATGGAACTGGGAAAGACATTGACGCCGCGGACGATGAGCATGTCGTCGGTCCGGCCGAGCACTCCCCCTTCGAGCAGGACGAACGTCGAGCCGCTGGCGGGATCATGCCGCGGCCGCACCACGTCGCTGGTGCGATAGCGAACTACCGGGCTGCCAAACCGGCCGAGCGAGGTGAGCACGAGCTCGGCCAGTTCGCCATCCGCCGCCGGACCGCCGGTCTCTAGCGAGCGAAACTCGGCGATGAACTCGGTTTCGATCACGAATAGCCCGCGGCCAAGCTTGTCGCCCACTCCCCAGGGGCCAATCTCCGAAGCCCCGGCATGATCGATGACCCGGGCGTTCCAAGTCGCTTCGATGCGCCGTCGCAGGGCCGGAGTCGATCCGCCGGGCTCGCCGGCGACGATGATGCGCCGCACGAACAGGCTGGCCGGGTCGATTTGATTCTCGGTCGCCACCTCGGCCAGCCGCAGGGCATAGCTGGGGGTGCAGCAGAGCACCGTGGCGCGGGTGCGGCGCAACAGCTCGACGCGCGACACCGTATTCATGCCGCCGCCGGGGATGACCATTGTCCCGCGCTCGACCGCCGCGTCGTGCGCGCTCCAGAAGCCGATAAAGGGGCCAAACGAGAACGCGAGAAAGACCCGGTCTTCCGGGCCGACTTCCGCCGCGTCGAGCACGAATTGCCAGGATTCGGTCCACCACCGCCAGTCTTCCGCCGTATCGAGCACCGGCAGCGGGCGGCCGCGAGTGCCGGAGGTGTGGTGATAGCGGATGTATCTTTCGAGCGGATAGGTCAGGTTGGCGGCGAATTCGCCGGCGTGCGGCGCGGTGACAAGCTCGTCCTTGGTCGTAAACGGCAGCCGCTGAAGGGCGTCGAGCGAAGTCAGCGGCAGCTCGACCTGCCCCAGCTTCTCGGCATAGAAGCGGTTGTGGGGCAGGGTTTCGCGCAGCAGTTCGTTGAGCCTCGCGAGTTGATGGCGGGCGAGCTCGTCGCGCGAAAGCTGGGTTTGACGCTGCCGGTCGCTGGGCGTGGTGCGAAGCATCCTTGCATGATAGAAGGGGGCCGGGGCGGAAGGGAGTCGGCAGGCCAGGTTTCGGGACCGGTTGCCGACCCGCGGCCGATGGATGATAAAGGCAAGGCCCCTGAGCCAGCACCTTTGTAGGAATCGCGAGCGCATGTCTGCTGACGCCCTGAAGACCACTCCTCCCAGCCGCGGCTCGCTGCTGGTGATCTTTTTGACGGTCTTTATCGATTTGCTGGGCTTCGGCATGGTGCTGCCGCTGCTGCCGATCTATGCCAAGACGTTTGGCGTCGATAAGCACGGCTGGCAAATCGGAGTTTTGATGGCCAGCTTTTCGGCGATGACGTTTCTGTTTTCGCCATTGTGGGGGCGGCTTTCGGATCGGATTGGCCGGCGGCCGGTGCTGCTGATCGGTCTAGCGGGCTCGGCCTTGTTCTATTTTCTGTTTGGCCTGGCGACGGTGTGGAAAAGCCTGGCCTGGCTATTTATCACGCGAATCGGGGCGGGAATCGCTGCCGCGACCTTGCCGACCGCCCAGGCCTACATCGCCGACGCGACGACGACCAAAACGCGGGCCAAGGGGATGGCACTCATCGGGGCGGCGTTTGGGCTGGGTTTTACGTTTGGTCCCCTCTTGGGCTTCGCGGCGATTTGGCTTTCGCGCGAAGAAGATGTCGCCACCAGTCCCTGGCCGGGGTTTGTCGCGGCAGGCCTATCGGCGCTTTCGTTTTTGCTGGCGCTCTTGGTATTGCCCGAATCGCTGCGGCCCGGCCAAGCCAGCAAGGCAAGCGAGGCGCATCGGCTGCTGGACTTGAGGAGCTGGCGAGACGCGTTTTCAACACCATCGGTTCCCGCGCTGCTTTTCACGGCGTTTTTCGGCGTCGTTTCGTTTGGCGCCTTCGAGACAACGCTGTCGCTCTTACTGGAAAGCAAGGCCTTCCAATTCAAGTTATCGGACGTGTTGCTCTACTTTGCGTTCATCGGTTTGACCCTGAGCCTTGCCCAGGGCTTTTTGGTGCGCCGACTTTCGACGCGCGTGAGCGAATCGAAGCTGGTGTTCGCGGGCTGTTTGGTGACGATCGCGGGCCTGGTGCTGCTCGCGCTGGCCACGCAGCGGGGCGAACTCTGGATGCTGATGGTGGCCTCGGCAGTCGAGGTGACGGGCTTCGCCCTGATGAACCCCTCGCTGCAAGCGCTGATCAGCCGGCGCAGCGACCCGGCCAAGCAGGGTGGCATTTTGGGAGTGAGCCAAAGCACCAGTGCGCTGGCCCGCGTTTGCGGACCCTTGCTTGCGATCCCCCTCTTTTATGTGGGTCCGGCATATCCCTATTGGGCGGCGATCGGAATGATGGCACTGGCGCTGGTGCTCTTCGTGCTGCTGGCCCGAGTGGGAGTCGATTACGGGCATCCGCCTGACAGTGAATAGTGTTTAATGGCGCTTTCTTTTCCTTTGCGCGAATTGGCGGAAAATCGTCAACCAGTGCGAAATATCCGGCGATTCCAGCGCATCTAGGGTTTCAGCCGATACTAGCGAAATCCGTGTAACGGCAACGAACATTCGGACATAAATAAAACGTATCACTTGTATCGGCGGTTCTAATTGCGTTGTAGGTTACGGAATCGAGACCTACAATTGCTAGTGGCTGAGTGTCCCTTTCCCCGGGGAGGCTCCGGTGTCGCGGCTCAAGATACTTTATGTGTGTAGTCCTGGTGACGGGCTCGCGTCGTTGCCGGCCGGCGTTCGAGATGACGCCGAGGTGGTCGTGGTTCACAACCCCGTCCGGGCGATTGCCGAGATGGGCCGCCAGCAGTTCGATGGCATCTACGTCGCCGGCGATCATTTCGCTTCGGCGGTGCGGCTCGGGCGTCTGATTCAGCACGAACGCATTCTGGAAGGAATGCCCGATGCGGTCGCCCTGCTCGATGCCGACTTCACGATCTTGTGGGCCAATCATCAGCTGCTGCGGTGGTGCAACCGGGGGAATGTGGTCGGCGAGCGGTTCTTCGCGGCGCTCGGCAATCCCGATGTCGTCGGCGGAGATGGCTACCCGTTGCTGAAGGCTTTGCAAACGGGCCTCGCGAATACCTCGGTTCTGAAAACGACCGACGGCCGCTACTACCAAATGCACGCGGCCCCGATCAGCGATCCCAAGGATAGCGCTCGCCATCTGGTTGTCGCGATTCGGGACGTGACGGTCGAAACCCTGCAGCAGCAAAAGCTCGACGCCATTCAAGACGCCGGCCGCGAATTGGCCGACCTCAAGCCCGACGAAATCTCGGCCATGCCGGTCGATCAGCGCATCGACATGCTGCGGTGCAACATCCTGCACTGCACCAAGGACATCCTCAAGTTCGATGTCGTCGAAATCCGCCTGCTCAATCAGAAAACCAAAAAGCTCGTGCCGCTGCTCGAAGTCGGCATGGACCCCGAAGCGGCCGATCGCGACCTGTTCGCCAAGGAAGAGGGGAACGGCGTCACCGGGTTCGTGGCCGCCACCGGCAAAAGCTATTTGTGCGACGACACGGCCCACGATCCGCTCTATCTGCAGGGGGTCAAAGGGGCCAAGAGCTCGCTCACCGTCCCGCTCAAGCTGCACAACGAAGTCATCGGCACGTTCAATGTCGAAAGTCCTCAGCCACACGCCTTCAGCGAGAGCGACCTGCAATTCCTCAAGGTTTTCAGCCGCGACGTGGCGGTGTCGCTCAACACGCTGCATCTGCTGGTGGCCCAGCAATTGAACGCCGCGCAGCAAAGCGTGGCCGAAATTCACAGCCAGGTGGCCCTGCCGATCGACGAAATCGTCTATGACGCCACCTGGATTGACGAGCAGGGGGCCAACCTGCCCCCCGAAACGCGCGACCGCCTCGTTATGATCCTGGCCAACGCCCGCCGCATTAAAGACGTCATCCAACAGGTCGGCCGCAAGCTGCCGCCGCTCGATTTCGACATGGGCCTCGGCGACCCGGCCGCCGACGACAAGCGCGAAAAGCTCCGCGGCAAGCGGGTGCTCGTCGTCGATACCGAGCCTGCCATCCGCCGCTCGGCCCACAAGCTGCTGGAGCAGCACGACTGCGTCGTCGAAACCGTGCAAAAGGGGATCGAGGCCGAAACCCTCTTCAAGCACGGCCTGCGCGACTTGCGCTACGACGCGGTCATTGCCGGCCTGCAACTGTGCGACATGACCGCCTTCGACCTGATGAAGCGGTTGCGGCTTCTTTCCGAGCACGTGCCGCTGATCGTCACCGATTCCGGCGGCTACGATCCCAAGCACATCTGGGTCGATTGCCGCAAGCATGGCGTCCATCCCGACGGCCGCGTGTTCAAGCCCTTCAAAGAGCGGCAACTGCTCGACACGCTGGAGCGAATCATCGATTGCGACGGCGGCGCAAGCAGCCAGGCCTAGCGTGAAGACTTCGCGCCGGCCGACTTGTGCCAGACGGGCATAACGTACAATTGCCCGATGGTTTTTGCCCTCGATGCCGCGCTTGCCTTGATCGCCTTCGTGGGTCACTTTGCGCTCGCGGTCTATCTGTTCAACCGCGTGCTGGCCAAGCCCTGGCCCTGGCGGTTCGTAAAAACGCTCGACCGGCTGATTATTCTGGGGGCGGCGGTTGTGCTGCTGGCTGGAATCGTGGCGAGCGCAGTCTATGGCGGATTCGCGGTGAACTGGCGGGACGGACATTTTCAAATGTCTTGGCCCGTGCTGGCGTATGTCACAATCTGCTGGGCTTGCGCCGCGCTCGTTCTCCCGCTGTGGCTGGGACCCAAGTTGGTCGAACGCATCCCGGCGGCGCTCGTGGCCAACGACACGGCGGTGCTCGATGTTGCCGCCCGGCTCGGCTACCAACCTGTCGGCAGTGCCAAGGCCCGCACTTTGGCCCGCGTTCGCGGCACGCAAATCTTCCAGCCGCACATTCAGCGAAAAACGCTGCGTTTGGCCAATCTGCCGGCCGAACTGGAGGGGCTGACAATTGCCCACCTTACCGACCTGCACATGACCGGCGATCTGACCGAGGAGTTCTATCGCGAAATCGTGGCCGCGACGAATTCGCTCACTCCCGATCTCGTCGCCATCACCGGCGACATTTTGGAGAAGTCGCCGTGCCTGCCGTGGATTCCCCGCACCCTGGGGCAATTGACTGCGCGGCACGGCAAGTTCTTCATCCTCGGCAACCACGAACTGCGGCTGGGGGATGTCGCGCCGCTGCGACAGGCCCTCGTCGAGTCCGGGCTGATCGACCTGGGCAGTCGGGCGCTGCTGCATCCTGTTCGGGAAACGGAGATTCTGCTGGCCGGCACCGAACTCCCGTGGTTCGGCACGGCCCCCACTCTCCCCCTCGCCCCCTCTCCTCGTTTTCGCTTGCTCTTGTCGCACACGCCAGATCAGCTCACCTGGGCCCGCGAGAACGGCTTCGACCTGATGCTGGCCGGGCACAACCACGGCGGACAGATTCGCCTCCCTTGGCTCGGCGCGCTCATCAGCCCCAGCCGCTTCGGGAGCCGCTATGCCGGCGGCGTCTATGACGAGCCGCCAACTCTCTTGCACGTCAGCCGCGGGATTTCCGGCGTGCCGCCGATCCGGCTGAATTGCCCGCCCGAGATCGCACTGCTGGTGCTGACGCGGGGCTGATCTCTGCTGCTGCGTGGCCGCAGCGGAACAAAAGTGATGCGGGCGGATCGCCCAGCGAACCGCCCGCTCTATGAATCTGGCTCGATCCGAGCCCAACCTAGCCGAACAGCTTGGTCACCGGCTCGGCCTTGACCAGCTCGCGGGGCTGATTCAGGTGGTTGTAGACGATCGTTTGCGGGTTGATGCCGCAGGCGTGATAAATCGTGGCGAGCAGCTCAATGGGATGCACTGGGGTTTCGAGCGGAGCGGAACCGGTGGCATCGCTCTTGCCATACACAAAACCCCGCTTGATGCCGGCGCCGGCGGCGATGGCGGTGTAGCAATAGGGCCAGTGATCGCGGCCGTCATCGCTATTGCCGTTGCCGCTGGTCGAAACACCACGCTGCGGGCTGCGGCCGAATTCGCCCAGGGCAATGACCAGCGTTTCATCGAGCATGCCACGATCGTCGAGGTCACCGATGAGGGCCGAGAGTCCGCCATCGAGCATGGGAGCCGATTGGTTCTTCATGCGGCCCGAAAGTCCGACATGCACGTCGAAGCTGTGGTTGTCGCTATTGGCAACTTTGGGCCAAATGACCTCGACCACCCGCGTGCCGGCTTCGACGAGGCGGCGAGCCAAGAGGCACGACTGGCCGAAAGTGTTGCGGCCGTAGCGGTCGCGCATCGCATCGGTTTCTTTGCTCAATGAGAACGCTTCGCGCGCCCGGCCCGACATAATCAGGCTGAGGGCCGAGTCGTAGTACTTGTCGAGGTCGTACTTGGCGACTGCCTTGTCGATTTCGGGCATGCCTTGGTTGATTTGATCACGCAGGCGAGCACGGCGGTCGAGGCGGGCCTCGCTCACTTCGGTGCGAAGAGTCAGATCATCGACCTTCACTCGATCCATCTTCGCCATGTCCATGTCGTCGCCCGACGGGAACAGGTAATAGGGATCGTAGGCCCGGCCGAGAAAGCCGGCGGTGCCCGACTTATTCACCACGTTGCTCTCTTGCAGCGGCCGAGGCAGCATGACGAACGGCAGCATCGGCACGCTCGGCGGCTTGAGGCGGACGATGTTCGAGCCAAAGTTGGGATAGTCCTTGGGTGTCGGCGGCTCGAGCTGGCCCGAGGGGCTCACCTTGTCAGCCGTGTAGCCGGTGTGAATCTGATAAATGGCGGCCGTGTGATTGAACAGGCCCACCGGCGTGTAGCTCATCGAGCGGATCATCGTGAGCTTGTCGGTCACCTGGCCCAACCTCGGCAGAAGCTCGGTGGTGTCCATCCCCGGCACCTTGCTGGGCATCCGCTTGAAGACGCTGCGGACATTGTCCGGCACGTTCTCTTTCGGATCCCACAAGTCGAGATGGCTCGGGCCGCCCTGCAGATAAACCAGGATCACGCTCTTGGCCTTGTTCCAGCCGGGACCGCTTCCCTTGAAGGTATCCGGGCCAGAGGGGGTGGCCGAAGTCGCGGCATTGGCGGCTTGCAGCTTCAGCATATTCGCCAGCGACAGTCCCAGCACCGCCGAGCCCCCCACCCGAAGCACGTCGCGGCGGGTTACTCCCAAGTGTTGATCGCACAAATCCTTGCCGGGCCGACCAGAAACGCGAAGCATGAGCGGAACTCCTGAAGCGGACGGAGGGCAGACAGTGGGGGCGGGACCGGGCAAGCCCGGCCGTAGGGCATCACGCAATATACAAAGCGCCAACCTCAAATGTCAATCTTTTGATTCTATTTTCCAGCTACTTATCGGCAGGCGGCGGGAATCGCCTAAAGTATTTTCCCGCAAGCACTTAGGGCGAGAAGGGTCGCGGTCGCGGGGGGGCAAGCGGCGGCTTCGCCTTGCTCTGTTCGTTCAGTTTTGCTACAGCCCGCCGCTGGCCAATTGCCAGCCCTCCACGAGAGCCAACCCATGAACCGCCGCCACTGGTTTCGCTCGGTGCTAGCGATCCTCTCGCTCGTTGCCCCCGGCTGGCTCTGCGCCCAGGAAGGAAACCCCAGCCTCTACGACACCCTCCGCTTTGGTCTCAAATGCCGACGGCAGGAGGAGTTCGACTTTGTCGCCCTGGTGGCCGACAAAGTGGAAGACGGCATCCTCCCCCGCGACATGGTCCTTTCCCAGTTTCAATGGGCCCGCGAAAAGCGACCCCATTTTCCCTTCTACTACTTCCAAATCGGGCTGCAACAGCGAGCGAAGCAAATCGGGGTGGAGCTTTAGTCGCCGGTCTCGGCCGGACCGCGTATCGCCGCACGGCCCGTTATTTTTCCGCCCAATAGTCAAACACCACCACCTTCTCGCGCTTATCCTTGACCACCTGCACATAGGCGTCGTGTGCCGGGTGCTTCAGATAAGCCGCCAGCCCGGCTTGATCGCGAAAGGTAACGACGAACACGTGGGTGAACCCCTCCGATTTCCCCTCGGTGCTGACGTTCGTCCCCGCCTCGAAGCCAATCACCGCGTCGATTTGCTTGGGCAGCTTGGCAAACGCCTCGCTCACCTCCCGCACCTGCTCCGGCGTCGTCGTATCCTTGAACTTGTACATCACGATGTGCTTCAGCACCTGCCCCGGCTTCTCGTCGGCAGCAAGCGGCGAAAGCGAAAGTCCAACCATCAGTAGCACCATCCAGCCAATGAATCGCGACATGGGAAGTCAGCCTCGGCGAAGGGAACGGGGTTCGACGCGCCTCGATTATACCCCCTCTTCGCCGCCGCAATTGCCAGCCACCTAATCGGCCGCTCCTTATTGCTCGCCACAAACTTCGTTCCCGCCAGATTCCTCGTAACTGCTTTTTCATAAACGACTTGCGCGATAAGTCGTCTCCCCGTTTTCCGCCCGCTTACTATAGTTACAAGGCTTTGTGGCCGCTCGGCACGCGGGCCTCATTCCAAGCCCCCTCGCCGCCAATGGCTGATCCGCGGCCGCACCGACTTCGTTCCTTGGTAATCGATCCGCACGAGGGGTTTCGCTGCGCGTACTGCGCAACCGCAGGCGAAAATCCCTTTCTGAATGCCCGTTTCCACAAAAACTGCACGGGAGTACATGTATTAAAACGCTTTCGACCTCCCAAAGGTTCCCACAAAATCGGCCCGCTGGCAATTTTCCGGCGAATATTTCCCCAGCACTCCACGTCCTGACTCCTGGCTCCTGGCTCCTGGCTCCTGGCTCCTGGCTCCTGGCTCCTGGCTCCTGGTTCCTGGTTCCTGGCTCCTCTCTTTCCGCCCCGCCCTACCCAACGCCCAGGCCAACAGGTAAGACAAGCGGGGAATTGGCTTTCCGATGGTGAGGACTCGGCTATGGCGGAAAATTCGCAGCCCCTGGTGGGGGTCATCATGGGGAGCAAGTCCGACTGGGAGACGCTCCGCGCGGCGGCCAACGTGCTGGCCGAGTTCGGCGTGCCGCACGAGTGCCGCGTCGTCTCGGCCCACCGCACCCCCGACCTGATGAGCGACTATGCCAAGGCCGCCGAGGGTCGCGGCATCGAGGTGATTATCGCCGGTGCCGGCGGGGCGGCCCATTTGCCGGGGATGGTCGCCTCGCTCACGGTGCTGCCAGTGCTGGGGGTGCCGGTGCAAAGCAAGGCGCTGTCGGGGCTCGATTCGCTGCTCTCCATCGTGCAAATGCCGGGGGGCATTCCGGTCGGGACGCTGGCGATTGGCGAGGCGGGGGCCAAAAACGCCGGCCTGTTGGCGGTGCGGATGCTGGCGGCGACGCGGCCCGAATTGCGGCAAAAGCTGCACGTTTATCATGCCGAGCTGACGGCGAAGGTGCTGGGGGAGTCGCTCCCATGAGCAGCCCGATTCTGCCCGGCAGCACGCTGGGAGTGCTCGGCAGCGGCCAGTTGGGGCGGATGTTCGCCATCGCGGCGCGCCGGCTGGGCTATCGCGTGCATGTGCTCTCGCCCGACGACGACACGCCGACCGGCCAAGTGGCGGATCTCGAAGTTCGGGCGGCGTATGACGACCTGGACGCGATCGCCCGGTTTGCCCGCGGCGTGTCGGTCGTGACGTTCGAGTTCGAGAATGTTCCCGCCGCCACCACGGCCGCCGCCGAGCGGTTCGCTCCCGTCCGCCCCGGCGGCAACGTGCTGCATACCTCGCAAAATCGACTGCGGGAAAAAACTTTCCTCCGCAATGCCGGCATCCCGGTGACGCCGTTTTGGCCGGTGCGCTCGAAAGACGAGCTGACCGCCGCCTTGGCCGAGGCGGGCCTCCCCGCCGTGCTGAAAACGGCCGACTGGGGATACGACGGCAAGGGGCAGGCCAAGCTGGCGAGCCCCGCCGCGGCTGACGAGGTTTGGCCCCGCTTTGCCGGCGGCGAGGCGATTGTGGAGGCCTACATCGATTTTCAGTGCGAGGTGTCGGTGGTCGCGGCGCGTGGGGTGTCGGGCGAAATCGTCACCTATGGCCCGCTGCAAAATGCCCATGCCAACCACATTCTCGATGTATCGGTCGCTCCGGCGGGGATCGCGCCGGTGGTCGCGGACGAAGCGATTGACATCGCCCGCCAGATCATGCAGCGGCTCGACGTGGTTGGCGTCCTCTGCGTTGAGTTTTTCGTGGATCGGCAAAATCGGCTGATGGTGAACGAGCTCGCCCCGCGACCGCACAACTCGGGCCATCTCACCATCGACGCCTGCACCACTTGCCAATTCGAGCAGCAGGTGCGGGCCGTGTGCGGGCTGCCGCTCGGTTCCCCCCGGCAGCATCGCCCGGCAGCGATGGCCAATCTGCTGGGCGATCTCTGGCAGCCGACACCGAATTGGCCCGCCGCGCTCGCGCTGGCCGATGTCAAGCTGCATCTCTACGGCAAAGCCGAGGCTCGCCCGGGGCGCAAAATGGGGCATCTCACCGCGGTGGCCGATACCCCCGCCCAGGCTCGCGAGCGGGTGCTCGCCGCCCGCGGTGCCTTGCTGCCCCAGACTCCCCAACAATGAGGTAGAAAACCACAACCGGTGATGCATTCCACAGCGCGGAGAGTTACAATTCGGCAAACCGCCATCGAGCCCGACCCGCGATCGACTCATGCGTTCCCCACCGCTTGCTTCCCGCCGTTCCCTTGCGGTTGGCCTGTTGCTCTTGGCTCCCATAGCCGGTTGTAGCTGCGAAAACATTAGAAATGTGCGGGTTTCGGGCGTGGCCACCCACCAAGGCAATCCGGTGCCGGGCCTGGTGATCTTTTTCCAAGAGGGGGAGGGTCCGCGGTTCTGGTGCATTAGCGATGCGGAGGGCAAATTCACGCTGACCGGCGAGCACGGCGTGGAGCTGATTCCGCGGGGCAACTACGATGTCTGGATCGCCTACGATCCGCAGCCTGCCGATCCCGTCAGCATGATCATGGGTGGGCCTCCCAAGGATCCCCCCGGCCTCAAGCAGATGCTGGCCAAGTATGGCAAACGGGACAAATCGCCGCTCAAGGTGAGCGTCAATGGAGCGATGGACGACGTGGCTCTGGCCTTCGATTAGCCCCTCATGTTGAAGATTCCGCACGGCGCGTCGAAGCGGTTCACCGCAGTCTCTTGGATTGGTGATTTGCTTGCCAACTTCGGCTGATTGGGCAAGCTGGGGCGATTGTGAAGACTCGTCGCCAAAGCCTTGTCTGCCTGCTGGCAAGGGCCTATCGTTGAGGCAGTTTGCACGCCTCGCCTGCCGCGGCTATCTGCAGAGAAATGGCCATTAGCTTTTTTCGCAAGCTCTCCGACATGTTTAGCGACCGCCGGCCCGATCTGGCGGAGCGGTTTCAACTCGTGCGCGAAGCGGTACACGGCACGATGTCGAACTTTCACATGGCGGTGGACCGCACCACGAACAAGACGGTCGGCCTCAAGCTGCTCGATGTCGAAAAGACCGCCGCCTTCGAGCAGCGCTTCAAAGGGCTCAAAAAACCGAGCGAAGGGGAAATCGGGATGCAACTCAAGCATCCGCGAATTGCCGAAACGTTCGAGTTCGGCATGTCGAAGGATGGCAAGCCGTATGTGGTGATGGAGTTTGTCCCCGGCACCGGCCTCAATGTGCTGATTCACAACAAGGACAAAATCCTCGACGGCAAGCGGCACATTCTGTTTCGCCAAATGGCCGAGGGAATCGAGGCGGTACATAAGGCCGGGTTTATCCATCGTGACATCTGCCCGCGGAATTTCATCGTCGCGCCGGACGGCCTATCGCTCAAGCTGATCGATTTCGGCCTCTCGCTCCCGATGGAGCGCGAATACATGCTCCCCGGCAACCGGACCGGGACGCCGCTGTTCATGGCTCCGGAAATCGTCCGCCGCAAGCCGACCGATTTGCGGGTCGATCTCTTCTCGCTGGGGGTCTCGGTCTATCAGATGTGGTCGTTCGATTTTCCCTGGCCTTCGACCGACACCACTGGCCGCGGCGCGCTCAATCACGACAGCAAGCCGCCGACGCCGATCACAGAGCTGGTTCCGAAGATCAATTCCGTGGTGGCCAAGACGATCATGCAGTGCATTTCGCCCGATCCCAACGGCAGGCCCGCCACCGCCGACGCGATTGTCCGGGCCCTCAAGGGCGTAACCAGCGATACCTAGCCGCTGGCGGCGGGTTTTTCGGCGGCGGCTTCGAGCTCGGCAACTTTGGCCCGCGATTCGGTCACTTTTTGCTGGAAGAAGGGCTCGTTCGGGAATTCGCCAGCCCACTTTTCCCACAGCGCCCGGCGCGAAACTTCCGCCGCCAAGCGCTGCTCGGGAGTGGCGTCCTTGGGAATCGGCACTGTCGCGTTCATGTAGATCGCGGCCACCGCCGGCAATTCCGCGCGCGACTTGGCGAGCTTCTCGCGAAATTCGCTGCTGGCGGGAAAATCGCGCGCCAGCCCTTCGCGGAGCGATAGCGCCGCAAGCGCTGCCCGCACCGCTTCCTCTTGCCGACCCAACATTTGCTGGCAGTAGCTCATGTTCGTCAGGTTCCGCGAGAGGAGCGACCGGCAGTCGGCATCGGCGGCATCGCGGCGGAGCAAGTCGCGCAGAATCTCGCTGGACCGGGCAAAATCGGCCAGCGCTTCCTCCAGCCGCTGGCCATCCAAATGCAGCATCGCGAGGCTGGTGATTCCCTCGGCCTGGCCGCAGCGATGTTCCGGCGTGGCGACGCCGCGCCGCGCCAGGTCGTCCCAGATTTTGAGCGCGAGGTCGTAGTGCTGACGCGAGAGAATCGGGTCTTTCTGGTGCTGCCGATAGTAAATTCCCAGGTTCGCGTGCGCCAGGGCTAGCGCATGGGCATAGCCAATGTTGCCAGGCGCTGTCGCGCTGATCCGCTCTAGCAAGGCGAGCCGTTGCTGGCAGAGCGCCATCGCCTCGGCCAACCGCTCTTGGGCATAAAGCTGGTCGCCGACTTGCTTGTAGCTGAGGGCCAGATCGTACTTGTAGCTCAGCACGAGGGGGTTGGCGGCCACCAGCTTCTCGCGGTGGTCGCGCGCCTGCTCGAAGGCGGCGAGCGCCTCGGAATTGCGGTCGAGATCGGCCAGGGCCTGGCCCAGCGAGGCATAAGCGCGGGCCAGCTCGTCCCGGTCGGCGGGAAACGGATATTGCCCCAACAGCGACTCGCGAATCGCGATCGCCTCGCGATAAACCGGCTCGGCCTCGCCGGGGCGATTTTGCCGCCAATGAACATGGCCGATCCCGACCAGCGCACTGGCGAGTCCCGTTTCGATGCTTCTGTTCTTGAGCCGCGTTCGCAGCAAGGCCAAGGCCCCGCGAGCGGTTTCGAGCTGCGCCAGCGCCGCGGTATTGTCGCCGTGCTGATAACGGGCCAGGCCCAGTTCCAACTGGGCAGCGGCCAGCCCGGCTTGGAGTTCGAGGTCGTCGGGCTGGGCCTTCACCAGCCGCTGGCGGATGGCGAGCGCTTCGTCGCCGGCGGCAAACACGGCCGGAAAATTCCCCACGCCCGCTTCGACTCGGGCCAGCCCCGAGAGCGCGTCGGCCAATAGCGCCAGGAGCTGGGCATCGTTCGGCTGCGCGATCAGCAACGCTCGGCACGTGCTGATCGCCGCGTGAAACTCGGCCACCGCCTCATCGGCTTTGCCGTTCAATCCGAGAATGACCGCCACGCGATACTGCGCGTCGGCAATTTCGCGGCGCATCGCGGGATCGCTGGCGCGGGTTTTGGCCAGCTCGCGAAAATAGGCGAGGGCCTTGTTGCGCAGGAGGGCCCGCGCCCCTTGCATCCCATCGCGCTGAAACTCCGGCGCTTCGGTCGCCAGCACGAAACTCTCGCGGACCGCCGCCCGGGCCTGCTTCGACGAATCGTTGGCCGCGGCCCGCTGCGTTTCGGCCAATTGCCAGTTGGCATCGGCTGTTTCGCGGCGGGCTTCGGCCAACAGCCACAGCGATGTAGTCGCGCCCAAGCCGATCACCAAGGCTGACGCCAACGCCGCCGCGAGCGACGCCACCACCGGATTGCGGCGGGCCCATTTCCAGCCCCGCTCCACGCGCGTCACCGGGCGGGCGAGAATCGGCTCGTGGGCCAAATACCGGGCCAGGTCATCCGCCAGCTCGCGAGCAGCGGCATAGCGCCGGGCCGGTTCCTTGTGCAGGCACTTCAGGCAAATCGTCTCCAGATCGCGAGGAACCTTGGGCTGCAGGCGGGTGGGGGGCACGGGCTCGTCGGCCAGCACCTGGCTGACGGTATCCCAGGGCGTTTCGCCTCGAAACGGCGGCCGGCCGGTGAGCAGCTCATACAGCACCGCGCCCAGGGCATAAATATCGGCCGGCGGCCCGATCCGCGATGGATCCCCCGCCGCCTGTTCGGGGGCCATGTAGCTGGGGGTGCCGATCACCGTCCCAGTGAGCGTTTGGCCGGCCCCTTCGAGCCGCTTGGCGAGGCCGAAATCGCTGATCTTCGGCTCGCCGGCGGTGGTCAGCAAAATGTTCGCCGGCTTGAGGTCGCGATGGACGATCCCCTGATCGTGGGCCGCTTGCACCGCGCGGGCCAAAGTTTCGATAAGCCGGGCCGCTTCGCGCGGTGGTTGCGGCGTGCCGGCGATGCGCTGTCCCAGGTGGCCGCCGGCGACGTATTCGAGCGAGAAATAGGGCTGGCCATCGTGCTCTCCCACTTCGAACACCTGCACGATGTGCGGATGCTGCATCTGGGCGACCGCCTCCGCCTCGGCCCGAAAACGGGCCATGTCGCGTGGGTCGGCATGCGAGCCGGCCAGCAGCATCTTGACCGCGACGATGCGGCCCAAGTCCACCTGCCGGGCCTTATACACCACCCCCATTCCGCCATAGCCCAGCTCTTCCAAGATTTCGTGGCGGCCGACGCGATGACTGGCGGGCCGCTCGGGAACCTCGCGCGGCGGTTGCCTGTTGCGGACGGGGCCCGCGATGGTGGGCCGCCCGCCGACGCTGGCCGGCCGCAACGTGCGGTCCACGAACGCCGCCGTGACGACATCCCCCAGCGAAGCGAAGCGGCGCGTATATTCGTCGCGGCTGGGGGTTTCTTGCCGACTGGCGCGATAATCGAGCTCCAAAGCCAGCAATTCGGCCAACAGGCGCGACTGCCAAATTTCCGGGCAGCGGGCGAGAAAATCCTCGATTCGCGGCCACGGCTCGGATTGGCATCGCGCCTCGAATTCGTCGCACAGCCGGTCGAACTCGCGCAGCTCCTCGGCCGCGTTGCCGCCGCTGGCCTTCGAAATGGATGCCGCCGGTTGCATGGCTAAGCCTGCTGCGACCAAAGTTCGCGAATCAGATTCAGTTTGCGCTCGATGGTGCGGGTTTTCACCCCCATTTTCGCGGCGATTTCGTCGTTGCTATACCCTTCCATCCGGGCAATGGCGACGGCGCGAAGCGTTTCGTCGTTCAAGAGGTCGAGCAGGCGGCCGCATTCCTCGGTCAACTGCGCGGCGAATTCCGGCGTGGGTTCGCTGCCGACCACCTGGTCGATCAGTGCTCGCTCTTCGCCATTCATCTTCTCGATGAAGACCGACTCTCCGCGCACCACGCCGCCCCCCCGCTTTTGCCGGAACTGATGCTTCATTTGGTCGGCCGCCTTGCGGGCGGTCAGCACGACGAGCACCTGCCATAGGTCGTCGCGGTCGCCGAGCTTGGGAAATCGCCCCTCGGCCGCGCCGGCACAAAAGCTCTGGAAGGCGTTGACGACCACATCCTCTTCGTCCGCCATGCGCCGCGGAGTGTCGCGCAGCTTCTTCCGCGCGAGTCCCACCAGCCGCCCAAAATACCGCTCCCACAGTTTGCCCGCCGCGGCGCTGCGCCCGTCGCGGAGGTCGCCAATCCACTGCGTGATAGAGCCTTGATCCGGCACGAGAGCCTCCTTCTGGGGGAGGGTTGATTTTAAGCAGCGAGTGGGAGTGAGGGAGTGGGGGAGAAGGACGGAAAGGACCAATGACGAGGGGCCAATGACCAATGACAACGGACTACAACCCCAGCACGTCGTACATCGAATAGAGCCCGGGCTTTTGCGTGGCGATAAACTTGGCGGCGGTCAGGGCACCAAGGGCATAACAATCGCGATTGCTGGCTTTGACGGTGATTTCGAGCGTCTCGCCCAGGAGGCCAAAGATGATCGTGTGCTCCCCCGGATTGTCGCCGGTGCGCACCGCGTGAAAGCCGATTTCGTGCAGCGGCCGCTTGCCGACTTGCCCTTCGCGGCCGTGGCGGGTTTCGGTTTGCCCCATCACGCCGGCGATAATTTCGCCGAATTTCAAGGCCGTCCCGCTGGGGCTGTCTTCCTTCATCCGGTGATGTCGTTCAATGATCTCGACATCCACCCCGCTAGCCAGGCCGCGGAGCACTTCGCCCGCCTTGGCGACGAGCTTCATCGCGAGATTGACGGTGGTGCTCATGCTGGGAGACCAAACCACCGGAATCGTCTGCGAGGCCTCCAGCACCAGCGATTTCTGGCTCTCGGAGAGCCCCGTCGTCGCCACCACCAGCGGCACCTTGCGGTCGAGGCAGGTTTGCAGAATTCTCTCGGTTCCTTGCGGAACGGAGAAGTCGATCACGGCATCCGGCTGCACGTTCAGTGCTCCCCCCAGCGGCACGTGCAGCTCAACCACGCCGGCCAAGAGGCCCACGTCGCGCCCCAGGTCGGGATTCGACGGCGAATCGACGGCCGCGACGATCTTCAGCTCCGGATCGACACTTCCCAGGGCCACCAGTCGCCGGCCCATTCGGCCCGCCGCACCATGAATGGCAATCTGCGTCGGTTTCATCATTCGTCCCCGGAAATCTTGACAAGGAATTGGCGATTCCCAGAGCGTAGCCGAGAATCTGGCCCGCATGAAGGGCGCGCCCCGGCAGCGAGGCGGTACTACTTGTTGAAGCTCTGCTTATCGAGCTCCTGGGCCACCTTGCGGACTTCCTTTTTCAGGTCGGCCACTTCGCGGGTCAGCTCGACCAAGGCCGCCGCCAGCTTGTCAATCGAGCCGGCCAGTTCGGGAGGCAAGGAGGCTGGAGGATTCGGCGGCTGCACGGCGGCGGACATAGCAATCTCCAGGAAGCGAAGCGGCGAATGGTCGCCCCCTATGGTAATCCGCCTCGCTGGCGATGTCTGCCAAGCAAGAAGCCCCCGGCGCGATGGCTCGTGCCGGGGGCGACTGCTACAGCAGATTGACGATCCGGTCGGTCAGGCCCTGCTCCCCAAGCACGACCTTGAGGTGGCCGGCCGACGCGATCTTCTCCAGCACCTCCAGCTCGCGCAGCCGCATGAGCGTCGGGTTCTCGACCAGCAGCTTGGCCGTGTTGGCCTGGCTGCGGATCGCGGCCGTCTCCTCGCGGCGAGCGATGAGGTTGGCCTCGGCGGCCTTCTTGGCCTCCGTCACCTTGTTCATCAGCTCCCGCATGTCGCCCGGCAGGACGATATCGCGAATGCCGATCGACGCGAGCGCCAGACCCAACTCCGTCGCCCGCGTGCGGAGCGCCTGCTCCACCTCGCGGCCCACCTCGTCCGTGCCGGTGAGGAGGGCGTCGAGCTCCCGCGCACCAATGGCAGCCCGCAGGGCGTGCTGCACCTCGCGGTACAGCGCCTGGCGGACGTCGTCGGTCGCGCCAACGGCCCGAACCGGATCGACGATGCGGTAGGTTACGCCGGCGTTGATACGCAGCGTCACCTTGTCGGCCGTCATAATCTCCTGGCCGGCAACATCCAGCACCGTCTCGCGCAGGTCGAGCGCGACGAGCTTCACCGCCGCCA
>JANRLS010000260.1:0-9695 GCA_033762315.1 Pirellulaceae bacterium
TCGATAAGCTGGCTCCAGAACTTTCGGCGTCTTGTCACGCGTTACGAGTACCATGCCCATCTCTTTCACGGATTCGTCCAGCTTGCGTGCCTCATCGTCGTCCTAGGACGGTTTTGAAATACGCTCTAGTAACTATAGTAAGTCGGCCGAGAATAAGTCGCTGGATTTCGTCGTAAAGCATTTTTCATAAACAACTTGCGGCAAAACGGCGGCGCAAGCAAAATGGAGCGCGATTATAAGCGGATTGCAATAAGCGGGGATGGAATCGCGGGCAGGTAGCCACTCCTGCGAGGGGATTTTTCCTGTAATCCTTCCCGTCAGCGGGCTACGGTGTAGCCAGCCAGCAAGGGACGCGTTGGCCTACTTTCGGACGAAGGCAAACTCATAGCCGCGGGGGGAGACGTAGCGGCAAGCGTAGCCTTGGGCTTTGATCTGGCGAATGAGCGCCAGGCCTTGCCCGAACGAGCGGGTGGGAAAGTGATAGTGGATTTCGACCAAGAGTTGCTCGACCGGAATGCCGCTGGCGAGCAGATCGGGGACGGCATCGAACTCGCTTCCTTCCACGTCGAGCTTGAGGATGTCGATGTGGTTGTGGCCCAGGTCGCGGGCGATGGTCGCCAACCGGCGGACTTGCCCAGCGACCGGTGGCAAGCTGCCGCCGCGGCGGTCTTGCGAATAGTGAGTCGTTCCCGCGCGGCGCGGCGGATAGAAGAGCAGCTCCCCATCACGATTGGAGATCCCCAGCGGATGAAAGCGAAATTGGGCAGGCAGCTTTTGCCGCGCGACCCACTCCATGCTGGCCGGCGTCGGATCGAAGGCGTGGACCGTGACGCCAAACCGCGCGATCATCGCCAAATCCCAAGCGACGTTGTCTCCCACGCCGAAGGAATGGACAACGCTCTCCGGCCCAACCAAGTTGGGGGCAACGACCCAGTCGCCCACTTTTTCCATCGCGGGGCCGGTTTCGTCGAGCACGCCCGCCCGCCGCAAGCGATGCTGACGCAGCTGCTGCTTGAGGAGTTTGAGCAGCATGGCGATTCCTCACGCCAGTTGCCGGAGCGTTTCGGCCAAGAGCGCGTCCAGATTCGCGGTCGGTCGCAACTCGGCGACGAGGCGCGGATGCACGAAGAGTCGCACGCGCTTGACGTAGTCGTCGAACTGCCTGGTCGCGAGCGTATGCACGGCAGGAGAAATCTCGGCCAGCGTGCGATAGCGGTTTTCCTTGGGAAAGAAAACCTCGACGTGGAACTCGACCTCGCGCTTGGCGGGGGGAGCATCAAACAGCACTTCGTGCGGCGGCACGCGGCGGCCCACTTGCTTGCTGGCGGCGGCGGCAAAGGCGTCGCTGGCGGCGACCAGCCATGGATACGGCCGGCGGGCGAATTTTTCGTAAAACTCTGGCTGCTGAAAATGGCTCAGCTCGACCAGCCGCTTGTAGAGCCGCCGGGCCGGGCCAAACAGGCCATCCAGCAGCTCCGCCGCGGGAGAATTGCCCGCCGCTGCGCAGAGGCTGTCGATCAGCGGCTGCTCGGTCTGGCGAAAAAGCGAATCGAGATCGAGCTGCCCATGCAACAGGAAAAAGGCCCGCTGCAGCATGGCAGTGGCCGCGCGAACCGCGTGGTGCCAATACACTTCGCTGAACATCACATAACGGGCAAAGACCATCATTTCGGCGGCGGTGCGTCCCTTGGCGGTGATGGCGAGGCCGTCCCCCGCCTGGTTCAGGCACAAGCTGCCGACGAGCCGTTGTTGGTCAAAATTGCGGCCATAGGGGACGCCGGCATGGAGGCTGTCGCGGACGAGATAGTCCATCTTGTCGATGTCGATCGGCCCGCTAAGCAGGCTTTTGAGGATTCGCTGCCGGGTATCGCGCGGCTTTTCAGAAAGGAGCGCGGTCACGTCGCGGGGCTGCACGTTCCAATCGTCGCGCAGGGCGTCGGCGATTTCCCCTTCGAGCAAAAAGCTGTTGGCGAACAGCTCGTGCGTCGGCACGCCGGGCAGGGCAATGTCCTCGATCGCGTGGCAAAACGGCCAGTGACCCAGATCGTGGAGCAAAGCGGCGACGAGAAACGCCTCGGCATCGGCCGAGCCAATGGCGGCGGCAAAGCGCGGGTCGCCGGCCAACTGCTTGAGATAGACGAGCGCGTTGCGATAGACGCCGAGCGAATGCTCCAGGCGCGTGTGGTTCGCGGCGGGATAGACCAGAGCCACGAGGCCAAGCTGGCTAATCCGCGCGAGGCGGCGGAACTCCGGGCAATCGACCAGCGCGCGGACGCGCGGCGTCAGCGGCACATCGAGCTCGTGCGGAATCCGCACCAGGTTTTGCCGCGTATCGAGCGACCGGAGTTCGGAAAGTTCGGATAAGGAGGACGACATGGGGAAAAAGCTCGGAGTTCAAGGTTCCCAGTTCAAGGTTCAAAATTGAAAGTGAATCAACTTTGAACCTTGGAACTTGAACTTTGAACTCATTCACTTGACGACGTTCCAATACGCATCCATTCCCATCACCAGCCGCAAGATCACCGTCGAAACCAGATACAGCGTGTAGTGGAGCGCCCCTTGGCCGAGTTCGAGATCGAGGCTCGCCTGGGCGGTGACGGCACCGGCGACGATCGCCACGATCATCGCGATGGCGGCAAAGATGAGCCCCGGCGGTTTCAGCGTCGGATCGAGATACCAGACGACCAGCCAAAACGCTCCCCAGAGGAGCGGATAGACGACCGAGGGAGCGATCAGCCGCAGCCACAAATCCTGGCCGCGGTGGGGCTCCAGCTCGTCGTCGCGCAGAAAGGTATAGCCGGCGATGGCTAGCGGCGGGGCAAGCAGCACCGCGCCGACTATCGTGATGAGCGGCGGAATGGTGCCGCCGGGAAACGCCAGCCGCAGGACGAAAGCGATGACCAGCACAAGCAGCACCGAACCGACGATGATGCCGATGAGGGTCCGCGAGAGGCGCACCTCTTCGCGCACCAGCGGCTTGAGAACGGCCACTCCCTTGCTGTCTTTGGGGCCGGTTTGCTCCGGCGCGTGGATGACGACTTCGTCTTTTTTTTCGGGAACGGTGATGACGAACTTACACTTGGGGCACGGCCCCTTTTTGCCGGCGAATTTGTCGCTGACCTGGAAGCGCTGTTTGCAACCGGGACAGGTGACATCTATCGCCATGGCAAGCCGTCAGTCGAGAGGTGCGGCGAGCGTGCCGGGGCTCGCGCCGGGGGCCTGTTCGTTACCGCTGCCGATCGCGAGCCTTCTTGACGCCGGCATGGGCCTGGCGCGACTTGAGGCAAGTGGCGCGGAAGGTGTCGGGCCGCGACACCCCTTCGAGCCGGAAGGTTTCGATCGCGCCGAGCTTGAAGATGAGATCCCCCGCGTGATACCAGGCCTGGCCCGGCTGAACGACAACCTCGATCGCGTCGAAGCGGTCGAAATCGACCGACTTGTCGTCCTTGGCCGTCAGTCCTCTTTGCACGATCACGCGGCGGTTCGTCAGCGTGTAGCGCGTGCCGACAAACGGCAGAACACGCCAAAAGTAGAGCACGAGGGCGACGGGAATCGAGGCCAGGGCGAGCAGATTGCCCAGGCGAAAGATGTAAATGTCGGGCCAGCGAATGGCGAACAGCGACCCCAACGTGCGGCCCATCCCGTAGGCGGCAATGCTGGGCCAAACGGTCATCACGGTGGTTTCTTTAAGCTCGGCGGGCGAAACGCCGGCAATCGGCTGCAAGCTGGCAGCCGCGGTGGCAGTGGTCATAGGTCGGCTGGTGGTTTGGATTTACGACTATGGGAAAATCAGCCTAACAAAGGGGCGGACGACTCACCAGCGGTGACGGATGGTGAATATGCAGTGAACTGCGGGAAATTCACAATTTGGATGGATGATTGTCTGCGGTAGCACGGCCCGTTACTCCTCGAAGAAACATCAACGAGATTTGATTTATTTGGGGATTTTTGCTAATTTCAACGTAACGGCATTGGCCGATGCGACACATAAGGATAGTCCGATCCCCGCTTTCACCTTCCCCCAGGAGAGCCCACCCATGCTAAAAATTCGTTTTGGCTCGACTTCGCATTATTGCGACGGCGTTTCGCGCCGGTCGTTTCTCAAGCTGGGGGCGATGGCAACCGGGGGCCTCACGCTGGCCGAACTCTTCCGCGCCGAGGCGGCGGCAGGCATCGGCTCGTCGAACAAGGCGATCATCAATGTCCATCTCGGTGGTGGCCCTTCGCATCAAGACATGTGGGATCTGAAGCCCCAAGCGGCCGCGGAGTTCCGCGGGGAATTCAACCCCATTGCCACCAATGTGCCCGGCATGGACATCTGCGAGCTATTTCCCAAGCTGGCGACGATGGCCGATAAGTTCTCGATCATCCGCTCGCTCATCGGCTCGGCGGGCGAACACTCAAACCACCAAACCCACACCGCCTACCACAGCCGCGACCTGCGGAATGCCGGTGGCCGGCCGTCGCTGGGGAGCGTCGTCTCCAAGATGTTCGGTGAAGGAGCGGGGGGCGCTCCGGCCTTCATTTCGTACAACGGCGGCGAGACCGGCTATCTTGGCCCGGTGTATAAGCCCTTCCAGCCGATGGGGGGTGGCCTCAAGCTGCAAGACGGCCTGACCGCGACCCGCCTGGACGACCGCACCAACCTGCTCGGCTCACTCGACAAGATCCGCCGCGACATGGACAAGAGCGGCCAAATGGATGCCCTCGATTCGTTCACGCGCCGGGCGGTCGATGTCGTCACCAGCGGCAAAGTGGCCGATGCTTTGGACCGCAACAAGGTCAGCGCCAAGGACGAAGAACGCTATGGCAAAGAGGCGATGTCGTTCCTCACCGCGCGGCGCCTGGTCGAAGCGGGCGTGCGCGTCGTCACCTTCAACTGGGGTGGCTGGGACACGCATAGCGGCAACTTCACCACGCTCAAGCGGCAACTGCCGCAAATGGACCGGGGCTTGTCGGCCTTGCTGACCGACCTGTCGGCCTCGGGCCTCGACAAGGATGTCACGGTCATCGTGTGGGGTGAATTCGGCCGCACGCCGCGCATCAACATGAGCGCCGGCCGCGACCACTGGCCGCAAGTCATGGCCGCGTTCCTGGCTGGCGGCGGCATGAAGGGAGGGCAAGTCATCGGCTCCACTACCAAGAATGCCGAAGGAGCGAAGGACCGCCCGGTGCAGGTGCAGGAAGTCTTTGCCACCCTCTATCGCAACCTGGGGATCGATGTCCGCACCGCGCAGCTCTTCGACACTGCCGGCCGCCCGCAGTATCTCGTCGAGAAGCGCGACGTGATTAGCGAACTGGTGTAGCTTGAAGTGGGGCAGGCGTCACGCCTGCCGAATGAGAGAACGGTTCACAAGAGCCGGGGATTCCCAGTCGAATCCCCGGCTTTTCTTTTCATCTTGGCAGGCGAGACGCCTGCCCTACGAATCGCTTATCGCCGCTTCCAGTCGATTCCCGAAAGCTGCGCGAGCGCCAGTTCCAAAGCGTGCGTGCCGCTGCGGCCGTGCCCTTGGGCTTGCAGGGCGATATAGAGCTGCCGGGCGAGCGCCAGCCCTGGCAGGGCCAGCCCCATCCGGTTGGCCTCTTCGATGGCGATTCCCATGTCCTTGATAAAGTGCTCGACGTAAAAGCCCGGATCGAAATTGTTGGCGATGATCCGCGGACCGAGGTTCGAGAGGGACCAACTTCCCGCCGCGCCAGGGGCCACCGATTGCAGCACCGTCGGCAGGTCGAGGCCTGCCTTGTAGGCATAAAGCAGCGCCTCGCACACCCCGATCATGCCGCTGGCGATGAGAATCTGGTTGGCCATTTTGGTGTGCTGCCCCGCGCCGGCCGCTCCCTGATGAATGATCGTTTTGCCCATCGCCTCCCAGCAGGGATGCAGCGCTTCGACCGCTTCGCGATCGCCACCGATCATGATCGAAAGGCGGGCTTCTTTCGCGCCGATGTCGCCGCCCGAAACCGGCGCATCGACCGCGGCCACGCCGCGCTGCTTGGCCGCGTAATAGATCTCGACCGCCAGCGACGGCTCGCTGGTGGTCATATCGACGGCGATGTTGCCCCCCTTGCTTCCCGCCAGGATGCCGTCGGCACCGAGAAAGACCTCGCGCACGTCGCGCGGAAATCCGACAATGGCGAAGACCACGTCGCTTTGCTGCGCCACCTGCCGGGGGCTGGCTCCCCAGGCGGCCCCTCGGTCGAGCAGGGGCTGGGCCTTGGCTCGCGAGCGGTTATAGACCGTCATCGCGAATCCCTTGGAGACCAGATGCCCGCACATCGAGGTGCCCATCACCCCCGTTCCAACCCACCCCAGCCGGGTCACGCCGGGCACAATTTTCATCGTCATGGTGTCGCTCCTTGGTAAAAGTTCCTACCAGCGCTCTTCGGGCCGGCGGAGAATCTCGCTCAAAACAATCGCGTTGCGCATTTGGGCCGGTGATTTCAGCATCTGGGCCAGATCGCTCGACGTGATTTCCGCCAGCGGCGCGGCCGCGGCAGCCGTTCGGTTTTTCAGCCGCCCCACCTGATGCTCGAAGACCTGCTGCAGGTGGGCTTCCATTTTGTCGTCGGCCAGATCGACCTCGGCCCCCAATTGCTTCACCTGGGCCGCGATCTGCTCGGTGCCTGATAGATCGCGGGCCACCAGCCCCCCCACCCGATTCGTATCAGCCAGCTCTGCATCAACCACCTCGGCTTCCACCAGCTGTGGCTCGGGCGGCCGAAATTTCGGCGGGGGGGGCGGATTGAACGCCGGCTGCTGCGGCGGTCGCGGCCGCTTGCCCTGGGCCTGCGCCCGGCGTGCGGCCGCCCGGCGGAGGAATTCTTCGACTTCGTCGGGGCGTGCCATGGAGGAGGGCGTCAGAGGTCAGTAACTTTGAACTTCGAACTTGATCGTCATGCCTTCGCCGCGGCGGCACTGGCCCCGCCGACGCCGGCACCGGTGCTGGCAATGGCTTGCCGCATGTTGGTATCGGCCTGAATATTTCGCATTTTGTAGTAATCGATGATCCCCAGCTTCTGGCTGCGGAAGGCTTCGGCCATCGCCTTGGGAACCTCCGCCTCGGCATCGACCAGCTTGGCCCGGCTCTCTTCGATCCGGGCGTATTGCTCCTGCTCGGTCGCCACCGCCTGCGCCCGGCGACCTTCGGCATTGGCCCGGGCCACGCGGGTGTCGGCCTCGGCCCGGTCAGCCCGCAAGCGAGCGCCAACGTTCTCTCCCACGTCGATATCGGCGATATCGATCGAGACGATCTCGAACGCCGTGTTCGCATCGAGTTGTCGGTCGAGCACTTCCTTGGCGATCAGGTCAGGGTTTTCGAGCACTTGCATGTGATCGTGCGACTTGCCGATGGCGCTGACGATCCCCTCGCCGACACGGGCGATGATCGTCTCCTCCCCTGCCCCGCCGATGAGCCGTTGCAGGTTGGCCCGCACGGTCACCCGCGCGCGAACCTTCAACTGAATGCCGTTTCTGGCTTGAGCCTCCAAATAAATCCCCTTGCCGGGGCAATCGATGACCTTGGGATAGACGCTCGTTTGCACCGCCTCCAGCACGTTGCGGCCGGCCAGGTCAATCGCGGTCGCCTCGCGAAACGAGAGGCTGATGATTTTCGCCTTGTTGGCCGCGATGAGCGAGCGAATCACCAGCGGCACATTTCCGCCGGCCAGATAATGCGCTTCGAGGGCCTTGCTGGTGATGCCTTGATCTTCGTCCAGCCCCGCCTGCACCGCCATGATCTTCGACTTGACGATGACATCCTTATTCACTTTGCGGAACGTCATGCCAATAAGATCCCAGATCGAAATTCCCGCGCCGGTGAGAAACGATTGAATCCAGAGGCGAAAATAGTTGGCGAACACCGCCACGATAATGAGCAGGACGAACAGCACCATCACCGCGAAGATGACGGCGAGCATCACTCCCAAGCCTTCGAGTTGGGCCAGCGGCATCGAAGAGCACCTCGGCTAAAGGGCGGAACGCGGGGCGGTCGAATCCCGTTGGTAGCCCACCCCGCGCGGCTTGTCAAGCAAGGCAAACAGGGCGAATGGTGCCGGTTGAATTGACCTAACCCATTGCCACGGCTACGATTAGAAGCTGTGCATGGCCTGAAGCGGACCAGAGGGTCTTCGTATGCTTATTCCCCGTCCTCGTGTTGCCTGGCTGTTGGTGGCGTGGTACTGCGCGGCAAGCGCCAGCGCCCGCGCTGCCACCCCCGAGCCAACCCCCGAGCAAGTCAAATACTTCGAGGAGAAGGTTCGCCCGATCCTGGCCGAGAACTGCTACCAGTGCCACGGCACCGACGAGCAAAAGGGGAGCCTGCGTCTCGATCTGCGTACCGCCCTGCTGGCTGGCGGCGACAGCGGCGCGGTCGTCGTCCCCGGCAAGCCGGCCGAAAGCCTGCTGGTCGAGGCAATCAACTACGGCTCGTACGAAATGCCCCCGTCCGGCAAGCTCAAGCCGGAGCAAATCGCGACGCTGACCGAATGGGTCCGCCTTGGTGCCCCGATGCCCAAGGATCACGGCAGCGGCAGCGGGGTCGAAGTCCGCAAAACCCGCGGCATCATCACCGACGAAGACCGCCAATGGTGGGCCTTCCAGCCAATCCGGCGCGAGGTTCCTCCCCCAATTCGCAATCCGCAATCTGCAATCCACAATTCAATCGACGCCTTTATTTCTGCTCGGCTTGGCGATCTTATCCCCGCTCCAGAAGCCGACCGCGCCACGCTCATTCGCCGCGTCACTTGGGATCTCATCGGCCTCCCCCCCACCCCCGCCGAGATTGACTCCTTCCTGGCCGACCAGCGCCCCGATGCCTACGAGCGACTGGTCGATCGTCTGCTCGCCAGCCCGCATCATGGCGAACGCTGGGGGCGGCACTGGCTCGACATCGTCCGCTATGCCGAGTCCGATGGTTACAAGCAGGACGCCTATCGCCCCGATGCGTGGCACTATCGCGATTACGTCATCCGCTCGCTGAATCACGACAAGCCGTATTCGCAGTTCGTTCTCGAGCAGCTCGCGGGCGACGAAGCGGACCCTGCCAATCCCGACGCGATCATCGCCACCGGCTATTTGCGGCTGGGGATTTACGAATACAACCAGCGCGACGTGCGGACGCAGTGGACGAACATTTTGAACGACGTGACCGATGTCACCGCCGATGTATTCCTAGGCATGGGGATGAGCTGCGCCAGGTGCCACGACCACAAGTTCGACCCCATCCTGCAGAAAGATTATTTCCGCCTGCAAGCTTTTCTGGCTCCCATTTTGTGGCGCGACCGCGTCCCCGTGGCGTCGGCCGAAGAAATGGCCGACTACCACCGCCGACTGGCCGACTGGGAGACCAAAACGGCCGAGATTCGCCGCCAACTAGACGAAATAGAGAGGCCGGTGCAGCGCAATTCGTCGCAAGCTTCGCTGAACAAGTTCCCCGAAGATATCCAAGCGATCTTTGCCAAGCCCGAGGCCGAGCGGTCGCCGCTGGAGGTGCAGCTCACCGCGCTCGCCTATTTGCAAGCGACCGACGGCGAGGGGAAGGTCGATTTCGCCAAGAAGCTGAAGGGGGACGCCAAAGAGAAGTGGGAAAAATTGCGGGCCGAATTAGCCGCGCTTGAAAGCGAAAAACCCGCGCCGCTGCCGTGCGCTCCGAGCGTCACGCCGGTCATCCCGTCCCCGGTTCCCCGACCCGCCGCCG
>JANRLS010000261.1:0-42429 GCA_033762315.1 Pirellulaceae bacterium
GGGCAGCACATCGAGCGAGGTCGGTTGTGGACCGGGCGGGTCCGTGGCGTCGGCGATGACCGACGGGAGAGTAACTCGCTTGCTCCGGGCCCAAAAGGCAACGGCCACCAGCCCCACCAGCACGAGGCATGCGCCACCGGCGATGAGCCAGGTTCGGCGGTGCCCCGCCGCGGCGGATTGCTGTTTTAACGCGCGCCGGCGCGGGGTGGGAGTTTCGCCCGGTGGTGGCGTTGGAGCATCGGGTTGGGGGGGGGTTCGCGAGGGACTCGGAGACGGGATCCCGTCCAAATCGGCGCGCTCGCAAGCCAAGGTCAGCAGGGCCTTCAGGTCGCTACCCACGGCCAGCGGCGCGAGTGCGGCGGCCAACTCCTGCGGCCTGCCGAGCCTGGCGGCGGGGGCCTTTTCGAGCAGTCGCGTTACCACGTCCACGATCGCATCCGGCGTTTCTGGCCGCAACTCGCGAATCGGCGTGGGCTCGACATGTCGGTGAGCAAACAGCTTGCTCGTGACCGTTTTTCGATCGCCCCCCCCAAAGGGCGCACGACCGGTCAGCAGTTTGTAGAACGTGCAGCCGAGGCTGTACATGTCGGACCGCACATCCGCCGCGTGCGGATCGGTCACTTGCTCCGGCGCGACATAATCGGCCGTTCCCAACAAATAGCCCGAACGAGTCGATTCCTCGTCGTCCCAAGTTTGCCGCCGCATCCGGGCCAGGCCCAGATCGAGAATTTTGACCGTGCCATCGTCCGCTAGCATCAGATTCGACGGCTTCAGATCGCGATGCACCAAATGGCAGGCTTCGATGTGCGCGAGACCGAGCGCCGCCTGCCGCACCACTTCGCACGCATCGGCCGCGGGCAACGGACCAACCAGGGCCACCAATTTGCCGAGGTCGAGCCCCTCGACGTATTCCATCACCAGATATTCGATCCCTCCCGCCTCACCCGCATCGGTGGCGAAAACGATGTTGGGGTGTTTGACGCGGCCGGCGGCGATTACCTCGCGTTGCAAGCGAGCGGCGGCGACTCCTTGCGCGTCGTCGTAGTGAGACAACATCTTAATCGCCACCGTCCGCTGCAGACGGGTATGCACCGCTTTATAGACCACGCCCATGCCGCCACGGCCAATCGGTCGCAAGAGCTCGTAGTCGGCCAGATAGCGCGGAGGAGTCGCGGGAACCTTGACCAGTGTCGTCAGGGCTACGGTACCCCGGTGCGAAGAATCGACCGCTGCCCGACCGAGCGGAGAATCGGCGCTATCGACGATGGCCCGAGCGGGGGATTGACCGACACTTGCCTCCACAGCGTTTGGAGCAGCGCCGGCTCCTTCGGGCGAAACCTTGCCAGTCGCCGATTGCCGGCGTTTCAGGGTCGTGATGCGCGACTGGCAATTGGAGCAGGTCGAAAGGTGCGCTTGGATCGAATCGACGGCGGGGCCCGACAGTTGTCCCGGCATAATCGCTAGCAACGCCTCGTCACTCGGACAGGCGGGCAAGTCGCGAGGTACCGGTCGCGGAGAAATACTGGACTGAGCCATAAACCGGGCCTAAATCGAGGGTGACGAAACCCCCACAACAGGAGTGTAAAGGGTGGCGCGGCCGATGTACAGCAAGGTCCGCTGATTTCTGACGCGACCATCCCCGCACCGGCTGTGCAATTCCCTCGGACCGGTCCGGTCTGCTATATTCGCACTTAACACCCGTTCAGCATAGGGTTAGGGATGCCCCGCGAACCAATTCTATCCGCTCCGCCAGCCGCTAGCGACGACGTGGACCGCGATCTGCGCCCCCAGCGGATCAAGGAAATGATCGGCCAGCGCGACGTAATCGAGAGGCTAAATATCGTCGTCGATGCGGCCCGCAAGCGGGGCGAACCGCTGGGGCACATTTTGTTCGACGGCCCGCCGGGCCTCGGCAAGACGACCTTCGCCAATTGCATTCCGCGGGAACTCGGGGTGTCCCTCGTCACCGCCAGCGGTCCGGCCCTCAAGGCACCTAAAGACCTGCTGCCGATTTTGACGAACCTCGATGAGCGGGCGGTGGTCTTCATTGACGAGATTCATCGCCTTCCCAAGGCGGTCGAGGAATATCTCTATACGGCAATGGAGGATTTTCGCCTCGATATCGTGCTCGGCGATGGAATTAACGCCCGCACGATCAACCTCCGCCTCAAGCCGTTCACCCTGATCGGGGCCACCACACGGGCCGGGATGCTGACCGCTCCGCTGCGCGACCGCTTCGCGACCCGCGAGCACCTCGGCTTTTATAGCCTGCCCGAATTGACAGAAATCGTCCGTCGCAGCGGCAAGAAGCTCGGCGTGAATTTGCACGAGGAAGCCGCCATCGAAATTGCCCGCCGCAGCCGCGATACTCCCCGCATCGCCAACAATCGGCTCCGCTGGACCCGCGACTATGCCGACGCCAAGGCCGGGGGCCAGGTGACGTTGGATGTCGCCCAGGGAGCCCTGAAAATGGCGGGGATCGATTCGCTCGGTCTCGATAAGCAAGATCGGTCGTACCTCGAAACTTTAATCCGCGTCTTTGGAGGAGGTCCCGCCGGCGTGGAAGCGGTCGCCCATACCATGAACCTCGAGCCAGATACGATTGCCGACGAGGTGGAGCCCTATTTGCTCCGCAGCGAGCTATTGGTCCGCACCCCCCGCGGCCGCGTCGCCACCGCCAAGACGTATCAGCATTTGCAACTTCCGCCTCCGCCAGAGAAGCACGGCGACGACGGGCAATCGCGGCTATTCGAGAAGTGACCAGCCCCCCACCGGCATTCGGCGGAGCGGCCGCTTCGGGTATAATTCGAAGTTGTTCGGAGTGTTCGCCATCGAGTGGTCAGGGACCAACTTGGTTGGCAAGAAAACTCGGCAGGTACCGCAAAGATGTGGGAAGGACGTAGTCGGGCACGCGAGATCGTGCTCCAGGTGCTCTACGAGGACGACCTCAATCCGGACCGCAATCCGGAGGCGGCCGACCGCTTCCTTTGCGCGCGGCTGAATGACGATCGGGAACTGATTGACTTTGCCCGGTCGCTGGTGGCTGGTGTTCGCAAACACCGGGCCGAGATTGACCAACTCCTCGTCGAGCGGGCCGACAATTGGACGCTGGAGCGGATGGCGGTTACCGACCGGAACATCCTGCGACTGGGGGCGTTCGAAATGCTGCACGGCGGCACGCCGGAGAAAGTCGCGATCAGCGAGGCGGTCGATTTGGCGAAGCGCTATGGCGCGCGGCAGTCGCCCCACTTCGTCAATGGGGTTTTGGACCGGTTCGTGCGTAAAGAGCGGAAGGGCTAACCAAGCGATGGGCGTTTTTGATCTGTTTAAGAAAAAGGACGCGCCAGCTCCCGCCACCGGTGAGTCGGGCGCGGAGACGCCCCCCGCCGAGCAGCCCAAGCCGGGCCTCTTGGGGATGCTCCGCTCGGCCCTCAAGAAGACGACCGACCTGCTCAATACCGACATTCGCGATCTCTTCAAGCGCGAAGGCCGCCTGGTGGACGACCAGTTCCTCGGAGAGCTGTTCGCGATTCTGATCAAAACCGACATGGGGACGGGGCCGGCAGGACGAATTCGCGACCGTATCGCTGCCGACTATCGGGCCCGCGTCGTTCACATGCAGGAAGTACTGGCGAGCGTCAAGGACGAGGTGCGGGCGATTCTCGCTCAGCCCGAACAGCCAATTACGCTCGCCCCGAGCGGCCCGACGGTGATTTTGGTCGTGGGGGTTAATGGTTCTGGCAAGACGACCTCGATCGCCAAGCTCACGCAGCATTTCGTCGGCAGCGGCAAAAGGGTCATTCTGGGGGCGGGAGATACCTTCCGCGCCGCCGCCGTTTCGCAGCTGGGCATTTGGGCCGACCGCTTGGGGGCGGAGATCGTGAAGGGGGATAATCAGGGAGATCCCGCCGCGGTTGCCCACAAAACGGTCGCCAAGGCACTCGAAATCGGGGCGGATGTCTGCATCATCGATACGGCTGGCCGCTTGCAAACGCAAACCAACCTGATGCAACAACTGGAAAAGATTCATCGCGTCATCGCCAAGCAAATTCCCGACGCGCCGCACGAAGTGCTGCTGGTGCTCGATGCCACCGCGGGGCAAAATGCCCTCAGCCAGGCGCAGGGATTTTCGACCGCCGCCAAATGCACAGGCATCGTGCTGGCCAAGCTCGATGGCACCGCCAAAGGGGGCGTGGTCATCCCGATCCGCGAGAAATTCGCCATTCCGGTCAAGTTCGTCGGCCTGGGCGAAAAGGCCACCGACCTCGCCGTTTTCAATGCCGATCAGTTCGTCGAGGCCCTGTTTGCCGAAGCGGGGTAGCGCGCATGGACGAGGACATTGTTCCCGCAATGCTGGTCGAACCGGTGACGGCCGAGGTCGTAGCGCCGCCCCCCTCGCCCTGGCGGTTTGGCCTGAAGGCGCTCTTAGGGCTGATGGCCGTCTGCAGCGTGCAATTCGCGGTGATGAACTATTTTGGCGTGCTGTGGGGGCTGTGCCTGGGAATGCTCGCTTGCATCGGCGTGTTCGCGGTGATCCTGTTGGTCGGCATGGCGCTCTCCGGCAACGGCACGCGGTGGCTCGCCCGGCTGGATGTGTTCGTCGTCCGCCTGATGGTGGCGATCATCGTCCTCTTTTTTGGATCGATTTTCGCGGGGGGCGGCACCGCCGCCTATCACGCGGTCGCGCGCATCCGCACCGAGAGCCTGGTCGAAAGGCAACTGGGCCTGAGCTTCGGACGCCAGCCGTTCGTTCATAAGAGCGAGTTCGTGAGCTGCCTAAAAATCACCAGCGTCACGAGCGGCTCGGCGGCCGATCAGGCGGGGCTGAAGGTGGGGGAGGTGCTCGTCATCAGCGGAACCATCGACGAGTTCCTCGATCTTATGCACGACAATTTCGGCAAGGACATGGACATCAACGTCGCCACTCCCAACGGCAGCCAGGCACTGGAGAATTGTCCGCAGCGGAGCGTGACGCTGTCGATTCCGAAATGACGAAGCGGATCACGCGCGGTTCCCCTGCACCTCGGAGAACATCGCCGCGATCACCTCTTCCAGCGGGGGATCCTCGACGACGACGTCCTCAACCGTGTGCTGCGCCAGAATAGCGGCCAGGGTTTTAGCGACTTGCGAGCGTTCGATTCGCAGCTTGGCCTTGGGAGGCTCGATGCTGACGACTTGCCCGAATCGGCCGAGCGCCTCGGTCGCTTCGCCATCGGCGAGCAGCAAAGTGATGAGCTTTTGGCCGCTGAACCGGTCGATGATGCCGCCGAGGCTGCCGTCGTACTTGATCTGTCCCTGGGCGATGATGACCACCCGCTTGCAGAGCGCCGCCACGTCCTTCATGTAGTGGCTCGTCAGCAGCACGGTGATTTGCCGCCGCTCTTGATAGGTCTTGAGGAATTGCTGGATGCGGTGCTGGGCGACCACATCGAGACCAATCGTCGGCTCGTCGAGGAATAGCACTTCCGGCGAATGCAGCAGCGCCGCGGTCAGCTCCATTTTCATCCGCTCCCCCAGCGAGAGCTCACGCACCGGCTGGCGGAGCAATCGGCCGATGTCGAGCAGTTCGCTGAGTTCGGAGAGCGTCGCGTCAAACTGTTCCGGCGGGATGCGATAGATCTGCTGATGCAGGCGAAACGACTCTTGAGCGGGCAAATCCCACCACAGTTGGTTTTTTTGCCCCATCACCAGCGCAAACCGGCGGCGATAGGCAATCTCGCGCTTCCAGGGAACATGCCCCATGACGCGGGCGGTGCCGCTGGTCGGATAGATCACGCCGGAGAGGAGCTTAAGCGTGGTGGTTTTGCCTGCGCCGTTGGGGCCAAGAAACGCGACGAACTCCCCCTTCTCGACCCGGAGGCTGACGTCGCGCACCGCTTGCACTTCGCGATATTCGCGATGAAAGAGCCCGCGCACCGACGCCCACAGCCCTTCCGCCTTTTGATAGACGCGATACGACTTGCCGAGCTGCTCGATTTCGATGACGGACATGGGGCCTGATTCGAGCTCGAGTTCTGACGGCAAGCGATTCGCGAGGCGACTAAACTTCGACCGCCTGCGGAGCGGCACTAGCGCGAACCGCCGGAAAGCGATCTTGCAGGGCCTCGACGGTCATTCCCTCTTCCCGCAATGCTTCCATCGCCTTCACGGCCGCTTCGGCAGCCTGAATGGTGGTGATGCAGGGGACCCCCAATTGCACGGCGGCGGCCCGGATGCGCCCCTCGTCGGTGCGGGCCCCCTTGCCGCTGGGAGTGTTCAGCACCAGCTTGATCTGACCATCGTTCATGAAGTCGAGCAGGTTCGGCCGTCCCTCGGAAAGCTTGCGGACGCGGGTCACTTGCAGTCCCGCTTCTTCCAGGCGCTGGGCGGTTCCTTCGGTGGCGACAAGCTCGTGCCCCAGTGCCGCCAAGCGGCGCGCGAGGGCCACCACGCCTTCTTTGTGCCGTTTGCTCACGCTGATGAAAATCTTGCCGTCCTTGGGGAGCACGGTACCGGCTGCCAATTGCCCCTTCGCGAACGCGATGCTAAACCGCTCGCTGACTCCCATCACTTCGCCGGTGCTGCGCATCTCTGGTCCGAGAACAATATCGACCCCAGCGAACTTGCGGAACGGAAACACCGACTCTTTCACGCTCACGTGCGCCGGGATCGGTTCGCGCGTGACTCCGACATCGGGCAGCGATTGGCCAGTCATCACCTTGGCCGCAACCTTAGCGATCGCCAACCCCGTCGCCTTCGCCACGAATGGCACGGTGCGGCTGGCGCGGGGATTCACTTCGAGCACATAAACCACTGGTTTGCCATCTTCGCGCTTGACGGCGAATTGCACGTTCATCAAGCCGACGACGCGCAGGTACCGGGCCATCGCGTGGGTCGCCTCGCGGATTTCCTGCACCACGGGGCCGGCGAGGCTATAAGGCGGAATGGCGCACGCCGAGTCCCCCGAGTGAATGCCTGCTTCTTCGATATGCTCCATGACCCCCGCGACGACGACATTCTCGCCGTCCGAGAGGCAATCGACATCGACTTCCGTCGCGTCCTCCAGGAACTGATCGATCAGCACCGGCTGCCCCTGCGAAACGATGAACGCGGCGGCCACGAATTGCTCGAACTGGGCCATGTCGTAGCAAATTTCCATCGCCCGACCGCCGAGAACGAAACTCGGCCGCACCAGGCACGGAAAACCGACCTTCGCCACCTCGAGCCGCGCCTGATCCATATTCCGGGCGATGCCATTGGCCGGCTGCCGGAGGCCAAGCCGCGAGAGAATTTGGGCGAATTTTTCGCGGTCCTCGGCCGCTTCGATCGTATCGACGCTGGTGCCGATGATCGGCACGCCGGCATTGGCCAGGGCGCGAGCCAGATTGAGCGGCGTTTGCCCGCCGAACTGCACGATGACGCCGTCGGGCTGAATCCGGTCGTGAATGTTGAGCACGTCCTCGGTCGTCAGCGGCTCGAAAAAGAGCAGGTCCGAGGTGTCGTAGTCGGTGCTCACCGTTTCGGGGTTGCTGTTGACCATCACCGACTCGATCCCCAGCTCGCGGAGAGCAAAGCTGGCGTGGCAACAGCAATAGTCGAATTCAATTCCCTGGCCGATGCGATTCGGCCCGCCGCCGAGAATCATCACCCGCTGCTTGTCGGGACGCTTGGGGGGGGTTTCGTCCTCGCTTTCGTAGGTGCTGTAGTAATACGGCGTGTAGGCCTCGAATTCGGCGGCACAGGTATCGACCGATTTGTAGGTCGGAATGATGCCGCGACTTTTGCGATTCTCGCGGACGTCCATCTCGCTCGTCCGCCAGATCGTCGCCAGTTGGCGATCGGAAAAGCCCTGCTGCTTGGCGCGGCGAAACGTGGCGTCATCCACCGTTTGCAGGTCGCCAAGGCTGCGCAGCTGCTCTTCCGTCTCGACGATGCCGGCCAGTTGACGCAGGAACCAGGGATCGATCTTCGTTAGATCGTAAACCTGCTCGACCGACATGCCGGACTTGAGCGCGTAGCGCAGGTAGGTCACGCGGTCGGCATTGGGAACGGCGAGCTTGGCGCGGATTTCATCGGGGCCGGGCTGCTCGGGGGTGCCCCACTTGTCTTTGCCATCGCAGCCGAAGCCGAAAGCGCCGACTTCGAGCCCGCGGAGGGCCTTTTGGAACGACTCTTTGAAGGTGCGGCCAATCGCCATCGTCTCGCCGACGCTCTTCATTTGCGTGGTGAGCGTGGCGTCGGCTTCGGGGAATTTTTCAAACGCGAACCGCGGAATCTTGGTGACGACGTAGTCGATCGTCGGCTCGAAGCAGGCCTTGGTTTTGCGGGTGATGTCGTTGGCCAGCTCATGCAGCCGGTAGCCGACCGCCAGCTTGGCGGCGATTTTGGCGATGGGAAAGCCGGTCGCCTTGCTCGCCAGGGCGGAACTGCGGCTGACGCGGGGATTCATCTCGATGACGATCATCCGACCGTTTTGGGGATGAATCGCGAACTGGATGTTGCTGCCGCCGGTTTCGACGCCGATCTCGCGAATGACCGCCAAGCTGGCGTCTCGCATCCGCTGATATTCCTTGTCGGTCAACGTTTGGGCGGGAGCCACGGTGATGCTATCGCCGGTGTGCACCCCCATCGGATCGAAATTCTCGATCGAGCAGATGATGACGACATTGTCGTCCATGTCGCGCATCACCTCCATCTCGAACTCTTTCCAGCCGATGATGCTCTCCTCGATGAGCACCTCATGAACGGGAGACTGATCGAGCCCCCGGCGGACGAGCGTATCGAATTCGTCCCGGTTGTAGGCAATGGCCGAGCCGCTGCCCCCCAGCGTGAAGCTCGGCCGCACCACCGCCGGCAAGCCAACCTGCTCCATCACACGGCGGGCATGCTCGACGGTTTTCACAGTTTCGCCGCGGCAACACTCCAGGCCGATTTTTTCCATCGCCGCCTTGAAGAGGGCCCGGTCTTCGGCTTTGTCGATGACTTCCGGCCGGGCACCGATCATTTCGACGCCGTACTTGGCCAGCACGCCGTTTTCGGCCAGGTCCATAGCCAGGTTGAGGCCGGTTTGCCCGCCGAGCGTCGGCAAAATCGCGTCGGGCCGCTCTTTGGCGATCACCTTTTCGACGATCTCCCAGGTGAGGGGCTCGATGTAAGTCCGGTCGGCCGTGCCGGGATCGGTCATGATCGTGGCGGGGTTGCTGTTGACCAGCACGACCTCGTATCCCTCTTCACGCAGCGCCTTGCAGGCCTGCGTACCGGAATAGTCGAATTCGCACGCCTGGCCGATGACAATCGGACCGGAGCCAATGAGCAGAATCTTGTGAATATCGGTGCGTTTGGGCACGGCAGGGAGGGTCCTTCGCTACGGTGAACATCGCCGAAACAAACCGTCAATTTCGCGCGCAGCGCGACAGCCATTGCCGCGAGGCGTGTAAAATTTCTCGAGCATAACATCGAGGCACGCTAGCGGACAAGGGGCGGGGCGGTCTTGTCATCAATCCAGGCGATTGACACCGCTAATGCGCATTGAGACAGGTCCGCTTGTTGCGTCGCGGGAAAAGGCGATCCGCCGCGGTAACCACCAACTGCGAAACTACAGCCCCTTCTCGATCACCAGCTTGACCAGGTCGCTAATCCGGTTGCTGTAGCCCCATTCGTTGTCGTACCAACTGACGAGTTTGAAGAACTTGCTGTTCAACTCGATGCCAGAGCCTTTGTCGTAAATCGACGAGGCTTCGCAGTGGATGAAGTCGCTGCTGACGACTTCCTCTTCAGTGTAAGCCAGGATTCCCTTGAGATAGGTTTCGCTCGCTTTCTTCATGGCGGCGGAAATTTCGGCGTAGCTCGTTTCCTTCACGGTCTTCACCGTCAAATCGACGACCGAGACGGTGGGCGTCGGCACGCGAAACGCCATGCCGGTGAGTTTGCCCTTCACTTCGGGGCACACCAGGGCGACGGCCCGGGCGGCACCGGTGGTGCTGGGAATGATGTTTTGAGCGGCGGCCCGGCCCCCCTTCCAATCCTTTTTGCTGGGGCCATCCACCGTCTTTTGCGTCGCGGTGTAGGAATGAACGGTCGTCATCAACCCTTCGTCGATGCCAAAACCTTCCTTCAGCAGCACATGCACGACCGGGGCCAGGCAATTCGTGGTGCAGCTGGCGTTGGAGATGATGTGGTGCGCCTTGGGGTCGTACTTGCCGCAGTTGACCCCCATCACCACGGTGATGTCTTCCCCCTTGGCTGGTGCAGAGATGATGACCTTCTTCGCCCCGGCGGCGATGTGCCCCTTGGCCTTCTCGGCATCGGTGAAGAGGCCGGTGCATTCGATGACGATATCGACCCCCATCGCCTTCCAGGGAAGCTCGGCCGGGGTCTTGGCGCTGACGACCTTGATTTCGTGCCCATTCACGACTAACACGTCGTCTTCGGCAACTGACGGAGACGACTTCTTCGATTCCAGGGTCCCCTTGAACTGCCCCTGAGTCGTGTCGTACTTCAGCAGATAGACCAGGTTGTCGGCGGGGACGATGTCTCCCACCGCGACGACTTCCACATCTTTCCCGATCAGCCCTTGCTCGACCATCGCCCGAAACGCCAGCCGGCCGATTCGCCCGAAACCATTGATCGCGACGCGCACTGCCATGAGATGCTCCTGCCGGAATGCCGGCCTTGAAAAATGCGAATGTCCCCAGATTCTATCGGCGGATAGCCTGCCTTACAATCGTCGTATCGGCTAGTGGAGGCGGGAACATCGGCCCTTAAACAGCGGCAAACAAACCGCCCTTGACCGCTCTTTGAGGCGGAACGGAAGCCTTATGCGAAACGGCGTTTGGTGGTTGCTGGTGGAGATTTGCTGGACGCTTACTCTGTCCCTGTTGGCGGTGGCCGGCGAAGCGGAGGCGAATGCCCCAGTTGGTGATGCCGTCATCCGCGCGCCGGCTGGCGATACCGAGATTGTCATCACCACCACCGCCCGTTTGGCGGGAGCGATTCACTCGCTCACCTGGAACGGCCAAGAGTTCATCGATAGTACCGACCACGGCCGGCAGTTGCAGTCGGCGTCCAATTTTGATGCCGGTTCTCGGTTTGTCAGCGAAACGTTCAATCCCACCGAAGCGGGCTCGCGTGCCGACGGGGCGGGAGAACGCTCCACCAGCCGACTGCTGCATCTAGTTAGGACCTCCAATTCGCTGCAAACCACCTCGCAAATGGCCTTCTGGCTGGCACCGGGGGAATCGTCGGCTGGCGAACCGGCAAAGAACACCGAGCGACTGTCGAATCATCTGCTCACCAAACGGGTGACGATTGGCTGGCGTGAGTTGCCGCACGTGATTCAGTACGACGTGACCTTTAGCGTGCCGCTTGGCGAGCGGCATACCTATGCTCAGTTCGAGGCAGTCACCGGCTACATGCCGGCCCGGTTCAGCAAATTTCATGCATTCGAGCCGGCCACGGGCAATCTGGTGCCTCTTTCCGATGGTCCAGGCGAGCAAGTACTTCCGGTGGTGCTGGCGACACCCGATGGCAGCTTGGCAATGGGAATTTACTCGCCCGAACAGCCGGCGCAAGGCTTCGAGCAGGCGGGCTACGGCCGGTTTCGCTTTGCCGCCGAGCGGGTGGTGAAGTGGAATTGCGTGTTTCGGATTCTGAACAAAGCGGGGGTACCCGCGGGGGAATACTCGTTTCGCAACTTCGTGGTGGTCGGCGATTTGGAAATGGTGCGGCGGTCGCTCGTCGCCTTGCATCTCGCTCACGCGCCCCGCGCCGACCAATGATCCGGGCTGCCTAGCCGATTGGCCGCTCGTGCGCGCGTCTTGCGCAACTCGCGCATTACCACGGGATCGGCCGCTCATTTTTCTAGGCGGGCGATTTGACTTAAGTCGTTGTCTATCAAGCGGCTTGATGCTGTGCGGCCAACTCTGCGACATGCCGCAAATCGCTGCGCGGCACGGTGCTTGCATTACCGGCAAGGTGCGAAGTCGGTCGAGCCGCCGAGCCCGTGGTTCGTCCGTCTTTGAAATGGCGCTGAAGCGTTCAGCAACTATCTATCCATCTTTCACCAGGCTTTACCAATCCATGAGTCGAGGAAATCCATTGCTCTGGTGCGGCCTTGCTGCCGCCCTGTTGTTGTCGGCTGGTCTGCTGACCAGCCCCGTCGCTCTCGGTGTCGAAGAACCTACGCCCGCCGCCGCCGCGACCGAAACCCCCGCCCCAACTGCGGAGACTCCCAAGGAAGAGTCGAAGGCCGAGCCAGCGGCAGCCACTGAGGAGAAGAAGGAAGAGGAAGCTGCCGCTCCAGCTCCCGCTGGCGACCCGACGCCGCCGCTGACCGAAATCAACTACGCCATCGACAACATCGTGCTGTTCCTCTGTGCCGTGCTGGTGATCTTCATGCAGGCCGGTTTCGCACTGGTCGAAACGGGCCTCAATGCCGCGAAAAACGCCGTCAACATCATGTTCAAGAACTACATGGACTTCGTGATTGGGACGCTGTTGTTCTTCGTGGTCGGCTACGGTGTCATGTATCCGTCGATGTTTACGGCCGACTCGAAAACAGTACTCATCCCGGGATGGCTGGAATTCGGCGGCTTTGGCGTACCGAATCCCCACCCTGGCACCGCCGCCATGCCTACTGCTTCGGCCATGCACCCGTTCCATCCGATGGCCTTCTTCCTGTTCCAACTGGCTTTCTGCGCTACGGCGGCCACCATCGTTTCTGGATCCGTTGCCGGCCGCATCCAATTCAAATCCTATCTCATTTACACCGCGTTCATCACGGGTGTGGTCTATCCGATCAGCGGCATGTGGATGTGGGGGGGCGGCTGGCTCTACACGATGGGCTTCAAGGATTTCGCCGGATCGGTGGTCGTGCATACCGTCGGCGGCATGGCGGGTCTCGCGGGGGCAATCGCCCTCGGCCCACGCATTGGCAAGTTCGTCAACGGCAAACCCATGGCCATGCCTGGCCACAATCTGCCGTTCGCCGCCCTCGGCGTGTTCATCCTGCTGATTGGCTGGTACGGCTTTAACCCCGGCAGCCAGCTGGCGTTTACTGGTGCCATCAACACGGACACCGTCTCACTCGTCGCTGTGAACACCACGCTGGCAGCTTGCACGGGCTCCTTCATGGGCATGGTGACCTCGTGGGTCCTGTTCAAAAAGCCCGATCTCACCATGGCGCTCAACGGCGGCCTGGCGGGTCTGGTGGGCATTACCGCGAATTGCAATATCGTCACCAACGGTTCGTCGCTCGTCATTGGTGCGATTGCCGGCGTACTGGTGGTTCTGGCGGTCATCGCCTTGGACAAAGTCAAGGTCGATGATCCGGTAGGCGCTTTTCCCGTGCATGGCGTGTGCGGCATGTGGGGTGGCATCGCGAGCGGCTTGTTCTACGATCCGAAGCTCATGGAGACCGCGATGCTCGCCGGTGCCGGTCCGATGTCGCTCACCACGCAGGTGATCGGCACGCTGGCCATTGGCGGCTGGTCGCTCGGACTGTCTCTCGGACTATTCTTTGCCCTCAAAGCCCTGGGACTGTTGCGAGTTCACGCGGAAGAAGAAATCGCCGGCCTCGATATTTCGGAGCACGGCATGTATGCCTATCCCCAGCAGTTGGTGGCTCTCGAAAGCACCCCCGGCATGTCTGGCGCGGTGCCGAGCATGGGCGAGCCGCTGACCGCTGGCAAACCGAGCACGGAGGCAGTGTGAAACCCTACCCAAGTTGTCCGTGGGCCGTCCGGTTTCGCCCGGCGGCCCGCGGACAGCGGGTCGGACTGACTCCGGGGCCGGCAGGAAACTGGTCGCGATACACGTAGGAAGCACTTCGGCTCTGCCTGGGCCAGAAGGATACCCCAATGGCTCGGGTGGGAGTCCGCCTCTCCCGCCCGAGCCGGGGTGTTTTTCCGCATCGTTGCAATTGCTTGGCTATACTAACCCGAAGCCTCAGCGAGGGCTGGCTCGTCCTCTCGCTGACGCTTCGGGTTTGTGTTTCGCTAGACTGCCTAACCAGCGTCCAAACCGCTTTCTTGGAACGTGGCGCCCGGAACCCCGAACTCTGTTTGTCCCCATGAAGCTCATCATCGCCATCATCCAGCCGAGCAAGCTGGAGGAAGTCAAGTCCGCCCTGACCGAGGTGGAAGTCTTTCGCCTGACGGTGCTCGATTGCCAGGGCTTTGGCCGCCAAAAGGGACAAACCGAGCTGTTCCGCGGGCATGAATACAAAGTCAACCTGCTGCGCAAGGTGCAGCTCCAAATCGCCGTGAACGACGACTTTGTCGAACCGACCATCAATGCCATCATCAAGGGGGGCCGGACGGGCGAAAAAGGGGAAATCGGCGACGGCAAAATCTTCGTCCTGCCGATGGACGACTGCGTGCGCATCCGCACTGGCGAGCGCGGCGGCGACGCGATCTGAAACGCGACGGCCGTCTTGCTTGCCAACGGGGCGAAACTCTCCGCGGCTGTTGCTACCCAGCGATTTCCGCCCAGCGAACTTGAGTCTCGCTGGCTCGCCTGCCACAATCAGCGGCAGCGATTTCCGCACCTGGCGAGCCGGCACATGGGCCTTGAAGACCGCGACTACCACCGCGAGTGGAGCTACACCGACGCGACTGCCGGCTGGGGGAGCGAGTTCATCTCGCCAGTCGTCAAATGGTTGATCGTGGCGAATATCGCGGTGTTTCTCGGCCAAATCTTCGTCACCCGGCCGATGACCTTCGCCGATTGGAAAGCTGATTTCGATCAGTATCCCCCGGAATCGCGCGATCGATTGCTCAAGGAATTCAATCAAGACAGCCAGCACGCGGAGGAGCAAGATGGGCCAAGTTCCGAAGCTCCGCGCGCAGTTGCCCCGGCCGAGGAGCAGTTTTCCCAGGAGTTCATCGCCAAGTACCTCTTGGCCGGAGAGCGCGTCTCCATCGTCCAAGAGTGGCTGCAACTCGATACCCGCCTGGTACTGCGCGGCCAAATCTGGCGACTAGTGACGTACGCCTTCTGCCACGATCGTTTCGGCTTGTGGCACATCCTGCTGAACATGCTGTTTCTGTTCTGGTTCGGCGTCTCGATGGAATCGATGTACGGCCAGCGCGAGTTTCTGCTGTTTTATCTTGTTGCCGCGGCAGTTTCGGGCCTGGCGAACGTCGGCCTCAATGTTTGGACCGGCAGCTTGGTTCCCACGGTCGGAGCCTCCGGTGCGGTGATGGCCGTGCTGATGCTGTACGCGATTCACTACCCGCGCAACACGATCCGTGTGTTCTGGTTCTTTCCCATCGAGGCCCGCTGGGTCGTGCTGTTCTATGTTCTCTGGGATTTGCATCCGGTGCTCCTCTCGCTCGCCGGCGACCGGCAATTCACGGGGGTCGCCCATGCGGCTCATCTGGGTGGCCTCGCGTTCGGCTTTGTCTATTGGAAATTTAATCTCCAGCTCGAAGGGTGGCTCGATAAGATTCCGCGGCCGAATCTCGCGCGGGCCGAAGGGGAGGACTCCGTCGAGCCGCGCCGTCCGCGTCGCGCGGCGGAGCGCGATTTCGACACACAAGTGGATGAGGTGCTGCGGAAAATCTCGCAATCGGGCGAAGCCTCGCTCACCGATGCCGACCGCCGCATCTTGGCCCGCGCCAGCCAGCGCTACAAGGAGCGCCGCGGCTAGCGGCTGGTCGATCTCGGTCGATCTACGTTCGTGATGGGCTCCATTGGCGGGCTTTGCCAGCTTGCCTGATGGGATCGCAAGGTTGGCCAGCTAGCGTGATCAGTGTCTTGATGGCCCCACAACTTCCTTCCGCTGCAAAGGAAGCTCGCCAGCCCAGCGAAGCCAAGGGGGGCTACGGGGCTTCTTCTACCAGAATTCGCAGCGAGCCGATGGGCTCGTTTTCGCACAAGAGTTCGAAGGCGTGCGCTCCGGCCTTGGCCGCAGGAAGCGGCGGCAGGGGAATCACCACTTCCACCGTTTGCAGTGGATTGTCGCACTCGGCCGCGAAATCGACCTGAAAAATCTGCGTGTCGGTTTCCAGATTGACATACCGCAACACATACTTCTGCCGGCCACGCAGCTCGGTCAGGCTGATGAAAATATACGGAGACCCAGCGACCGTGACCCCCTGCAAAGGCATCCGCCGTTCGCCAGCAACCTCCTGCGGCGGCGGCACCTTCTTGAACCACAAGCGGCTGAAGGTGCCCGCGATGATCTTCTTCCCGGTCCGGTCCTCGTAAACATGATCGGCCAGCAGCAGGGCTTGCAAAACGGGTTTCACGACGCTCTCCGGACAAGGGACCAGGCCGATCAGACTGCCTCCATCTTACCTTCCCGCGGCCCGCAAATCCCCCATCAGTCCGCCAAGGCGGCCGTGAACCTCCGACGTGGCCCGCACCACCAGGCATTGCAGCGGAGCATAATAAACGATGGTTCCCGGCCCCCCTTGCACGTCCCAAAAGGCGGGGTTGATCGTCCGCTCGATCAGATCGACCAGCTCCGGACCCCAATCGCCCGGCACCGCCCGGCCACCAAAGGCGAGCAGCGATCCCG
The DNA here is from genome assembly GCA_033762315.1 of Pirellulaceae bacterium. Taxonomy (GTDB): domain Bacteria; phylum Planctomycetota; class Planctomycetia; order Pirellulales; family Pirellulaceae; genus CAYLLN01. The sequence continues at coordinate 16,502 of JANRLS010000261.1, forward strand.
GCCCCCCTTGCGCTTGATCAAGCAGCGATAATGCATCTCCCAGGCTTTCCGCCGCCACGAGCGCCGCCGGATCGGCCGCCGAAACGAGGGCCGCATTTTCCGCCGCCAGCCGATCAGCCGGGCTATTCGAGCGGGCCAGTTGCTGCTTGAGCTCGGTTTGTACCTTGCCGAGGCGGCTCCAAATGCGGGCCCGATACTCCTTGAGCTTGTCACTAGTCGCATAGCGCGGATCGGCCACGATTTCGCCGTGCAAGGCGCACAATTCGCGAACGGTGGCGGCCCGGCCGGCGATATTCGCGCTTGTCGCCTCGCGCTTAAAAAGCTCGCTAATCGCCGAGTTCAGTTCGTGATACGGGCGTTCGACCGCGGCAGGTGGTTTCGCCGCCAGCTTCGGCTCGACCGGAGAATCGGCTCCCCACAGAACCGCCAACACCAACAGGGAATGGGCCATAACAGGCCTCCTCAAAGAACGGCCGCTCGACGTTGCCCCACCGGACGGCACTCCCCTAGTTTATCGGCCCGAGGCAGGCTATGGAAGCAAAGATTGGCCGACTTGCTCCCGCTCCCAAACAAGCCCGCGGCGCCAGCCAGGGTCTTCCCCCTTCTCCCCCTCCCTTACCAATAGCTATATTTCCGCAGCGATTCGACCAGCGAAGGTCCGGGAGGAGGACTCGGATCGCCCCCATCGAGATACTCGCGCCAGGTCGGCACGTGGTTGCCATATTGGCCCCGGCCGGTCAGTGTGCGGAGCGATTCCATCGCCACCAGTTGCAGCCCCGCGTCGTTGTCATCGAGCGCGGGACGCAGGGCACCAATCGCGGCGGGATCGGTCAATTGTCCGAGCGCCCGAGCGGCGGCAATCCGCACGTCGAGGTCGCTGTCGGACGTCAGCACGTTGCCGAGCGCCTGGGCGTTTTCCTCGCTGGAGTTTCGCCCCAGCGCCCGGCAGGCGGCGATGCGCACCTGCGGATGCTGGTCGGTCAGCGAGGCTTGGATCGTGGAAATCGCGGTAGGAGAGGCGAGCGCCCCCATCGTGCGCACAAGCTCGGATCGCAGGACCGGGTTTTGCTCATCTTGCAAACGCTTGGCGAGTTCGAGCGCCACCCGCTCTTGCTCTGGCGCGGCGAGCGATGCGGACGACGACCGCAGCGCGGCAAGATCGGCCACTTTGCGGTGGTAAGTCGGCCCGAATTGCTCGTCTTGAGCCCATTGCTGGCGAATCCACGGATTGAGCGAACGGACCTCGGGCACGAGGCCATCCGCACAGCCGGCAAGGCTGGCGAAACTCGCGGCAAGACCGGCGAAGATCGGCAGCCAGCGGCGAGATGGGCGAGTTGCGTGCATAAGTGCTCTCGGGCGGCAAAAAACCGTGGCGGGGGATATAGCACATCATCGGCAGCCGGACCAGACGATTCGTCTGGGCATTTTTTGGCTTGGCATTTTTGAGAGATTGTCGGAGAATCCCGCACCATGCAAACCAGCCCCCTGAAAGCGCTGCGGCCAGCCCTGGTTCCTACTTCCGCCGGCGGACCGGCGCGGCTATTCGCGGCGGCGGCAATGCTAGCGATGCTGGCAGCCGCGGCGCTCCTTGTCGATCTGCCGCTGGCACGCTGGATCGATGCCGCCAACGCCAGCAGGGGAATTCCCGGCGACCTCGCGCGGTTCATTCGGCTGGGAGAGGCGTTTGGCTATGGAGGCTCGGTACTGCTGATCGTTCTAGCGGCGGCGGTGCTCGATCCGCGCGGCTGGCGCGTCGCGCCGCGACTGGCGCTGGCGGCGTTTGGAGCGGGACTCTTGGCCGATTCGATCAAGCTGCTGATTGCCCGCTGGCGACCGGAACATGCCCCGCTCGACGGTGCCGTCGGTCAGACGTTTGCCGGCTGGCTGCCGATTTGGCATGGCGATGCGCTCGCGGGCGCGGCGGGCAAATATGGGCACAAATTGCAGTCGTTCCCCTCGGGCCATGCCGCCACGGCGATGGGGCTGGCGGTGGGCCTGGCCGCGCTCTATCCGCGTGGCCGCTGGCTGTTCGTGGCACTCGCCGCGCTCGCCGCCACGCAGCGTCTGCATGGCGAGGCACATTTTCTCAGCGATGTGCTGGCGGGGGCCGCGCTCGGCTGCCTCGTCGGCGCGGTGCTCGGCGGCGGCAACCCGCTGGGGAATTGGCTGGCAAAGCTGGAGAGCGGACCGAACCCGCGCTCGGAGAACCGCCCCCTCGCGGCCTGAGCTACTTCGCCTCGCCGAATGTCCCCCGCACCTCCACCTTGAGCGAGCCGAGGTTGTCGCTCGGATCGGTGTCGTACATCCGCAGGAACAGGCGGCCGTTTTTCTCGGCCATGAACTGCGTCCCCGGTCCGATCATGAACGGCTTAGCCTTGCCGTCGGTTTCGGGAATCATGCCGATCAGGCAGCCCGGATTGAAATCGCGCAGCTCCTTGGGAATGACGAGTCCATCGGAATTGGTTACCACCTCCAGGCGAAAGGTCCAGGTGCCGCTGACGACGAGCGTCACCGGCTTGCCGGCCAAAAGCTCGATGCCGCTGTCTTGCCACCCTTCGTTGGCCTTGACCATCACGATGGCCGTTTTGGCCGCCGCCTCGTGGGCCAGCATTTGCGCCAGCCGGTCGCTCGCCGGTTTGTATTGCGGCACCAGCTTCAGAATTTCCTCGTAAACCGCGCGGGCCTTTCCCCACTCCTTGGTCGCTTCGTATTCCTTGCCGAGCTGCTCGGCCTTTTTGACGAAATCCAGATGCAGTTGCAGGAGCCGTTTGTCGTCCGGCAAGGGGCGCGTTTTGGGAGCTTCCTTGTCGTCCCGTTCGTCCTTGTCGCGGTCACCGTCTTGTCCCAGCACGGAGAAGCCCGCCAACAGAGCCGCCAGAATGCTCAATCCCGCCACCCATCGGAATTTGCTCGCCTGCACGTTGTGCCTCGCTTACGGATGCCTGCCGGCCCTCTTTGATTAAAGGCTGCCACCAATGCGGAAGCAAGGCTGCTGTTCGCGTGCCTCCCGGGCGCGTCAAGGGGGCGAAGCTACCACCGCCGCGAGCCGTTCGTTAGAATCCGAGCCATTCCCATCGACTCCGTGCATTCTTTCCCCGCTAACCATCATGAGTATCCTCGACCCCGCCGAAGCCGCTCCGCCCCAGCGCCGCCGCATTCGCGAGCTGGAAGTGATGGTGGCCGACACGATCTTCGAAACGCACGACACAACCACCATCGTCTTTTTCACCGGCAACGACCGGCTCGAATATCAGGCGGGTCACTTCCTCACGATCGACCCGCACGATTTTCCCGAGCTGGAGCGATTCACCGCGTATCTGGAGGACGTAAAGGGCAAAAAGGAGCCGCCGCGGGCCTATTCGATTGCCTCGGCTCCGCAAGAGAAATACCTCGCGATCACCGTCAAGGAAGAACGCTACGTGAGCGGGCAGACAAAATTTCCGCCCCTCCTCTCGCCGCTACTTGTGCGGCGGCTGCAAAAAGGACGGCGGCTGCCAATCACTGGTTTCACTGGTCCTTATACGCTGCCGGCCGACATCGAGTCGCAAACCGACACGATCTTGCATGTCTGTGCCGGCAGCGGCGTGGTCCCCAACTACAGCATCATCAAGTATTGTCTTGCCGAGCGGCCGAAGCTGAAGCATATCGTCATCGACGCCAACAAAACCTGGGGGGATGTGATCTATGGTCAGCACCTTAATCAACTCGCGGCCCAGCATCCTGACAAACTAACGGTCGTCCACTCCCTCACCCGCGAGCCGAATGTTTCGTCGGTCGGGCCGAACGTCCGCAGCGGGCGCATCAGCGAGGCCCTGCTACGCGAGTTCGTCCCCGATCCGAGCGCCGTGCATGTCTATTGCTGCGGCCCCGGAATTACCAAGTTCGACCGCGACGCCGCCCGCGCCAAGGGAGAACAGCCCGCTCCCCGCTTTCTCGAATCCGCCCTCGCCGCCTTAGCCGCCATCGGCGTCCCCCCCAAGCAGATTCACCGCGAGAGCTACGGCTAGCATTTCATCCGTGCGGAAAACTTGGTTTGCGGTTGGTCCCCAAGCTCAGCGGCAGCACCCGATCGAGATTCTTGTCCCTCGCGCACTTCACGCTCGCGTACTACCGGCTCGTCCCCCGCCGTCCCGCAACCTGCCAAAACAAACGACAAAATCATCGACCATCATGGTGCACAACGGGCGTGCCGAACAGGATCGCTCCCGACCCCTTGATGCGCTCAATTCTCGGCTTTGGCCCAAAAGGGATGCTGGCGGTCGCCGCGGGTCCGCACGTCTTCCAGCAACACCTGATTGCTCGGTGTAATGTTCAGTTGCCGGCGGCCATTGATCGTCACGGTCACTTTGCTTTCGAAATTCACGATCTCCGGCGCGAGCCACACCGTCACTTTATCGGCACCGGTGGTCACGCGCACGGCATTCGACGTCAGCACCTGCACATCCACCTTGCACGGCGTGGCGGTCTTCGGCCACTCGGCCGGCAGCACGATCGACGCCGGCGGCAGCTTGCTCACGTCGGCAAACCAGAAAAAGCTATCCCACGGGCGCATCGTGTACGTGGTGTATTCGCGGGGAAAGAAATTCCGCACGTGGAGGTTCATCCATTTGAAAATCTCCTGCACTTCGTCGTGAAAATGCTCGTGCCCGCGCCCCTGATACTGCACGATCATCGTGTCGTAACCGGTGTGGCGGAGATAGCGATCCCAATCGACCGAGTTGAGGGCCAGCTTGTTGCTGTCCTTCTCGCCGCACACGAAATAGAACGAGCAATACGCCGCGTTTTCCCAATAGCGCGTGACGTACTTATCGGCGGTGGCGACGATCGGAATCACGCCGGCCCACACATCGGGATGAGCCAGGCCAATGTCCCACGCCGCGTCCCCCCCCATCGAATGCCCGCTCAAGAAGACCCGGTCGGTGTCGATGGCGAATCGCTTGCTCGCGTCGCGCAGCGAATAGAGCGCGGCGGCGTGTTCGCGGGCCGTGTATTCATATTTCCGCTGGTGCTCGCGATTCCACTTCGGGGCGATCACGATGTAGCCATGCCGCGTCGCTTGCCCATAGCGGGCCTTCGGTTCGGGGTTGAACTGGCCGGCCCACCAGTCGATCTGCTGCTGGGGCGTCGTCGCCGAACCGCAGAGCGTTACCACGCACGGATAGCGGCGATACGGTGAATACTCCGGCGGCAACTGCACGCAATACTTGATCTCCGGCTCTTCTGGCAGGCCAGTGGTCGTCAGCTCGAAAAAGCCCGGAATGCCGGTGCTGATTGGCGCGGCGGGCTTGGGATCGACCGCCACCGCGACCGGCACGGGGTCGGCGGGCTTTTTGATCCCCGGCACCGGCAGCTTAGGAAGCGCGGGAGCATCGAGCAGGCCCCCTTTCTTATCTGCGTCCCCTTTATCACCCTCATCGTCGCACGGCTTCGGATCGGCGGCGGGGGGGGCAGCCGGCACGGCAGCGCCACCAGCCGGCGCAGGCCCAGCGGCGGCCGGGGCTTTGGGGCCGAGCACCGCCTCCAGGTCGCCCGGATCGACCGGCACGAACGCGGCGGGAGTGGCGTCGAGCGGCGGCTTCATGTGGGCAATCAGCTTGGCCAGATAGGCCGGCGTGCCCCCTTCAAGCGACGAGAGCTTCGTCAAAATCGCGTCCCGCTCGGGCTTGCGCTTGCTGAGCAGGTATTGCCGCACGAGGTCGCGCACTTCGACCAGCGACTTGCTGACCGCCAGGTTATCGAGCCCCGCCCCGCTGCCGAGCAGCCAACCGCTGATCGCCAGCGACAGCTTTTGCTCGGGCGACAGTGCCGCGTCCCCGCCGAGCCGCGAAAAATCGGCCAGTCGGTCGATGGTGTGATAGGTCAGGTTGGACTTGATTTCGGTGATGATCGGCGTCAGTTCGGCCCGCGCCTTATCGTCCTTCACCAGGGCCAGCTGCGCGTCGAGCGCTTGCATCAGCTCTTGTCCGGATTGCTCCTGCGCTCGGAAATCGGCCAGCATGTCGCGCACTTTGAGCAGCGTTTCCCCCGCCACGCCATCGCCCGGAAAGCGGTCGAGCATGGCGATGGCCAAGGCCGGCTGGCCAGCATCGCGCCGCAGTTCGATCTCCTTGATCAGCCGATTGGCCGCCATCTGCGTGAGCGAATCGGCGACCGGGCGGAGAGCGGCGAGGTCGGGAAAATCAGCAATCGCCTGGGCAATTTCGGCCCGGGCATCTTGCACGCGCTCCGATTGCACGTAGAACCGCACCACCTTCAGCCGGTCTTCCGACTTATCGGGCTTGATGTGGTGATACAGGATCTTGTTGAGCGTTTCGCGGGGGATCGAACTCGTGGCGATTTTCATCGTCCAGATATACGAATCGGCTCCTTGAATCGCCTCGACCTTGGTCCAAGTCGGCGTGATCTCGGTGATTCCCTGCACGATGTCGATAATCCCCTCGGTCGAGTTCATCGAGAAGATGCGGCGACCCCATTCGTCGAACGGCGTCACCCGCACGATCGGGCCGACACTCCCCACGTGTCTGCCCGCCACGGCGACGCGCTGGGGAATGTTGAACTTATCGATCGTCGTCGCCGGCTTGGGGGCCGGGGCGGTCGCGACCTGGTTCGTGCCGACAAAGATGCGCCGGAGTTGATCGTCGCACAGCAATATTTGCTTCGGGCCATTCCCGCCGAGCGGGTTCGCGCCGATGACGCTGAGCTTATCGAACGAGCCTTCGATCACCATCCCGTTTTTCAGCGTGATGGTCTCGGCAGCGAGCCCGCTCGTTCCAAGGCCGCCAAGGCCAATCAGCGCGACAATAATCCCCGCCCGCAATGGCCCGATCCAAACAGCCTTATTCGCCCATCCGCGCATACGATGGACGCCCCAGAGATGGCCCATGAGAAGCTCCTCCGCCGCTTGCCCCAGTGGTTCATTGTCGGTATCCAGCGGGGGAAGTCAAACCAACCTGCACCAAACCACCTTTCGAGCGGTCGTTCGAGCTTGGTTTCCACCGGACCAGGCCAAATTCGGGGCGAAATCGTCGGTAACTATCGATCAGGAAAGCACTTACGCATGGTTTCCACCAATCTCACCCCCGTGGCAACCTGCACTCGCTGCCGAGATCCGAGAACAGGCCGATGTTCCGTCCCCCAGAATCGCCGTAACTCTTGCTCTTACAATGGCTTGCATCGAAATATCGGCCGCACTTGAATCCCCCACCAAGGGGCCAATCCGGGGTTGGTTAGTTTCCATTAGGGCACCACACGGGGGTTTCTGGAAACCTAGTATTTTTATCCCCCATAAAGGCGATTCTGTTAGCAATTATCCTCGCCGTTGTTCTGTAAAATTCGCTTCACACCGATGATCGAAATCGCCACCAAACTACCCCGCATTCTCTCTCACCATCATCCGTGTTTTCCGAGTCATCCGTGGTCAATGCTCCGCTTGGCTGAAAACCTATACAAACATGACGTGAGTATCTGAAAGAAACCGCCACACGTCAAGCAACTGGCGCGCGGATTTCTGGCCCAGCACGGACTTACGTCGCCGCCGCTCGCCATAGCTTCTGATACCGCCACGACTTGCGCCGCCGCCCCTCGCCCTAAGTCGCGCCAAAATTCTTTCCCGCCGTGACTAGTCTGGTCACTTTTCAGCGCTCGTTCCGGTCTCGCGGTGCGAATCCCGCCGCGCTACGGAATGAAGAAGATCAGCCCCGTCACCACCGCCGCTTCGACGGCGACCGCCTTCACCTGGAATTCGGGCCACTGATACTGATAAGGAACCGGGCTGCCGGGACGGTAATACCCCAGCGGATACATGCACTCGCGCCGCGGATGGACCGTCATGTTGTAAGGCAGGGCGAGCGTCGAAGTGATAAAGTGCGCTCCCGAAACGACCGGCGCGAGGGCCCGGCAGTGCGTGTAGCCGTAACGTTCGAGGTTGACCTGCTCGAAATAGAGCGGGCGATGGCAAAAATCGGGGGCGTCCCAGTAATAAATCTGCGCTTCCCACGGGCGAAAGGCATAAGCGTCGTACTTCTCGTCAAATCGCTCGGCGGCGATGTTTTGCGGCATTACCCCAGCTTGCGGAGCGATCTCGATCGTCAGCTTGCGAATCGAACGCTCGTCGGGCAGTAGCTGGCTCCGGGCCGCTTCGGCCTGCGGATTCGGAGCGGGAAGCACTTCAGCCGGTTGCAGCGGATCGCTGGGGATCGGATTTTGGGGGTCCGGCGCGGGCAGCACTGCCGCCGGTGCAAGGGGCTTCGGCGGCGCGGTTTCAGTCGGCTGCGGGGGCGTTTCGGCAGGCTGGGGGAGCGCTGGCTCGGCGGTTTTCACCGGTGCCGCCGGCTGCGTCGGCTCGGCAGCCGCAATTGGCACTGCCGGCATAGGGATTTGCGGCGAGGGAATTTGCGGCGGCGGCGCAGGTGGGGCAATTTGTGTCGCAATTCGCTGCACGGGTCGGAAAAACTGCGGGTTGAGGGTCGCCGGGACCACGCCGGTCGCCTGCAGCACCTTCCGCGGCCCTATTTCGCCCCGCGCCGACACGGGGAGCACCTCCAGCGGAACTTGTGGAACTGGGCTGATTTCCAGGGGATTTCGCGCGTCCTTCACCTCCACCGGTGCCGGCACCGCGGCCGCGACCGGCCCACTCCCCCCCACGGCCAGCCAGGCGGCGGCCATGGCGGTCGTCAGCCTCAAAATCCGCAAAGTCATCGGACTCTCCCTGTCTCGCAGGCCAGTTGTGACGTTTGGATTGATCGACCCCGGAATGCCGCCCGTATCAGATTTGCCATCGGTGCCCCCACAAGCCAGACAGCCGTTATCACCGCACCAGCCGTAATCCGTGGAATCCTCGGCAAACCCCGCACTTTAGCGGTGCATTTTGCGTGGTCTTGGTATCATGGGACGGATTCCCGCAAGATTCCCAATGCCCACATGGTGGGGGGCGTGCCCATGAAGTTTCCCGGCTGGCTTTCGAACAAGCGTCGTTCCGCCCCTCACAAGCGCCGCCGCGCTCGCCGGCGCTTCGCGGAAGATTTCTCCGCGCAACTCCTCGTCAAGCCGCTCGAAAACCGCCTGGTCCTCAGCGGCACGCCGGTCACGATGCTGACCCTCGACGCCAGCGGCAACCTGGTCATTACGGATACCACGAACCACGCCGACACTCTCACCATCAAGGCCGACACCACCGATGCGAACTCCGCCAACCACAAGTTCGTCATCACCGACCCGAATCAGTTGCTCGGCACCAGCATCGATGGCGCGACGACCAGCGCCGACCAGCACACGATCGAAGTGCTGTTTTCGGCGGTTACGGGCGATCAAATCAGCGTCAATACGGCGGGGGGCAACGACTCGCTCACCCTCGACTTTTCGCTCGGCAATTTCGGCAAGCAAATCAGCTACGACGGCGGCAATCCGACCACCGGCCCCGGCGATAGCCTCAGCCTGACTGGCGGCGGGACGTTCGGCTCGATCGCGCACACCTTCACGAATGCCAGCACGGGCACCATCGGCATTTCGGGCAACGGCCTGATCAGCTACACCGGCCTCGAGCCGATCACCGACAACCTCGGCGCGACCAATCGCGTCTTTACCTTCAACGGCGGAGCCGAAACGGTAACGCTCGTCGATGCCGCCGGCTCGGCGATGACCATCGACTCGACCCTCGGCGAATCGGTCACGTTCGCCAATCCCACTAGTTCGCTCACCGTCAATCTCGGCACCGGCAACGACACGCTCACCATCTCCTCCGTCGATGCCGCCTACGGTGCCAGCCTGGCCATCCACGGCGATGCCGGCACCGACACCGTCAACCTCAATGCCGACATCAATTTTGCCAGCGGCAGTAGCTTGACGGTGAACAGCGAAACCGTCGCCGTCGGCGCAAGTGCCAACCTGAAGGCGGCCGGCACCGGCACGGTTTCCATCACCGCGACCAATACCACGCTCGCCGCCGGCGCGAGCCTCGAAACCGCCGGCCAATCGCTCGCCGTCACCACCGACGACCTCTCGCTCGCCAGCACCGCCGCGCTCAACTCCACGGCCGCCGGCACCGTCACCATCAAGCAGCAAACCGCCGGCACGCTCATCAACCTCGGAACCACCGCCGACACCCTCGGCAACGGCATCCTCGAACTCTCCAGTGCCGAGCTCGGCCTCGTCACCGCGGCCACGCTCAACATCGGCGATTCCGGCAGCGGCAATCTCACGCTCACGGCGGCGACTTCCACCACGAACAAAGACCTGAACCTCGTCACCGGGGGCAACGTCGCTCTCGGGGCCTTCGCCCTCAATGTTTCGGCCAGTCGCAACCTGTCGATCACCACCGGTTTCGCCGGCAGCATCACGTCGAACAATACCACCACCGACATCACCGCCAGCGCACTTACCCTTTCAGCCGGTTCCGGCGGCATTTTCGGTTCCACCAGCGCGGGGCCGGTCTTCACTCCACTCCGTCTCGCCGTCGGCAGCCTGAGCAGCTCCACCAGCGGCAACGCCAATCAATATCTGCTTGTCGCCACCGCCAACATCGCCGCTCTCTCGGCCGGCACCGGCACCATTCGCCTCGATGGAGGCACTTTCCGACTGACCAGCAACAACCAGATCAACGACAACACCTTCCTCGACATCAACGGTGCGACGCTCGATATCCAAACCTTTACCGAGCAGGTCGCCGGCGTCACCCTGACCACCGGCACCATCATCGGCACCGGCGCCACCAGCGTGCTGACCAGCACCTCCGACTTCGATTTCAAAGCTGCTTCGGCCAATGTCACGGCGCGCCTCGGCGGCAATGTCGGTCTGAACAAGAGCACCGCCGGCTCCGTCACGCTCGCCAACGCCACCAATTCCTACACCGGCCCGACGCGCATCACCGCCGGCACGCTCATCGTTTCGACCGACGGCAATCTCGGCCAGGCACCCGCCACGCCCACCGCCGCACACCTCGTCCTCGACGGCGGCACGCTCCAAACCTCGGCCAGCTTCACGCTGAACGCCAATCGCGGCCTCGCCCTCGGTCCCGCCGCCGCCGCCGGCACCGGCACGATCAACGTCGCCACAGGCACGCTAACCTACGACGGCATTATCGCCAACAACGCCGCTGGCACCGGCTCGCTCGTCAAGTCCGGCACGGGTACCCTCTCTCTTTCCGGCACGAGCACCTTCTCCGGCTCCACTTCCATTACCGGCGGCACGCTCGCCATCGCGTCCGACGCCAATCTCGGCGCGGCCCCTGCCAGCGCCACGCCAGGGCACCTTGTCATTAGTGGCGGCACGCTGCAAACCACCGGCAACTTCGCCCTGAATGCCAACCGGGGCCTCGCCCTCGGCCCGACCGGCGCGAGCGGCACCGGCATCATCAATGTCGCTTCCGGCACGCTCACCTACGCCGGCATCATCGCCAACAACACCGGCGGCACCGGCGCGCTCACCGTGTCCGGCGCGGGAACCCTCTCCCTCACCGGCCTCAATACCTACACCGGCATCACCACCATTCTCGGCGTCCTCGAAGTCACCAGTCTCGACAACGGAGGGACGGCGAGCGGCGTCGGCGCGTCCTCTTCGGCTGCCACCAGCCTCGTCCTTGGCGGCGCGACCGCCGGCACGCTCCGCTATACCGGCTCGACAGCCAGCACCGATCGCCTCTTCACCATCGCCAATGCCGCCGCCACACTCGACGCCTCCGGAACCGGCCCCCTCAGCTTCACCAATACAGGCACCATCGCCATCTCCGGCGGCACCGTCCACACCCTGACGCTCACCGGTACGAACACCGGCGAAAACAGCTTCGCCCCGATCCTGGCCAACGGTGCCGGCGCGACTTCGCTCGTCAAGGCGAATTCCGGAACCTGGGCCCTCACGGCGGCGAACACCTATACCGGCAGCACCAGCGTCAGTACTGGCACGCTGCTGATTCACGGCTCGACATCGGCCACGAGTGCCGTCAGCGTGGCCACCGGTGCCACGCTGGGGGGCACGAGCAATCCCCCCGCCACCGCCAAAATCGGCGGCGCGACCACCGTCAACGGCAACCTCGTCCCCGGCTCGTCGGCAGGCACGCTCAACACCGCGAATGTCTCGTTCGCCGCCACCAGCACGCTCGCCGTCGAAATCGGCGGCAACACCCCAGGCGCCTACGACCAGCTCAATGTCGCCGGCACCGTCACGGTCACCAGCGGCGCTAAGCTCACCTTCGCCTCGGTCGGCGGCTATCAGCCCCAAATTGGCGATGTCTATGTCCTCATCAACAACGACGGCACCGACCCGATCAGCGTCCCCTTTCGCGATGCTTCCGGCAACGTGCTGGCCGAAGGGGCACTCATCAACGACTTTCTCGGCACGACCAAAACGGCGGTCGTCAGCTACCTCGGCGTCGGCGGCACCGGCAACGATCTGGTGCTGACGATCCAGTCGGGCAAGACGACCACCGTCGAACTGGTCGGCGGCGACCTCGTCATCACCGATGTGCTCGGCGCGAGCACGGCCGACAACCTCACGATCAAATCCGACGGCACCTATTACATCGTCAGCGACCCCGTCAGCCGTTTTGCCACCACCATTCCCGGCGCGATTGGCGACGACACCCGCGAAATCAAGGTGCTCATCTCCGCCGTCACCGGCTCGATCATTTTCGATACTCAAGGAGGCAACGACAGCCTGACGGTCGATCTCTCGCTCGGCGACTTCGCCCTAGCGCCGGGCAAATCGATTCAATACCTCGGTGGTGCCCCGACCATCGCTCCCGGCGACAGCCTCACCATCGTCGGCGGCGCAAGGTCGTTCGCCACCGTCTCGCACACGCTCATCAGCGCCAATAGCGGCACCATCGACATCACCGGCAACAGCCAGATTCAGTATTCGCAGCTGGAGCCCGTCACCGACAACCTGAGCGCCACCGATCGCGTCTTCAGCTTCACCGGCGGCAGCGAAACGATCCAGCTCACCAGCCCCGCTGCCGGAACCCTGAAGCTCACTTCGACCCTCGCCGAAAGCGTCACCTTCGCCAATCCCACCGCCAGCCTCACCATCCATGCCGGCACGGGAGACGACAGCGTCACGCTCACCAGCGTCGGCACGTTTGCGGGGCAGCTCACCGTCCACGGTGACGAGGGGAACGACACCATCAATGCCGCGGCACTTGCCCTGGGCGTAACCCTCACCGGCGGCATCGGCACCGACATCCTCACTGGCGGCACCGGCGATGATGTTCTCTCCGGCGGGGCCGATAACGACACGCTCACCGGCGGCACGGGGCTCGACCGCCTCGTCGAATCGTTCGCCGGAACCGCCACCTTGACGAATACCTCGTTTAGCGGCAACGGCACCGATACCCTCGCCACTCTCGAGGCCGCCACTCTCACCGGCAGCGCGGGCAGCGACACGCTCATCCTCGCCGTCACCACCGCTTGGAGCCTCTTGCTCGATGGGGGCGGCCAGCCTCTCGGCGGCGGCGACACCCTCACCGGTCCTAATGCCACCTTCAATTGGGACGTCGATGCCGGCACCGCGGCCAACGTCGGGTCCACCATCACCGCCTCGTTCAGCAACTTCGAGACGCTCCAAGGCGGCACCGGCATCGACACCTTCAGCCTTTCCTCGGCCGCCACCGCCAACCTCCGCGGTGGCGCGGGCAACGACATTTTCATCATCGATGCCACCCTCACCGGCCTTATCGCCGGCGAAGCCAGCACCGGCACGGGCGATACCCTGCAAGGGACCGCCATCAATTCCGTCGCCCTCGTCGGCACCGCGAGCGACGGCACCGAAGCCGACATTACCGGCGGCTTCACCGGCATCGAAACGATCACCGGCAACGGCGGCACGCTGACCGGCCTCAATGCCACTTCCAGCTGGAACCTCGCCGCCGCGCCAACCTACGTTTCCGGGGCCACGCTCAATTTCAGCGGCTTTGCCACGCTCCAAGGGGGCACCGGCGACGACACCTTCAATCTCTCCGCCGCCAGCACTTTCAACCTGGATGGCGGCACCGGTAGCGACACCCTCAGCCGCTCGCTCACCACCGCCGCCACCTGGAACCTGACGAGCCTCGGCGGCGGCACTGTCACCAGCCTTACCGGTTCGTTCGGGGGAATTGAATCGCTTACCGGCAGCACCGGCAACGATTCGTTCGTCTTTCAGACCGGCGGAGCCATCAGCGGCACCATCACCGGCGGCGGCACCGGAATCGACGACCTCGATTTCTCGAACCTCGCCACCAGCATCACCGCCACGCTCGGCGGCTCGGCCATCCTCACCGGCGGCGGAACGCTCGCCGGCAACATCCAGCAAGTCGAAAACCTCACCGGCGGCTCGGCGGGCGACTTTCTCACGGGCGATGGCAACGCCAACACCCTCCGCGGCGGCGGCGGCGGCGACACGCTCAATGGCGGGGCCGGCATCGATTCTCTCTTCGGCGACGCGGGGGACGACCTCCTCACCGGCGGCGCGGGGAGCGACACCATCGAAGGCGGTGCCGATAGCGACTCGCTCGTCGAAACCTTCAGCGGCACCTCGTCTCTCACCGACTTGCAATACAAGGCCAACACGACCGATACCGACACCCTCGCCAGCGGCACCCTCGAAAAAGCGATCCTCACCGGCAGCACCGGCACCGACACCTTCACGATGAACCTGACCGGCGGCAACTTCACGGGCCTCGTGACGATCGACGCCGTCAGCGGCACCGATACCCTCCTCGGCCCATCCGCCGGAGCCACCTGGACAATCGCGACCAGCAAGCTGACCAACGCCAACACCAACGTCACCTTCGCCAACTTCGATACGCTGCGCGGCCAGGCGGGTAGCGATAACTTCCTCGTCGATGTCGCCTTCGCCGGCACTCTCGACGGCGGCGCAAGCCCCGGCACCGACACCCTGCAAGGCTCGCAAATCGACGCCGTCGTCATCACGACCGGCGACACCGCCAATGGCTTCGATGGCACGGAAAGCAGCCTCGCCGGTTTCGAGAATTTCGAGGTCATCGTCGGCAACGGCAGCGGCTCGCTCACCGGCGACGATGTCGCCAGCACCTGGAACGTCAGCGCCACGCCCACTTACATCATCAACGCGGGCGGCGCGAGCCTCAGCTTCAGCGGCTTCACCACGCTCACGGGCGGCACCAATGCCGATGTCTTCAACATCACGGCGGATCAGGGGATCACCACCATCAGCGGCGGCAGTGGTACCGACGACATTAACGTGAACGCCAGCCTCATGTTTACCGGCTCGACCGCCCTCTCCCTCACCGCCGAAACCATCGACTTCGGTGCCGTCACCATCACATCCGCCGCCGGCAACCAGTCCTATGCCGGAGCTTTGTCGCTTGCCGGCACGACTCTTTCGACGACCGCGGGGGGGACAATCCTGCTCGGCGGCAACGTCACCGTCGGCGGTACGGCGGCCACCACGATTAGCGGCCAACTCAGCCTGAATGGGGCCACCCGCACCTTCACCGTGGCCGATGCCACCACCAGTATCGCCGCCGATCTGACCATCTCGGCCGCCATCAGCGGCAGTGCCGGCAACGGCCTGACCAAAGCCGGCGCGGGAACCCTCGTCCTCTCCGGAGCGAATACCTACTCCGGCGCCACCACCCTGAGTGCCGGCGTCACCGCCATCAACGGCTCGACCGCCGCCGCCAGCGCGGTCACGCTGGCCGCCGGGGCCACCCTCGCCGGCACCGGCACCATCGGCGGCTCGGCCACCATCAGCGGCACCGTCAGCCCCGGCCAGCCCACCGTTGCCACCACCGACCCGGCATCCCTCGGCATCCTCACCATTCTGGGCAACGTCACCTTCAATGTCGGCTCGTTCTTTGTCGCCCAGGTCAATGGCGATCTCACCCCCGGCACCGACTACGACCAGCTCAGCGTCGGTGGCGCAACCATCAACCTCGGCAATGCCGAGCTGGTCACCTCGGGAACAATTCCCGCCGTGAGCGCGAATGCAGTCGTGCTCATCGATAAGACCAGCTTGGGCCTGGCGACCAACACCTTCAATGGCTTGCCCGAGGGAGCGACGGTCAACATCTTCAATGGAATCAGCACCGTCGCCTTCCGCCTGACCTACAAAGGGGGGAACGGCAACGACGTCGTGCTCGGTGCCGATACCAATGTTTCCGTCAAAATGGACGAAAACAACAACCTGGTGATTAGCGATGTCACCAACACCACCAACGACACCCTCACGATCTATTCCGACATCGCGAACGGCCGGTTCATCATCACCGACGCCAACCCCGGCCGCATCCTCACCACCAACCTCGGCAATCCGCTCACCAATGGCAACGGCACGAACACCATCTACGTGCTCTTTAGCGATGTCACTGCCGCCGTCGGCCTGCGCGTCGAGACCGGGGCCGGCAACGATAGCGTCACGTTCGACTTCTCGCTCGGCAACTTCATCCTGCCCGATGGATCCGCCCCGCTGCCAATTCTCTACGACGGCGGCGACCCCATCGTCGGCCCTGGCGATGTGCTGGCAGTCACCGGCAACCTGGCCGCTTTCGATAAGGTGACGCACAACTTCACCAGTTCCAGCACCGGCACGATCGTCATCGACGCTGCGAGCATCCCCGAAATTAGCGGGGCTTATCAGCTCGTGATCGATTACCTGGGCCTGGAGCCAATCACCGATAACCTCAGTGCCGTCAACCGCGAGTTCAATTTCACCGCCGTCGGCAACAAAACGATCCTCCTGCAAGATGCCGTCGGCGCGGGCAACAATGTCATCAGCAGTAGCGCCAGCGAAACGGTGACCTTCGCCAATCCCACCACCTCCCTCGTCGTCCATGCCGGTGCGGGCAACGACAGCGTCACGGTGAACACGCTCGACGCGGCCCTCAGCCCGCTGGTCGATCTCCAAATTCATGGCGACGGCGGCACGAATACCCTCACGGTCGGCACCACCGACGGCGCCATTGCCGATCCGCTCTTCGCCTTCGCTGGCTTCACCTTTAGCGAGGCGGTCACTCCCGATGTCGTCACCCGCCTCGATGTCGGCACTCCTCCCGGCGGCGACGGCATCGCGATTACCGCCTTTCCCGGGGGCGCAACGAACAACGCCGTCAATTTCCCCCTCGCCCCCACCGCCGGCTTCGACCAAACGCTCACCATCGGTCGCCAGCTCGATCCGTCGAAGGTCAGCGGCGCGTATCCGATCAACTTGCCCTCCGGCAACGTGGGAACCGTCGTCCGCAGCGGCGTCGAGCTCGGCTGGTCCAACGCCGCCAACCACCTCTCCAACTCCGCCGGCGACGACTTTGTCATTTACGAATCGGCCAACGGCAGCACCGCCCCCGACGGCTTCATCGTCCAGGTGCATCGCGCCGGCGATGCCGCCCATGTCTGGAGCCAGTGGCGGTTTGAATCGGCTGATGCGTTTCAGGCCTATGTCGGCTCGCCGGCCTCCGGCCCCGGCGCGTTCGCCACCGCGTTCGACCTGTCCGATTTCGTCATCGGCGGCGTCAATCTGGCCGCCGGCGACCAGATCGATGGCCTTCGCATCGCCAGCCTCACCGCGGCCGACCGCATCGACGCTCCCGGCACCGAAACCACCATCGGCAGTGGCGCCTTCAGCGGCCAGGGGAACGTGCTCCTCGGAGACGCCGGCGTCCAGAGCGATACTTTTCCCGACCCCGGTCCGCTCGCCAGCTTCGACTTTTTTGGCAACGCTACATTCGATCCCGATTTGCTCTACGTCGCCGCGCTCCATCCACCTACTGGCACCCGCGCGGACGTCATCGTTGTCGAGAGCAACACGGTTGCCATCGAGACCGAAAGCGTCACCAAGCCCACCGTCGAGCACTTTGGCTTCGGCACGCTGAATGTCAACAGCTTTGGCGGCATTGACGACATCACCGTCAACCTCGGTGATGGCGCGCTCCCGACAACGATCAACGTGAATGGCGGCGATCCCGCCACGGCCGATCAGCTCACCGTTCGCGGCAGCCTCTCGGTCGCCGACGATTTCTCGCTTGAAGCGAATGCCATCGTCGAATCGCAATCCGGCCGCACGATCACGCTCGCCGCGGTTGAAAAGCTGACGCTCGACCTGGCGGGAGACAATCTCGACGACCTCGCCACGATCGAGCGCAATTTCACCCTCGCCGGCGTCAATCCGCGCATTAGCGTCGAGGGAGATGGTGCCCCGCTCGACCGCCTCGTCGTCAATGTCGAATCGGCCTTCACGCCGGTCGCCAGCCAAGATTTCGAAATCAGCGGCTTTACCGGGAGTCTGGAATACGTCTTCGATCAGGCTTCCACTCCTGATGTGCTCGTTCATCTGACCGAGGGCCCCGCCCCCGGCAACCCGGTTCCCGATGGCTTTGGCGCGCTCGTCGATTCCAAGGCGTTCGCCACCAGCAGTTCCGCGCTCGCTCCCGTCGCCCAGCCCGGCAACTTGACGCCATTCGATGGCGATCTCTCGATTGGCGGGCTATCGGCCCAAACGAACGGTGCCACCGTCGCCCGGCTACTGAATATGCCCAGCGGCAACGTCGGCACGACGAACCGCAGCGTCTTCCAGCTCACCTGGACCGGCAATCGCACCCTCGCCAACGAAACCGGGGACGACTTCGTCATTTTCGAATCCGGCACGGTGAATGCCCCCGAAGCATACATGGTGCAGGTCCACCGCACCGATTCGCAAACCAACAACGGCTGGAGCGAGTGGGTGTACCTGCCGGCCGAGGCGTTCAATTCCGCGCAAAGCACCTTTGCCACCAGCTTCGACCTCAGCGACTTCGGCGTCCCCGACGGTCAGACGATCGACGCCATCCGCATCGCCAACCTGATCGCGGCCGACCGGATGTCCACCAATCCCGCCACCCCGAATGTCGTCATCCCCGAGGATAACGGCGCGACCAGCACCATCCTTCCCAATCCGGGCGGACTGGCCAGCTTTACCAGCTACGGCAACGCGACGCTCGATCCCGATCCGATTTATCTCGGCGTGTTGCACTCGCTCGTCCTTCCCCCGCCGGACGGAGTCAGCGATTCGGTCGCCATCGATGGTGACAGCGTCGTCGTGCAAGGCTTCATTCCCATCGACTATGCCGGCCTGGAGCGGGTCACGCTCAATACCGGCGGGGGCGACGACCGCATCCTCGCCACCCCCAATGCCGACACCGCCTACTCGATCAACGGCCAGAATCCAAACCTCCCCGCCGAACCCGGGGACCGCTTGGAATTCGATCTCACCGGCACCACCGGCGCGCTGTTGACGATCACCGATCCCGGCACCGGCACGCTGACGACCGCCGGCCTGCGAAACATCGACGTCACCAGCATCGACACCTTCGGCCTCCCCAATAAAGACACCACCGCCACGTTCGATCTCGCCATCGATGCCGATTCCGCGACCGGAACCCGCCGCGACGACGCGACCGCCGATCCCTTTCTCGTCCGGCGGAACGACCAAACGACCGAAGTTTCCGTTGATGGAAATATCGTCTTCCGCGGCGACCGGGCCGCCATCGGCACTGCCACGATCACCGGCTCCAGCGACTCCGACACCCTCACCGTCGATTTCTCGCGCGGCGACCCGATCCCCGCCGGCAAGCTGAATTTCCTCGGCCAGGGCGGGGCCAACCAGCTCCTCCTGCAAAATGGCTCGTTCCAAACGATCACCCACTCGTTCACCGGCGCGACCACCGGCGATATCGACCTCGATCAGCCCGTCTCCGACAACAATGGTCCGCCGGTCTCGGCGCTATCTTCGATCCACTACGAGGGGCTGAATGTCGAAACGCTCGACGATCTGGCCGCCCAAAACCGCGTCTTCCACTTCGCCGCCGCCGGCAACGACATCCGCCTCACCGACGATGCCGCCGCGAGCGATGGCAAAAGCCACCTGCTCGACCGCGTGGTCGCTCCCCGCACTTTTGCCGACCTCCGCTTCGTCGATCCCACCAAAACGCTCGTCGTCAACACCGGCGCGGGAAACGACTATTTCACCCTCGAGGCGGTCGATCTGGGCTATCGGGCCGATACCACCGTCAACGGCCAGACCGGCAACGACACCTTCCTCATCGACGACGACGGCCGAGATGGATCAGGCGATCCCGGTCTCGGCTCGGTCGATTTCGTCGTCTTCCCCATCGCGATTCATGGCGGTGGCGACGCGGCCGACAAGTTGATCGTCAACGACACCCGCGATACGACGGGCGATCGCTTCTCGATCACCGAATCGACCATTGGCGGCGAGAACCTCCCCCCCGGTGCCGCCCTCAATCAAGGCACCCCCGGCACTCCCGATTTCAGCCAAATTCCGGCCAGCTTTGACAGTGGCGCTCGCCCGCCGCAAGCCTTGCAAAACCTGTTGCACTGGACGTTTGAAGAAGGATCCGGCCGCACCACGCTCGACCTGAGCGGCCTCGGCAACGACGGCGTCCTCTTCACCCCCTCCGGTCCGCAGTTCGTCGCCGGCGGTCAAATCGGCGGAGCATTGCAGTTCGACGGCGTCGATGATTACGCCACGTTCGTCGTTCCCGACGATCCGGCCTACGATTTCGGCACCGCCGGCACCTTCAGCTTCTGGATTCAGTTTGCCCCCGGAGCGACCACCCAGCGCAACGCCATCCTCAATTCGTCCGATTCGTTCCCCGGTAACGGGATTGAGTTCGAGTATCGCAACAATAGCGGCGGCGAGTTTTTTGCCTATCTCAACAAGACGCTGGCCGACGGAGTCGCCGGAGCCGACAACTCCCTCATCGTGCAAAATGGCGCGCTCAGCGCCGACTTCGTCGCCGATCCGACTTGGTACAACGTTCAATACACCTGGGACAACAACGCCCTCGGCGGTCCGCAAGCCCGCATCTATGTAGATGGCACCCCCGTCGCGCTCAATGCCACGTTCGACCAAACGGTCGATCTCTGGACCCAAGTCCTCGATACCACCGGCGTCACGTTCCAATTGGGACGCCACCGGACCGACACCACCCGCTTCTTCGAGGGAAAGCTCGACGAAGTTGCCATTTTCAACACGGCCCTATCCACCACGCAGCTCAATGCCGTTCGCAATGATGGCATGGCCGCCGCTCAATTGGCCCTGCACGCCGAACTCGACGCGGTAGCTGACGGCGGAAATCTGGTCGCCTTCTGGAGTCTCGACAACGCCCCCGGAACCGTCGCCGCTCCCGGCGAGGCAGGTTCGTCCATCGTCGTTCTCCACATCGGCAACCCCACCGAAGGGGCCTCGTTTGCGCCCGGCGGCGGGCCGACGCTCCCCGGCACGGCGGTCGTCCTCGACGCGGTCGATTTCGATGGCGACCGCGATTCGGTCGTCGCCGCCGACAGTCCCTCCCTCGATTTCGACAAGAGCCAGGGGACCATCTCCTTCTGGATCAATCCCCGCGGCGAAACGGTCCGCAACACGCTCCTCGCGAACTCCTCGACCCTCGTCGAAGATACCAACCAGCAAATCGAAGTCGGCATCTCGTGGCGCGACGACGCCAACTCGGCCCTCTCGCACGCCGACCAGTATGGCCGGATCTTCTTCTCGCCCCACCAGAACTTTCCCAACGACAGCAGCAACGTCATCGTCAGCAATACCCGCGTCCCGCTGAACACTTGGACCCACGTCGTCATCACCTGGAACTTTGGCGGCGGCGTCGATCCCGAGGCTCACATCTATATCAACGGGCAGGAAGACGGCTACCTCCTGAATACGCTCCCCGAACAATGGACCAGCCCCGCCGGCAACACCGGCGATTGGGTCTTCGGCGACGATGCCGCCGCGAGCCCGCTCCCCCGCTCGTTCGATGGCCAAATGGCTGACATCGCCGTCTTCGGCAACGCGCTCACGCCCGAACTGGTGCAAGATTACTTCCAAAACGGCGTTCCCAGCACGTTCTCCGGGCTGACGCCGATTCAGAACCCGCAAGACCTTGCCGGCGCGAGCGCCAAATTCGGCTGGGATGCGACCACCCTCTACGGCCAGATCAACGCCTATCCTGCCGGCATGGGGAGCGAAAACGGGCCGTTCAACGATCTGACCGTCGAGCTCTACAAATCCGATGGTTCCCTACTGCTCGTCTTCGATCTGACCAGCGGCTATATCACGCCCAGCTCTGGCAGCACGGGCACCTACGAATTCGCCGTCCCGTTCGCCGACCTCGCGGGTTTCGATCCAAATTCCACCGATTTTCTGCAATATCGCATCATCGCGCAGGATGCCGATGTGCCCGGCGCGGGGTTCGACAGCCAGCTCACGACGCTGGGCTATGTCACTCCGCCGCTGGCCGGACCCACCGCCGGTCTTGGCAAGCTCAATTTCACCCATGCCGAAACGCTGTTCGGCGGCAGTGGCCGCATCGCCTACACCGGCCTCGCCGACCTGCAAATCGACACCGGCAGCGGAGCCGACATCGTCACCATCTACGACGAGCCGACGACCAGCCCCGGCGCAAGCCCCGCCAGCACCTTCCTGCTGCAAACCGGCGGGGGAAACGACCAAATCACCATCACCTCGATCGATGCGAACTATCGCGCCCAAACCACGATTCTCGCCGGCCAAGGGGGAACCAACAGCATCGAGGTCTTCCCCGGCCTCACGCTCGGCTCGGCGGTCTCCACCGGCTCGCTCTATCTGCAGGCCGACGACGTGACGATCCACGGCGCCATCGATACCAACACCACCAACACGCATCCGAGCGGTCCCGGCACCGTCACCTTCGAGGTGGCCCACAAGCTGGTGCTCGACGAAGCGGCCGATATCCTCTCGCGCGGCGTCGTCGAGCAAATCGGCAGCACCGCGACCATCGAAACGGCCGCCGAAATCACCACCACCGGCGACCGAATCGAATTCGACGGCATCGCCAAACTTAGCGGCGATGTCGAACTGAATAACGGCACCGGCAGCGCGGGAAACATCATCTTCCGTCAAACGGTCGATAGCCTCGCCGCCACCCCATTCGACCTCACGATGCAGGCCCACACCTCCGACGTGCTCGTCAGCGGCGCGGTCGGCGCGACCTTCGCCCTCGACAAGCTGACGATCATGACGGCCGACGATGTCACCTTCTCCTCCACGTTGCGAACCGCCAGCGACGTCACGCAACTCGCCGGCACCGGACTCACCTCGTTCAACGGCACGAGCGGCACCGGCGTCGGCGGTTCGCTCGCCGTCACCACCCGCTCGGCCGGCTTCAGCACCACTGGCTTCGATGTTTTCGGCACCGTCTCGGTGAATACGCAGCAGGAAATCGCCTTCCATTCGGCCGCCAACCTGACTGCCGGCTTGGAGATTCTGTTCCAAGTCAATCAAGACAACTCCGGTAGCGAAGGGTTCACGCAACACACCACCTCCACCATCCAATCGGCCAGCAACGCGGCCAATGCCCTGGTGATCGACGTGAAAGGAGCCGGCAGCGCGGCCATTTCGATCCTAAAAGTCGGCACCACCAGTGGCGGCATCACGCTCGATGTCGGCGGCGAAATTTCCGACAACCATAGCGGCGAAATCCCGGGCACCGATGCCAACCTCGTCGGCTTTGCCGCCACGCTGAATGCCATCACGGGCATCGGCAAGACGAACGACATCGACACCGAGCTTGCCTATGTGAACGCCTTCACGAGCGATGGCAATCCGCTGACGACCGACAACGACTTTTCGCTCGACGAAGCCACCAGCATCCTCCTCGGCAACGTGCTCGCTCCCCGCGGCTCGGTCTTCGTCAACGCCGGCGGCGTCATTGCGATCGAGGACGGCAAGCAACTGCAAAGCTTCACCGGCCGCGTCAGCAATGCTCCGCCCCTCCTCGTCGTCACCGAAACCAATCCCGACGACGTCATCCTCCCCGGCGACCCGACGCAAGAGATCGAGGTGGTCATCGGCGGCGATCTGAATCTCGGCGGTGGCCCCGCCAATCAGGAATTCGGCGAAAACTTCACGATCATCGTCAAGTGGGACGACGGCAAAGTCAGCGTCCTCAACCTGCTTGACATCGGCCAGCCCGACGGCCTGAAGGTTGGCGACCGCTTCCGCTGGACGGTTGGCGAAGATGGCGAAACGACCGCCACGCTGGTCGAAAATTTTGCCCCCCCGGCCGATGGCAAGGTGCGCGTGATTATTGAGCGCACCTATCCGCTCCTCTATCTCTCGCAAATCACCACCACCGAGCTCGTCGCGACCGTCACCGTGCAAAACGACACCGTCCTGCCGACCCCCCTCGTCAGCAATCCCTACGCCCGCGAGGGGCATATTATCCTCACCGATTCGCTCGGGGTCGATCTCAACTCGGTCACGGCATCGGTCAGCACCGCGCTGTCCGAAGACCTTTTCCACCCGCCGATCAATACGACGACCGAGTTGCCCGCGCTCGTCATCAGCGAACCCGCGCGGGCCGCGCTCGCGCAGGTCAATGTGCCTCCCCCCTTCACGGTCAACATCTATCAGAATCTGGCCCTCAGCGGCGAGCGCAACGAGCAGGAACTGGCCGTGCTCTACCTGGTCCGCGTCGCCGCCGACGGCACCGAAACCAACCGTACCTTGCTCCCCCTCTCCGACCTGCGCGATCTTGCCGGCCTGCTCGAAAAGCTGAAAAAGGCCCAAATTCCCAGTGGCCTCTATCGCATTTATCACCAAGAGCCCGGCCTGCCGCCGCGCAAGGTGCTGGAGTTCCGCAAGACCGGCGGCAGCATCGGCGATCCGGTCCGCGAACCGGGCCGGGGCACCAACCCGCTCGATGCCCAGCCCGCGCCCGGAGCGAATCCCACCCCCGCCCCTGGCAATGCCGACCCGGCCCCAGCGAATCCCGCTCCGCCGCCGAACCCCGAGGGGGGCGCGGCAGTCGTGCCCGCTTCCCTGGAAAGCGTTGCCCTGGCGTTGGCCGAGGCGACCGACGAATCGTTCACCCGCGCGGCCCGCCTGCTGCGCCGCTGCCGCGTTTGATTGACCGCACATTGACCGAGTTAGCGAGACCCGACCATGCGTACCTGCCCCCACTGCAACCACGCCTTCAGCGAAACCGCGGCGACTCCCGCCCAGTGCCCCGCCTGCGGCAAGCCCTTCACGATCAGCGACATCGGCGCGCAAACCCTCGACCTGGGGACCGCCACCGTCGCCGATCCGCTGGTTCCCCCCAAGCTGGATGCCACCATCGAAAGCAGCCTCTTTGGTCCGCCGCTCCCTTCCGGCAAGTCGCCGGCTACCCCGGCCGCGCCGCCCGAGGCCACCTATCAAGACCTCGGCGCGACGACCGATAGCAGCCTCTTCACCACTCCCCCCGCCGGCGACAAACCCGCTACCTATCAAGACCTTGGCGGAACGACCGACAGCAGCCTCTTCTTGCCGGGCGACCCTCCCGCCGCCGTCTCGCCCAAGGACAAAACCTATCACGCCCTGGGGCAAACGATTCAAGCCGGCAAGTTCGTGCCGTCGGCTGAGGAAATGGCCGAGGGGCTCTCGTCGGCCAACACCGGCACCGTCGAACTCCGCAGCCAGGTCGGCATGATGCCGGCCGATGTGCGTGATTTGACGCACATGTGGGACAGCAGCATCGCCTCGTCGCAGCCGGGCACCCCCGCGCAGCCCACGCTCCGCTCCAGCCAGGTTTCGGGCATCGTCAGCGGCGGCCAGCCCAGCGGCCTGGGGTCGTCGCAAAGCATCGGGGCCGAGAGCCTCGAGCAATCGCTGGTCATCCAGCCCCGCGTGCTCCGTCCCGACAGTTCGGTCGCCGACACCGCCACCCACCGCATCGACTACAACCTGCTCAAGAAACTGGGCGAAGGAGGAATGGGCATCGTCTATGCCGCCCGGCAATCGTCGATCCGCCGCACCGTCGCCCTGAAGATGCTCAAGCCGGCCGGCGCGCAGCAGGCGGCCCACCGCGAAAAGTTCCTGGCCGAAGCGGTCATCACCGGCGACCTGGAGCATCCGAACATCGTCCCCATCTACGACCTGGGGCGCGACGAAGCGGGGGCGATCTTCTATGCGATGAA
>JANRLS010000262.1:0-16369 GCA_033762315.1 Pirellulaceae bacterium
CCCGCCAGCGAGGAAGAGCAGCGCGACTACGACGAGCGCCAAGCCCTCACCGCCAAGCTGCGCGCGAAATATGGCCTGCCGCCGAAGCGGCGGTAGGGTAGGCTGCGCCCACCAGCGGCAGGGTGTATGAGCGGAGCGAAACACGCCGTGCCTTTCGTCGGCACCACTTAGGATGATTGCCGGAAGTCCTTGACCGGCTTAGCTTTACCTGCGGTCTGCAGGAAAATTTCGCGAGAAGTGGTCACAAATCAAATGCGAAGCGACTAAAGCATGTAAGGACATCGGCAAGCGATTGGTAAAGAGGTGGTCCATGTTATCGTTTCTAACGCGAATGCTGGGCCGTGCTACACCCGCCAAAGCCCGCGCGCCATCGGACGAGGCGATCCTTGCTTCGATTCCGGGGCTAGTTCAGCGTGGCCTCGCCGGTGAAGATGTGTCTTGGGCGCTAGAGATCGCGCTGCGACGGTGCCTTAGCGAAGTTGGCGGAACGGACTTGACAAAGGTCTTGGAGTTGCGCGACTGCCAGGGCACGAGGTACGTCGCCGACGGCTACTACGTAGACCACGGCTCAACCTGTTCTATCGGCTCGTGGGGGCATGACGAGCCGGAAAACATCGACTTTGGTGCCTGCCGATCCATTGCGCGCTCTGAAATAGAGCGCCGAGCTGCGGCATCCGCCGCCAGCGCGCCCGAATCTGACTGACTCCTTACCATTCGTTGCCAAATCACTCCCGCCGTTTTGCCAAGCCAAGAGCGAGGACGTCGATGACCGCCCCTCACAACTGTCCGTGCTGCCACTGTCGTCCGTGTAAGAATTTGGCCAAAAAAGCCAATACTTCATACTCGTTCCGTTCAGCGGGTTGTGGCGCGGATGATGCGTTTGTGAAGCTGCTACCGGGGCTGCTGAAGGCCTGTTTTCTAACCTGCTTGTGCATCATTGGCCTGTGGTGGGCAACGAATAACTTGACGCTGCTGCTCTATTGCGGAGCGGGGATGATCTTGTCGCACGTCCTGTTGGCTGCGTTCCGCGCCATCTTGCGATTTCCCAATTTCTTTCGTCACGAAGCACTATCGTCGCGCCTAATAATTGTAGCGTTCATCCTCGCCGTTCTCGTTCCTTTATCGGTCGCGGGCTATTTTCACCTGGCCAGTTGGTCTGTCACTCAAAGTGCGGAGACTCAAAATGGAAACGAGGCATCCCCCTGAATGGTATTCAAAGCGGGACGACGCTCCGTGGGCGAAGCCATTTCGCGAATCACCCAAGCCAAAGTGCTCGTGCTGTAACTGCAACCCGTGCAAGTATCTCGGACGAGAGCCACGCAACGCGAGCGTCCGATCATCGAATGGTGCCGCAGGTTATAGGATCGAGATTGTCGCGTTCGGGGGAATTTTGGTACTCGTGGCAGGGATAATCGGACTCGCGATCAGGAGTTTGTTCGGCGGCGGATGACTTGAGGCCTTCCATGAACGACCGGGAATTCGAGAAGCGACTTCTCGCGATGCATCCTGAGTTTCAGGCTCGCGCGTTCAGCTTGATGCGCAATCATGCCGATGCGGATGACCTTCTTCAGAATGCGTATTTAGCTGCGTTCAAAGGATGGAGGACATATGATGAGACCCGAGGGCCGCTCTTGCCATGGTTCGCCACAATATTGCGGCATTGCGCCGGGCGAATGTTTTCACAAGTTCGACGCACGCCTTCACTCGGAGACGATGAAGTTCTCGCGCTTGACGACGAAAAGCAATTCCGGCAGTTTCTAGCTAAGACGGGACAGGCGAATGAAGCAGAAATGATCGAGAAGAGAGTTAAGGGGGCAATCGCTTGTCTGGATGTCAATGACCAATTCATTCTGACTTCGCGATGGAAGGGAACCTCGCATCAAGCAATTGCGGAGCAGTTGAACATCACGGCAGACGACTCTAGGAAGCGCCTAGAACGAGCGATAACGAAGCTAAGGAAAATTATCGATATCGGCGAGAGGGCCAGTTATGACGAGTCAGCATAGTAACAAAGACGATGATGTTCCGGCGGATCTTTTCGCCTTATTGACGGCTGCACTTTCTGACGACGAATTGCCGCTTGAAGGTTCTTGTATCCCGCCCCAGCGTTGGCCGGAACTAGCACGTTCGCCGGCCAAAATTTCCCCGCGTGAAGCTCGGCACATCGAGTTCTGCGAAAAGTGCCAGGGACGCTTCGAAGATTGGCTTGCGATTTGGCCACCGTCCCGGCACGCCAGCCGCGCTATTGACTTCGCTGCACTTCGTCAATCCCCGGTCTTCGTCGCGGTGGCCACGCTCGCGCTAACGTTGCTTCTCGTGGTCTCTTTGGGGGCGGCGAGTGTCGTGAGCGGATGGGTCGAGGTTCGTCGAGCTGTCGAGGCAAACAATCTGGATCGCTTCATTCGCTTTGCGCACGATTCGCCGCGTCACCGTTCGATCGACACCAGCGCGGCCAAATGGCTGGAAGTCGATGAAGGCGGGCGTATGGTTTTTGCTTCTGGCGAGGTTTTTACCAACGTGGTGAAAAGTCTGGAGCTGGAGCTAGAGCCGGGCATCGACGGTCAACAAATCACTCGACTGAGGCCACACTTTTTCAGCGTCTCCGACGCCTCGAAGCCCGTGCCCTTCGAGTTTGTATTCGAGGCTCCGAGCGACAGTGTGACCAGAAATGTTCGACTGTTCGTCCATGTCCGTGAAGCCGCGCGGGATGCGTATCCACCCTTTGCCGAAGGGAGCGTTGTCTATCAGGCCAGTTTGGCGTGTTTGCCTGAGGGGCCACGGGTCAACTATGGTTCGCCGGCGATTGTCGCGAAACAGGCAGATTCGGCGGGCGAAATAGCCGTCTCTTGGTCCAGAATCGGCGTTACTCCGCGCGAGGAGCAGCTTTGGCTTTGTGTGTCCGATGGCTTGAGGGCTTATCCGAAGTTTAGAGTCACCGAGCCGTCGGGGACAGCGCGTCTGGGGAATGGAGCTGGAATTCGCGAGGTGTTGATTACCAAAATTCCTCCCGGTTTCGATCCCCACAAAATGCTGCTTACTGGTGCCAGTATTGAGAAGTCGCGCCTGGATGCGATAGTCGTTTGTTCTTCAATTGCCCCGCTCCAGGGTGGCGCAATTCCTCTAGATTAGGGAGTAGTATTGCCATGCTTCGCAAATTGTTGCTTTCGATGTCGCTCGTCTTGGTCGTGCAGGTTGCTCATCATGCCTTCGCCGCGGACAAGTTCGTCGTGACGAGCCACCAAGACGGGGCTCGGGTCGCCGCCGGTGAGCCGATCACCATTGAGGGAGAGCATCCGGTCGGGGTCAACGACGAAGTCAAATGTTGGGCGTTTTGTCGCGACCAGTTTGGTGGCTGGTACGTCCAGAACCCGCCAGTCGAACTCACTGGTGAAACGTTCGAAGCCACCAACATCCGCCCAGGTGCGGGGATTATCAAAATCGCATTTGTCGTCGTCGATAAGTCAGGACACGAACGCCTCAAGAGCTGGGTGAAACAGGAACGCTTCGGCAAAATCGAAGATGACGAAGTGCGAGCGCTTCCCGGCTTCCGCGAGATCGGACGTCTCAAAATCGTCGTTGAGTAGCACAGTCGCCGGTGGGCGCGGGCACGGCGACAACCCGCGCGTTCGCGAGCAACTTCCAGCCGTGGTTGGTTGCACCAACCACGGCCGCCCGATGATTATTCGCTCGCTTCTGCCCGTCAACGATTTCCCACCGCCTCGCCGCCGGCAATGGTGAATAGTCCCCAGAGGATGTCGGGCGAAAGTTCGTTCGGGAGCGTCTCGACGTGGGCATCGACAAACGCCGCCTGAGCGCCTCCCTTGTGCGAGCTGCGCAGGCCGGGTCCACGAGGCGGGTTGATCCGCAGCGGAATTTGATGCAAATGCAAATCGCGCGGCTCCATCCAGTGGACTCCCGAATCGTGAACTTCCACCACGAGCAGCGTATCGCTCGTGCCATCGGCGATTTGGGCCATATTCGTCGGCGTCGCCCCCGGCCAGACCGTGCCCGGTCCGATGACCGCGAGGTAGCTCGTTTCACTCTGGGGCTTGGTATCCTTTTCGGCGGGGCAGGAGAGGCAGTGGTGACCGAAGCGTTCCACTCCCGCGGCAAGTTTGGAGTTGTTCGGGCCGTTCCACGGCTCGTCGAAACGATACTGCCGATAGAGTTGCTCCTGTTCCAGGAAGGGCAGAATCAGCACTCGCCAGCTATGCATCGGCCGGCCTTGGGCATCGGCGATGTAGGCGGGAGGAAACGTGTTGTAGGTGTCGTGATAGTTTTGCAAGGCGAGGGCGATACTCCGAAGGTTATTTCGGCATTGAGAGCGATGACTGGGAGGCCCGGCAGCAGGGCAGGTTGGCAAGAGTGCCGCTACACAACCCGTCAATATCAGGGCCACTACACCCGCTTCGACCACCAGCAATCGGCGACGGATTGCTCCAGAGGCAATCGCGGCGCAGCACGACAGAACCCAACCGATTACCACTCCGTCCCAAAGCAGTTGAGTGACGAGTGCCAACCACACGGCGATACACACCATCGCCACGATCAACTGTTGGAGCGAAAACTGCCACGCCTTTCCGGGCGGGCGCGCGGAGGAAATCGATGCACTGGACATGAGAAGAACCTCCCAATGCGGCTGGGCGATGCGCACAGCCAGGGACGATCCAGGCGGCGAACCTGGACCCGAGATAAAGAAGAATAAAAACAGCGCCCCAAATGGGGGCGAAGAAACGCGCGAACATTCATCAGCCCTCCGCCGCGGTGGCTGCCGGCGAATGCCCAGCCGAAACCGCGGGATAATAAACCTTATCGTACCCGACCGCGCTGGCAACTTGCCAGCGCGATGGGCACCCCCTACCTATCGACTGGCGAGGTGCGTGCGAATCCAGGCCTGATCGGCACTGGAAAGCTGATGGAAGAGGATGCGCGTGCCGGTGCCGCTGGGGCGGCGCAGGCGGACGACGCTTCCTTCGAGGGCGACGAACTCCGCGTCGGCGGTGAAGGGGCCACTGGTCCAGGTGCGTTGGCGCGAAGTGGTTCCAGTCGCGGGGCGAACGGCAGGACGGATCGCGGCCAGGGCGGCGGCTTTGGCGGAGCGGGGCATCGTCACGATGCGCCACTCGCCCGCCTCGTGAACTTCGATCGCCTGTTGGGCGAGGGTCTCGACCACGTCCCGCGCGCGCTGTTCGACATCGGCCGCCGCCGCGCCGAGGGGCAGAATGGCCTTGAGAAAATCGCCGGGTTCCCCTTGCGATTGAACTTCGGCCAGAGCGGCCCGCAACCGTTCGGCGGTGAGCGAATGGTGCAGCCAGAATTCGACGAGCGTCGGGCTGGCGACCGTCGCGGCGAGCGACTCGAACTCCGCTCCGCCCGCACCGAAGCGGGCGGCGATTTGCACGTAGTCGGCGGTCGTGCGGGCGGCATAGGTGGGGTCTTGCTGGCCGAGGTGACGCATCGCCACCAGGGCCAGCGCCCGGAGTTGCGGCTGCGAGTTCAGCCTGGCGAGCCGCTCGCGGGTGACTTCGTCGAATGCCGCCAGGATGCGCTGGCTGTTTTTTTGGCGGGCGATTTCGGTCGCCTCGCCGCGGCGGGCCAGTTCCAACCGGGCCGCGCGGCGGCGAATGATTCGGCCGAGGAGGCCGCCGCGCGTCGAGCCGATCTGATCGGTGAAAATTTGCGTGCGGGCCTCGACCTGCGGGTCCAAGGCGAAAAAGCCGCGGGCGGGATCGAACACGATCTGCCGGGCGGCGGCGAAGCGGGTTTCGGAGCGGCTGTGGATGATCGCCGGGCCGTTGTAGCCGATGGTTTGGGCGTTCACGGTGCCGCGAAAGACGATGCGAAACGTGGCCCGGTCGGGGCTGGGAGTCAGCTCGACGCGCGGCTGGCCGGCGATTTGGGCAACGCCCAACACGGCGGTGCCGAGGATGTTGTCGCGAACCGTGGCCTGGCGCTCGAATTGCAGATCGCCGACGAGCGAATTGAGCATGTCGCCGGAAACACGGACGACCAGATGAGCAGCAGTCGCCTGGGAAGCCGGATCGGAAGTTGTTTGGGCGCGGGCCACGCCGGCCAGCAATAGCAACGGGCTCGCCCACAGGGAGATCCGCAAGATGGAAGACATGGGCCTATCCTCCGGCCGAGGCGCCGCACGAGTCGCGAGAAGATCCACCGCCTGCTTTGATCGTAATTCAAGCGCGCGGCGAGTCCAAGCCTTTGGCGCGGAAGATCAGGCTTCCTCCTCCGGGAGCGCGGTGATGGGGAGATAGAAATCGGGGCGGCGGTCGCGGATGCGGTCGATTTCGTGCAGGTTGGCCCGGCGGACGATCTTCTTCTGCCGGGCCAGGGCGACATCGATCTCGGCATACAGAATCTCTTCGCGGTCGTGCGGAGCCTCGGCGAGGACGCGGCCGCTCGGATCGCAAATTTTGCTGTGTCCAATGAAATGAAAGCCGCGCTCGTCGCCGACGCGATCGACCGCCGCGTAATAGACGTTGTTCTCCATCGCCCGCGCGTTGACCGCGCACGAGGCCATGCACTGGGCGCCGGGGGGCCAGTTGGTCGGCAGGACGATGAGGTCGGCACCGAGCAAGGTCAGCACGCGCGACGACTCGGGAAAGCCCCCGTCGTAGCAGATATTCATGCCGACGCGGACGCCAGCCGCCTCTTGCACGGCGAAAGGGCGGTCGCCAGGGGTGGTGAAGCGATCGACTCCCAGAAACGGCAAGTGGATTTTGCGATAGGAGCCGACGACCCCCGACGGGCCGACGAGGACCGTGGCGTTGTAGATGCGCGGGCCATACGCTTCGAGCAGGCCGTAGATGACGTGCGTGTCGTGGCGGCGGCAGACTTCGAGCAGGGCGGCGGTGCTGGGGCCGGGAATCGGCTCGGCATGAGGGCGGGCTTCGTCGAGGCTATCGAAGCAATAGCCAGCGAGGGCCGCCTCGGGAAAGATCGTCAGCCGGGCACCGCGTTTGGCGGTCGCCTCGACGACTTCGATCATGCGGGCGAGGTTCTTCGCGCCGTCGGCGAAGGCGATGTCGATTTGCGCGGCGGCGATGAGCGTGGGAGCGGCCATAGTCTCTCTTTGGTTATCGAACCGGCTGGACCTGGTCAAGCCCCGCTCACGAAGAGTCAAACCGCGCCGAGCAGTTCGTCGATCGCCGTCAGAAGTTCGCCGCTCCCCAGGCCGTGGCCGGACAGTTCTTCGAGCAGCCCCCGCGCTTCGCGGAGGGCCGCCAGTTCGGGGGCGAAATCGTTTCCCCCGCCGAGGACCGCGTCGTGCGACCAGGCGGTCGAACTGCTGGGCAAGCTGGGCGCGTGCAGGTTCGTCGCCGGAGCGACATGGCTGCTGGTGGGGAGCGCCGGCGCGGAGAAATCGCGGCCGCTCGTCCAGCCGGCAATGGCCGCCGCCGTGTTTCCCGGCAGGCTGCCGCCGGCGAGCGCCGCCGGGCTGGCGATGTAGATCCGCTCGATCCGCACCGCATCGGCCACCACGCGGGCATCGGCATTGTTCGAGAGTTTGACGACGAGGCGGTTGCCCGTGATCGCGAAGTTGCCCAGATTTCGCCACACGCTGCCGTTGATGGTCAGTCCGCTGGGAGCGAGCCGCTCGTTGACCCGGACGGTGCCGACGGCGGAGGTGCCGTTATAGACCGTGAACGGCGCATTGGTGGCATAGCTCCCGCTTTGCCGCCAGGTGACGGAAACGCGATAGGTTCCCGCTTCGAGGCCGGTGAAGGTCCAGATGGCGACCGACGAGCCATTCCCCTTGTTGGCATAGTGCATGTCGCTCTCGCGGCCGACTCCGGTGATGCGGGTCCAACTGCCGGTCGTGGTGAAGCCGCTCGCGCCGTTGTCGATTGTCCGCACCACGGCCGGGGGAACGGTGCTGACGGTGGCGGAGAGCGACAGGTCGAAGCTGCCGTCGGCGGTGCTGTTGGCGAGCGAGATCGTGCCGCCGAAGGCGCCCGCGGCGGCGGCGGTGAGGCGGATCGAGAAGGTGGTGCTTTGTCCGGCGGCGAGCGAGGTGCTGCCGAGATTGGCAAAGAGGGTGTAGCCGGCGGGGAGCGACGCGGCGTCGATGGGCGTGAGGGTGAGCGTGCCCGAGCCGGTGTTGGTGACGGTGAAGGTCTTGGTCACGGCCGAGCCGACATAGGTGCTGCCGAAGCTGACCGATCCTCCGTCGGCCAGGCTACTGCCGGCGAGCGACACGCCGATTTGTGGCGTTTGCGAGACGCCGGGAACGGTGCCGGTCAGAGTGTATTGGCCGACGTTCCCATAGCCGCCGCTGGACCGAACGACGACATAGTAGGTGCCGCTGCCGAGCGTTTGGCTGAGGGTGGCCCCTTGCGAAGTGGTCGGATTGACCGTGGTGATCGCCTGCCCTTGGGCGTTGAGCAGTTCCAGCACGCTGTCGAGATTCGGTCCATACTGGCCGACATTCAGCGACAGGCTGAGCGATCCGCCGCTGGTGGTGAAGCTGAAGACATCTTGATCGCCGTTGCGGCCAATCAGCCCCGCGACATTGACGTTGCTGCCGCTGACGACGAGCACCGAGGCGGCCGCGGTGGTGTTGCCATAGTCGTCGGCTCGGTAGCCGAAACCGTTGGTCGAGTTGGCGAGAATCGCCATGTCATCCTGATAGTTGCTCGGCGAGTTGCTCGTCGGGCCGTTGTGCCAGGTGACGCGGCTGCTGTAGTAGCCGACACCCATGATCGGGGCCCAGTCGGCGGTCCCTTGGTTGTATTCCTGGGCGAGGGTGCTGCCGTTCCACGACGCCTGATGCAACAGGCCGAAGAGGTGCCCCGCTTCGTGCGACGTCGCTTCGGCGACATAGCGGGCGTTGCCGTTGCCCAGGGCGCCTTCAAAGACATAGCCGACGTTCGGGGCGCTGTTGGTGAAGCCGTTGATGTAGGCGACGCCCCCCGCCGACGAGCCGAACCAATCGGACCAATTGCCGCCGATGGCGATCCGCACGGCGACACCGTTGGCGATGGTCGGCGGCGCGACGGTGGTGACGTTGATGTTGAACGGTGCGTAGTCCTCGGCGACGCGCCCCCAGATTTCGGTGATCGCGGCGATTTCGGTCGAGCTGAAGGTAGTCCGGTCGCCATCCCGGTCGTAGGCCGGCGTGACCGCGTTCGAGTAGCTTCCCCATTGCGATTCGACATTGCCATCGAAATCGAGGAAGAGCGTGGCCGCGGCGCCGGGGTTGCTGGAGAGGGCGGGAATGACCCCCGGCGTGCCGACCGGGCCGGTGGTGCCGCCGCCGGTCGTTGCCGTCTGCTCGTATTGCGACCCGGCATTCAAGATGCTTTCGAGACCTTGGCCCGTGCAAATCGGGCAAGCACAACCCGAACCGTAGGAGAGGAGCCGGGAAGGATCGTCTCCCGCGGCCGCGGCGGTCATCAGCAGGCGATCTTCGAGCCGCTCGGGACGCTGCAACTTGCGCGGAGCGCGGCACTTCCTTGGCGCGGAACAAGACACGGCGGCGCGACGGCTCATGGATGGCTCCCGGCAGAACTGCCAGGCCGGCACCGAACGGTGCGGCCCCAGGCGGAGAACTCCGCATGGGAACCCTAGGTCATGCCTGCGAAACGTCAAATCGCCGGCGACTGGCTGCTATTTGCCGATCCGCAGATGCCGCAACAGGCCGAACGTTTGGAAAGCCCCTCCCAATCCATACACATGCTCGACGGGATGATCAGGATAGAGCTTGACGTAGTTGGCGAGCGAACGGGAGATTTCTCCCGCCATTTGCTCGGCAAAGGGGAGCAGCGCCTGCTGGAGCTTGCCAAAGCGGCGGGCCTTGGCCGGTTCGCGCTTGAGCTGCGCGGCCTGATCGAGCGTGAGCTGCGTTTCGCGGGCAATGGCCGAGGTTACCTGGTCCCCCCCCTGACCGAACGTGCGAAACCAAACGCAATGCGGCGAGCTGATGACGAGGTTGGTGTTTTCGCTCCCCACGTCGATGGCGGCCACCGCCCCAGCACCAGCTTCGTCGCCGTACAGTTCATGGACCAGGGCATTGTGCAGCGCGAGCGCGTCGCTTTGCACGAGATCGACGTTGATGCCGGCCGTTTTGAAGGTCGCGAGGCGATCTTTGACGTGAGCCTGGCGGGCGGCGACCACCATGATTCGGCGGGGCTGGTCGTCGGC
This sequence comes from Pirellulaceae bacterium, assembly GCA_033762315.1. Classification (GTDB taxonomy): domain Bacteria; phylum Planctomycetota; class Planctomycetia; order Pirellulales; family Pirellulaceae; genus CAYLLN01. The sequence continues at coordinate 10,159 of JANRLS010000262.1, forward strand.
CAGCTTGGCCTCGACGGCATCTTGGGTGTGGCTTTGCCAGCACAACTCGTCGAGGTTGAAGGGCAATTGGTGGCGGGCCTCGAAGGCGATCGCGTCGGCCACTTTTTTGGCCGGCAACGGCGGCAGCTCATAGAACCGACCGAGCACTCGATGTCCCGGCAAATTGATGCAGATTTTGCACCCTTTCAGCTCCCCGGCCCGAGCGAGAAACTCCTTCAGGGTCGCTTCCATGATCTCGCCCCGCTCCAACTCGGCATCGGGGCGGGTCAGGGGCTTCGAGTGCGGAATCACCTCGCAGGCGGCGATCTTCAGTTCCGCTTTGGTTCCCTTGGGAGGCTTGGGGTCTTGAAAGAGTTTGATCGCCTTCAGTCCGCTTTCGGAAACATCGAGCCCCCACGCCGCGCTCGGTCCGCGACGACCGATGGACAGGCTGGGAAGCATGCCGAGCATGCCCGATTTCTCTTCCGGCGAAAGATCGAGCGTGACGCGGGCGAGGCCCATCCCCTGGAGCGCAAGGCCGAGCGCCACGAACAATTGCCCGGGATGTTCGGTCAGGCGGGCGGCGACATCGTCGTCGGCGGTCGGGAGGCGGGTGAGCGAAGTGAGCCAATCGACCGGCGGGCCAAGCAGCGTCCGTTTGGGGACGGGAAACCAGTTCGGTCCGCCACACCGCGGTTCGGTCGGCTTGGTTTGCGAGCGCAGGGCGAGCTGCGCCTTGAGCTTGCCCGCTTCTTCGCTGGTCGAGGCGAGCTTGGCCAGCTTTTCGGCCAGGGCGAGCGTCGGCTTGTCGGCCAAGGCGGCATTCTTGACCCCATCGAGCAAGGCTTCGAGCTCGGTTGCGGTTTCGACGAGCTTGGCGACATCTTCCGTACGCAGAAAATCGGGGATGCGCTCCAGATTCTCGAGCGCCTCGCGATAGCGGTGCTGGGCCAGAAACTGCCGGGCCTGCTTCACGAGGTTGTCGCGCAATTGCTCGCCGATTTGGCGGGCCTGCTGATGATTGGGCTTCAGGGCCAAGAGCCGCTGAATGCGGGGGAGCAGATCGGCCGTCTTTTTCTGTTCCAAAGCCACGCGGATTTCGCCCCCCAGCGCGAGCAACTCCTTGCGGGCCGAGCGGGCGCGCTCGAGCAAGGTTTGCGACTCGACATTCGCCAGCGGCTCCGGAATCGACTCGAGCAAATGCACCGCGTTCTCGTAGGCATACCCCTCCATGTGCCGCTTGGCCTGGGCGAGCGAATCCTGGGCGGCGGCCTGCTGGGCCTCGCGACATTGCTGCACGTGGGCGATGTCGGCCAGCGCCTGTTCGGCCCACTTCGCCAATCGCTTGTCGGCGACCGAGGCCACGTCTCGCAGCACGGTGATCGCCGCGTCATAGCGATAGGCGGACAAAAGCTCACGCGCTTCGGCCAGCTTGGCCTCGAGCTGCTTGGCTTGCTGCTCGACTCCCCCCGCGACATCGGCCCCGCAGCCGCCGCAAAACCGCTCGTCGGCGGGACACTCGGACCCGCATTGCGGGCAGCTTTCCCACAGCGGAGCGCCGCAGTCGCCACAAAAACGGCGGCCGACGGGGTTGAGTTTCTGGCACTGCCGGCAAGTCACCGCGTGTCCCGCATGGGCCGTTTGTGCCGCAGAGGCACCCGCTGCGGCCGCCGTCGCCGGCTTGGTCGCGCGCGTGACCGGGACACCGCGCCGCTTGATGGCCGCATCCAGCAGTTGCTTTTGCGTCGAGTCCATCAGGGTGTCGTAGGCGTCGGTCACTTCGCGCCGGACCGCTTCCCACAGCGTGGCGTCGTCCGATTGCGGCACGCCGTCGAGCGCGGCCATTTGCCGCTGCAGGGCACCCTGGATTTTGACCGCGTTCGACTCCAGCGGCGCGAGGCCCAGCAGTTCGTAGGGCCCCAGCGGACGCTGGGTGCTGGTGATCTTGAGCCACTCGCGATAGGGATCGAAATCGGTCTGGGGTTCGCTGATCGACATGTCGGTGCCTCCTCGAATTCGTCCTACCGCAGGACGGCGAAACTAACCAGGATCTCCATCGTGCCCACGGTGGAATGGCCGGTTTTGATCCGGATGCGACCGATCGGATCGCCCAAATACTGGCACACCGGTGTGTCCTCAGGCAACTCGATCGTCAGGTTGTAAAGTCCGGTTTGCGATTCCGGCTGAGGGGCGAAATTGACCTTCAGAAACGAGGGAAAAGCCTCGACTTCGCATTCTCCCAAATCGCGATTGTCGTCGCGCACCTTGGCAATCAGCTTGGTCTTGATCCCCTTTCCTTGCGTGAGGTTGCCCAGATCGATGATTCCCTGATTGGTGATCGTTGGACCGTACCACGCCACCAGGCGGGCCATCGACCCGGTGACGTGTACATACAAATGATGCGGCGGGGCATTCGCGTCGGGCGACTTGACGTCGATCCGCAGTTGCTCGGAGTAGCGTCCCTGCTTGACGGGGCTGTCGAATTCCAGTTTCACCCGCCGAGCCGAGAGGGCCTGCCAGTCGGCTGCCAGTTCCGAAACCGTTTCGACTCTCCAGGTCAGATTGGGAAGTTGCCCGCTCACGCCGGTTATCTCGAACGAGTCCCAGCTTTGCGAATAGAGCAGGAACTCGGCCTTGAGCCGCACGCCGGGAGCCCCAGCGCCGAGGGCCAACTCGCGCGGTTCGGCCGTGATGAGCGAGCGGATTTGCCCCTCGATCGTGAACTCAATCTCCTTGTTGAGCGGATCATTGGTCCGCACGATGGCCGATTGAGTGAATTGGGGATTGTAGCGGCCGGTGTTCCAGTCCATCGTCATCGTGGCCGACTTGCCGGGGGGCACGATATTGTCGCTCACGCCGCCAATGGTGCATTTGCAGGTGGTGCCGCCGAACTTCAGTTCCAGCGGCCCGCCGCCGATGTTCTGAATCCGAAACTCATGCTTCCCGGTGACTTGGGGATCCATCACGCCAAAGTTGTAGGTGGTTTCGTCCACCCGGACCCGTGGCTCGGGCCGCAAGGCGGGATCAACCCCCGCCTGAAAGGCCTCGACCACCGCCGCGCCGGTTTGGCGGTCGATCACGACCCGGACATCCTTGGCCATTGGATGGCGATACAAAAAGGTGGCTGTAGATGCCGCCCACACGGTGACTGCCACGAGCACGCCGACCACCCCAGCCCCGCACCAGAAAATCTTCCAGCTCATACCGAATCCCCACAAAGAGCCCTAATCTCACTACTTCGGTGACGACAGTTACGCTCCCACAACTCGTCTGGTTCGCAAACAGCGGTAGGCGAGGAACAAAGCCTCGCCTACCGCCTTGGGATATCATCTATCGATTCAAACTCTAACCGACAAGGTCAAGCGATTCGCTGTTCCAATAGGTTAAAAGCGAACCACCGATCCTTGCCTCCACGGACAACGACTATTCCTCAAACTTGCCCTTCGTCAGGCGGAACAGAAAGACGCCGTTGAACATCTCTCCGCGGGGAATCTCGATCTGGTTATCCGAGTATCCAACGACATCCGCGTCGGTCGCCGTGGCCAGTACGACCGGGAAACCTGGATTGAGGAACCCGTCCCCCTGCGCGTCGATGAACGACTTCACCGAACCATCGACCATCAGGATGTTGGCGGTTGCCCCCTTGCTGCCGCCGCCGTGAACGGCGTACCAGTCGCGGGTATCCTGCATGTAGGTATCGCTCTTTGCAGAAGCGACACCACCCGCACCGAGCGGACTACCGCAGTCGTTCGTTTGATCGCACAACAGATTGGCGTCCAGCACAGAGGCCGGCGATTTTGGAATCAGCGACACGCGGTTGTTGCTGTTCCAGAAGGCCGGACCGTCATTCATCGCTTCCGTACTCAGCGCGCCCTGGGGAATCCAGAGCTTGGTGATCTTCGTCCCCAGGTCGACGTTGATGAAGTCGTTCGGCTTCTGCTCAGCAACGAACTTCATCGTCGATTCATCGACGTCGCCGGGGGCAGCGTCCCCCAGCATGGCGATCGACGAAGTCGGCACGCTGGCCGATTCGGCGACGCGGCGGGTGAGCGGGCCGAGGGTGCTCGGCAGACCCTTGAGGCCGGTCGAGGTGTCAGCCGTGCTCAGCGTGCTGGTCCGTACCGTGCCGCTGCTGATTGCCGTTTGCGGACCCATGCGGGCCAGGAACCAGCTGCACGAGTAGTTCGTGTTGTAACCATCGGCCACGAGCGCCCAGCTGGTGAGCGCGGCACGGTCGGCGGTGCTCGCCGAGGTACCGGCATAGCCACCCGAACCGGTCGTAGCGCCACCCTTGTAGGCGTTCGCGCCGCAGATGCCGACGGTGAACCGATCCGAGCCGCCGCTGATCGCGGTGACGTGATCGCTCTTGGTCGGACCCGAGCTGGGAACGCCGTAGAAGTCGTTCAGCTTTTCGCTGCCGAGCAGCGGGTTGGTCGGGCACATCATTTCGCCCGGCTTGCCGGTGCCGGTGTTGACGAGGTCGGCAACCCAGCCGTAAGTGTCCATGCAGCCGTCGCGCGATTGATCGGAAGCGCCGGTGCAATAGCGGCCGGCGGGGTCTTTATCGGCGAACAGTTGCAAACCAATGCCAAACTGGCGGAGGTTGTTTTTGCAGGCCGCGTTGCGGGCCGCTTCGCGAGCTTTCGCGATGGCGGGGAGCAGCAGGGCGACGAGGATGCCGATGATCGCGATGACCACCAGCAGCTCGATCAGGGTAAAACCACGTTTCTTCATTGACAAAACTCCAAAAATTGGGAAAAATCTGACGAACTGAAAAGAAGTGAACAGCGTACAAACACGAACGAACAGTCTGGGTCAAACATTAGTTCTCATGTGGTGAGGTTTCAGCACCTCCTTTCGCCGGCACGGGCTTGCGGGGGTCGGGTGTGGGAACGGGGCGGGAAACGAAAGCATCCGAAGCTACGGAATCTTCGCGTCCACCGAATAGAGGCTGAACAGTTCGGTCGCATCAGCCTCCACCACGGCATCGGCGAATCCCCCCGTGGCGGGAAAGCCATTGTTGATGAGTTTGTCGCCGTTGGCGTCGCGAAGCGAACGGACGCTGCCATCGACAAAGAGAATGTTGCAAGTTCCGCGGTGGACCACGCCGAAGTTGCGATAGTCCTGCAGGGTTTCTTTCGTCCACGTTCCCCACCAAGTGGCTTTGGATGGCGGGGGCATGGTGGGGAACAGGCTAGACCCCTGGCCAGGAGCGTCGAAGGTCGTGGAGGGGGGGGTCGAGGGCGGAGTCCCTGGATCGACATGCACCGGACCGCGCGTGAACGGGAGCACCAGCGGCGAGCCCGGCGCCATGTCGCCAATCGGATCAGTCATCCGGCGTTCCGATTCGCCACCATCGGCCAGCATCGGAATCAGGCTCCCTGGCGTTCCCGAGGCATCGACCTGCGATTTCCGCAGCGGGCCGCGCGTCGAATTAGTGCTGAGGGCGCTAATGCCGCAACCCGACACTTCTTCCAGGATATTGCCGTAGGGGGACATCGAGATTTCGCCCCGCACCAAGAACCACGAGGCGGTGTAGTTCGTGTTGTAGAGCTTCTTGAAAATCTTCTCTTCGACGTACGCCTTCCGTTCGGTACTCGGCCCTTTGTTGTCGAGCACGCCGCCGGCGGCAATGTAGCGGCAGGCGTTGACGACATCCGTGCCATCGGGCGCCTTGGTTACCGCCGAACCGAGGACCGGCACGCAAGTGACCATCGAGTAGGCCGAGGCGTCCGCATTGAGCAGGTCGTGATAGGTATCGGCCCCGCGGGCCGTATTCGAGGGACAGAGCATCTTGCCGGGGGTGCCACCCTGGCTGACCAGATCGGCGACCCAGCCGATCTCGGTCACCGCGCCATCGCGCGTCCAGTCGAACGCGCCCGAGCAAAAGGCTTCCTTCTTGCTGGAATCGGAGAACGCATGCAGCCCCAAACCAAACTGCCGCAGGTTGTTCGAACAGGCTGCGTTGCGGGCCGCTTCCCGCGCCAGACCCAAGGCCGGCAGCAACAGCGCGACCAGAATGCCGATGATCGCGATGACCACGAGCATTTCGACCAACGTGAACCCGGGTCGCCAAGATCGCGCGATGGTTGCGAATCCTGGATGTTTGGCGTGGCTGTTCATCGTTAGACCGATCCGAAGCGAAACTTCCGGCACGAAACTTGGATTTCAGTCTCGCGAGCGAAATAAAGTGCCCGTGATTGGCTGATAAACTTTTGATGAGGGAAATATG
>JANRLS010000263.1:0-3586 GCA_033762315.1 Pirellulaceae bacterium
CGGACTCATCGAGCCCACCGACGAGCATCGCAAACAGCCGATCGCCAAGCATCTGGCTGATTACCAGCGGCACTTCGAAGCGAAGGAGAAAGCTCCGCGTTACATCGCGATTTCCACGCACTACGGCACGGGTTCATTACCTATCTGGTCACCGCCAACGTGCCGCCCAAGGTCGCTCAATTGTTGGCTCGGCATTCGACGATCACGCTGACGCTGGACCGCTATACGCACCTGGGGACCGTCGATCTGGTGGACGCCCTCCAGCGGCTGCCCGTCGTTTCTTCAAGACCGACCTTGGCCCGATGATAAACTGTGCGGCCAGTGCGGGATCTGTCGAGCACCGTCAACCAGACCGGTTTCTTTGCACCGCGCCGGAGGTGAGCGCAGAAACATCGCCCCGCCGAGGTGCCCAGAGTGGTGCCGAGATGATCGAAAATGGTGCCCACCATGGTGCCATCCGCCTCGCGTCGCCTGGCACCACTCTGCACCAATTTGCACCGCAGGCCCGCGAAAGCGGATCGCCCTAAGTGGCGACCCGCTTTGAGTTTGTGCGATAACGGTCGTTGTTTCGCAACGACTTACATGAGCGGAGGGCACGAGATTCGAACTCGCAACCCCTTGCGGGGCATCACATTTCCAGTGTGACCGCTAGCCATTCGCTTACCCTCCGGCTCGACCTGGGACCAGGGAGCCCCAGCATCGCGGCGAAATTAATGTTACTCGCTGGATGGGGGTTTTTGGAAGGGAGAGGGGAACTCTGCGGCGTGCCGGCTTGATTCGCGAGGGGGGCGGGGGGGAGAATCGTAGCGGCACACGGGCGGATCGAAATTCCGGGTCGGGAAAGGATCGCAGCATGGCTACCGCGGCAGCAGAAGCGCCGGCCGAGCGGCAATGGTTTATCGTCGCCCGCTGGCAGGAATATGAGGGGGAGCAGCGGGCCAACCTGCTGCGGATCGGGGCGATCGGGGCGTTTTACATCGTCCAATTGCTCCATTTTTACGTTTTCTCCAGCCGCGACGCGGTCCAGCAGCACTTTCACCAGCAGGCGACCGCCATTGCCGTCGCCTGGACGCTCGTCGCTCTGGCGGTAATGCTCTGCCTGCGGCGGCAAATCTTTCCCGCGGCGCTCAAGTTCGCCTCGACCGCGTGCGACGTGCTGCTGCTCACCGCCTTGGCCTCGCTCGGCGGCGGGCCGGGCAGTGCGATGGTTTATGCCTATTTCCTAATTATCGCTTTGGCCGCGTTGCGGTTCAGCCTGCCGTTCGTTTGGTTTGCCACGCTGGCTGCGATGCTCGGCTATTGGGGGCTCGTCGGGCTGGAAGACGCCAAAACGAGCCGCTGGTTCGATGATAAGCATGCTGTGCCCCCCGTCGTGCAACTGCTCACGCTCCTCAGCCTCGGCCTAACCGGCATCATCATCGGGCAAGTCGTGCGGGCCGTAAAAGGAATGGCGGCTGAGTATGCCGAGCGGTTGGAAGCAGTCAGGGGAAAAGCTTGAAGTCAACAATCCACACCAGTCATCGCGACTACTCCTTCCTCGGGACTACGCAATCGCTCTGCCCGGAGTGCCTGGCGGTGGTGCCGGCGAAGATCGTGGTGCGAAAGGAGAAAGACCCTCACCCCAGCCCTCTCCCACAGGGAGAGGGAGCGAGTAAAGGGCGGGTCTATTTCCGCAAAACCTGCCCGCAGCATGGCACGCGCGAGGATTTTGTCTGCTCGGATGTGGCGTGGTACGACCGGATGGAGTTCGCCCTGCCGGCCCGGATGCCGGCCCAGTTTGGCGTGCTGCCGGACAAGGGTTGCCCGCTCGATTGCGGCCTCTGCACCGAGCACGAGCAGCACACGTGCATTGGCGTGCTGGAGATCACGTCGAGCTGCAACCTGACCTGCCCCATGTGTTATGCCGGCAGCAGCCCCGGCGGCAAGCATTTATCGTTGGCGGACTGCCAGCGGCAAATCGATCGGCTGGTGGCGGTCGAGGGGCGGGCCGAAGTCTGCCAGCTTTCCGGCGGCGAACCGACGATCCATCCGCAGTTCCGCGAGATCGTCGAATACGCCCTGTCGCGCGAGATCGACTATGTGATGGTCAACACCAACGGCATCCGTTTCGCGCGCGACCCGTCGCTCGTCGAATTGGCTGCCCGGCACAAAGACCGGCTGGAGATTTACTTTCAGTTCGACGGTTTGCATGACGAAGTGTACCGCGCGCTCCGCGGCGAACCTCTCTTGGAAACCAAACTGGCCGCCCTGGAAGCGTTGGGCCAGGCGGGCGTGCATGTGACGCTCGTTTGCACGCTGCAAGGGGGCGTGAATGATGAGCAAATGGGGCCGCTCGTTGAATTCGGCCTTTCCAAACCGTGGATCACCGGCATTAGCTTTCAACCCGCGACGTATTCCGGCCGGCACGTGCTGCCCGCCGATTTGGAGCGGCGTATCACCTTCCCCGACGTGATTCGCGGCGTCGCCGCCCAAACCAAGGGGCTATTCCGCGAGGAAGACTTCCTGCCGCTGCCGTGCGCTCATCCGAATTGCCACCAGATTGCCATTGCCTACCGCACCGGCGGCACCGCGATTCCCGTCACGCGGATGATCGACGCCGAGCAGAATTTCGATCTCCTGGCCAACGGCATCAGCTTCACGCGCTCGAAGGCCAAGAACCTGATTCTGCAATACCTGAGCCGACAGGCGTGCTGTGGGGGGAATTGCGGGCCGGACACAGAAGCCCGAAGCGCAAGCGAGGGGGCCGGTTTGGTTCAAGGTTCAAGGTTCAAGGTTCAAAGTTCGATTCCGACATTGAACCTTGAACTTGGAACTTTGAACTCTGTCGCCCTTCCATCGAACGATTTTTTCAGACAGGTCATCGACGAGAAGCTCGGCGCGGAAAACCTGTTCCGCATCACGATCACGAGCTTCCTCGACGCTTATAACTTCGACGTCCGCCGCGTGATGAAGTGCTGCACCCACCACGTGCTGCCGAGCGGGCATGTGATTCCGTTTTGTGCCTACAACGTGCTCTATCGCGACGGACATGTGCCGCTACCGGAACTTGCCGCGGCGATCTCCGCCGTCTGTGCGAGTCACGAATAGTCGCCGGCCAGGGGCCAATCATGCCTGCCACCTCCGCCACCGACATTCCCTTCGCCGGCTGCCCCGATTGCGGGGCCCAGCGGCGAGTCGGGGCGCGGTTCTGCTGGCTCTGCGGTGCGCCGCATCAAGCGGCGGATCAAGTCGTCGTTGCCGAGGCAGTCGAAACCCCAACGCCGGCAGGCGACCCCGCATCACTATGGCAGCGGATGAACCGGCTGGAAAACGAGCGCCCGTGGCTGGTGCATGGGGCGATTTGGGGGCTGCTGCTGGTCGAGGGAATCATCGCCTATGGCCTGCTGAACGCTCAGCAGCCGGCGCTGGCGTGGCTGTTTGCTTTCGCGGTCGCGCCAGCCTTTGTGCTGACTTTGACGCTGGCGATCGTCGGGCGGCTGCGCGGGCATCCGTGGGGCCCGCTGAAAAAAGTCGCCACCTTCTTTGGCACGATCGCGGTGACGATCGGCCTGGGAATTGTCGGCATCGTGCTGCTGGTGGTCGCCGG
>JANRLS010000264.1:0-65137 GCA_033762315.1 Pirellulaceae bacterium
GGATGGCATGGTCGAGGGCAATCTGGTGGTCTATCGCGACCTGCTCGGCTCGCTGGCGGCAACGCGCCGGGCATCCTAGCTGGGCAAAAGGGGCGGTCGCTTGTCGGATAGCGAAACGCGGCTAATACGCTCCCTCCCGAAGCAGCACGACCTTGACCGTGCAGCCGAGGATGTAAAGATCGAGCCAGGGGGACCAATTGCGGACGTAGTATGCGTCGAAATCGACCCGCTCGTCGTAGGTCGTGTTGTTGCGGCCATTGATTTGCCACAGCCCAGTGATGCCCGGCAGCACGCGGGCATATTCGGCGTAGCAATCGGCATATTTATCGATCTCGGCCTCGACGATCGGGCGCGGCCCAACGAGGCTCATTTCGCCGCAGAGCACGTTCCACACTTGGGGCAGTTCATCGAGGCTGGTCTTGCGCAGCCAGTAGCCGATCCACGTGACGCGGGGATCGCGCTTCAGCTTGTGCGTGGCTTGCCACTCGGCCATCAGGTCGGGATTTTCCGCCAGATGCTGCGCGAGCACCTCATCGGCGTTGGCGAGCATCGAGCGGAATTTCCAGGCTCGGAAACGACGGCCATGCAAGCCAATCCGCTCCTGCGAATAGAACACCGGACCAGGCGAGCTGAGCCGGACCAGCACCGAAAGCAACGCAAACACCGGCAGGGCGGCCAATCCGAGCGCGAGCGTGATCGCCAGATCGAACGACCTTTTCGCGGTCCGCGCCCAGCACGTCGCCAGCCGATTCGTGACCGACAAACCGGCCACGCCGGCGACTTCAGCCGCTTGGGTCCAGAGCGTGGGGAACTGTCCCCATGGCGGCAGGACGATCCAGTGAGCGATGCCGGTGTCGGGCCGCAGCATGAGCGCCGCCAATTCTTCGGCATCGAACGATGTTGTCGAGACGACCGCCGTGCCGACGCGGTACCGCGCGGCGATTTCGGGTAGGGCATCGGGCCCACCCAGATAATGCTCGGGATCGATCGCGGCGGCGGCAGGATCGCCATCGGCGACGAACCCTACGGGGCGCAAACCGCCGTGCGGGCGGCGGAGCAGGTGTTGCATCGCTTTCGCCGAGGCGCCGCCACTGCCAACGAGAATGACCCGCACCCCCCACCATCGCGAGCGGCCGAACAGCATTCGGCAGGCGGCTCGTTGCACGGGAACAAACAGTGCCGCGAGGACCGTGGTCGCGCCGATCGCGGCTAAATCGACGGTCGATATCGGACCGTTGAGCAGTTGCGCGGCAATCACCACCAGTCCGGCACAAAGCGCGCAGCCAAAAATCCGCCGCAACTCAGCGGCGGGCTGCAACGGAAATGGAGCATACGCCCCTTGGAAAGCGCTTAGCGCAAGATAAACCCCCGCCAGCAGTAACAACACACCGGCTTGTTCGCTGTTGCAGGCCAGCCAGTTGGCATCGAAAGCCAGGTTTTGCCCGAATTGCACACTCGCCGTCGCGGTGGCCAAAGCCAACACATCAGCCATGACCAGGGTGGCCATTGTCGGCCATCCCGAAGTCGTGCCGCTGATTGGTCGCTCAGCGATCTGGGGCGCGGGGTGCGCCTGAATCGGGGCAGGCTGCGGGCGGGGCTCGACGCGTAGTGCGCGCTGAACAACCGCAGTGGTGGTGGAATTCGTCATCATGCTCAGGTCCGGTGGGGCGGGGCGATAGTGGCGGGACTGGGAGGCAGGATTCGCGGTGTGCCGCAGACCGGCTCGGCGGACCAACCGAGGCCGACGCTACGCATTCTATCAAAATGGGAGGTTTGGCGTGATTTTGTCGCCCGCGTCCCCCTCATTTTGTTTTCAAAATGGGGAGATTGCAAGAAATAGAGGGAATTTAATCTTTCGACAGGATCGTTAAAACTTCTACAATTGATCCAAAGTGAAAGGCAAACGCTGTTCCACTTGTGCGAAAAAATGTCGCCGTTCGCCCCAGGCGATTGACGCCGGGCCGCTGAATTGCTGTAAGCCATTAATGCCAAACGGTTTATGACACTTTTATCAGACCAGAATCGGCGACTAATCCGGTGTATTAGCGGCCCAAATTGACAGTTTTTGACCGCCCAGGATGAATTTCCAGTCATAGCCGCTCCTCCATCCAGGCGACGATTCGTGTGGCGGCACGACCGTCTCCGAAGGGGCTATGGCCGGGCTGCATGGCGGCATATGCCCGTGGGTCGGTCAACAATCGGGTCGCCGCCGCATCGATCTTTTCGGGCGAGCACCCCACCAGCTCAACCGCCCCGATCTCGACCCCCTCCGGGCGCTCGGTCGATTCCCGCAAAGCGAGTACGGGTCGCCGCAATGAGGGTGCCTCCTCTTGCACGCCACCAGAATCGCTGATGATGAACTTCGACCGGTCCATCAACCACACGAATTCCGGATAGGGGAGCGGCCCCAGCAGACGAATGTTCTCGAAGCCCGCCAGAAGTCGCCGGGCTGCCTCTTGCACCTGCGGATTGAGATGCACGGGAAACACGAAGACGACCGCCGGAAATCGCCGGGCCAGATTGGCGACCGCCTGAAAAACTTGGTCGAGCCCCGCCCCGTGGTTCTCGCGGCGATGGGCCGTAATCAGCACCAGTTCGCGTTCCGCGAGATAACCGTGCCGCTCGCTCCAGGCACTGTTTTGCCGTTCGCGCTCGACCGTTGCGAGCAGCGCGTCGATCACGGTATTGCCGGTGACTTTGATCTGCTCGGCGGCGATTCCCTCGCGACGCAAATTCTCAGCCGATTGGCTGGTCGGAGCGCAGTGCAGGGTTGTGGTGATCGTCGCGACTTTTCGGTTGAACTCTTCGGGAAAGGGAGCCGCGAGATTTCCCGTGCGCAGCCCTGCCTCGACATGCACGAATGGAATTTGCCGATAAAACGCGGCCATCGACGCGGCCAGCACGCTCGTCGTGTCTCCCTGGGCGACGACGCAACCGGGGCGCGACGCTTGCAGCACCTCATCCAAGGCGACGAGCGACCGCGCCGTAAGCTGCGCGAGCGATTGCCCCGGCGCAAGCAATTTCAGGTCGAAATCGGGCTGAATCTCGAAATAGTCGGTCACTTGCCGGAGCATTTCGTCGTGCTGGCCGGTGAAGCAAACGACCGGATCGATGGTCGTTCGCTCTCGGCAGGCGGCGACAACCGGAGCCATCTTGATCGCTTCCGGGCGCGTGCCGAGCACCAGCAGTGGTTTGAGCCTGGCCATGCGCATCAGCCCCCCGCCGCGGCCGATTGCTCGGTGGCGGTTGCGCGTGGAATTTCGACCTGTTTCGCGCTGTCTGGCGGCAGCGGCCTGATTGCCAGCCGTCCGCGATTGCTCAAGGCCTGGGCGTGGGCCGACATCGGCACCACGTCGAATTGCCGGGCAAGCTCGGCGAGAACGCTCGCGGCAAACTCGGTCTTTTCGCTCCCCTTCATCCGCATCGCGGGAAAAAACGCCAGGTCCGGCTCGTCGTCTCCACCGAGAAAATCGAGCGGATGCAACAGCAGTGACGGTCCGATTCCAGTCGCCCGGCACAGGCCCAGCGCGAGCCGCCAATAGGCCCAAGCCGCGGCCCGCGAAAACTGCCGCAAATAGAGCAAATAGCTGACGTGAATCGGCACCCGCGCGAATGGGAGCGTGGTGACGGGAATTTCGAGCAGTTTTTGACCCTCGACTTGCCACTGGTACGGCCGCAGCGGGCGAAATCCCTCGGTCCACTCGCCGAAGAGTCTTTTCCGCTCTACTTGCTGCTCGCGGCTAAGGCGGGCGGTGAAAAAGTAGTATGCCCGGGCGAGCGGGCCGAGGAACGTGGGAAACGTCGATGCATCGAACTGGTAGCCGCGACGGACAAGCACTCGGAGCACGTCGGCCGAGAGGCTATATCCGGGTCCGCGAAAACAAGTGGGGCGAACGCCCGTCGCGGCGGCGATGGCGTCTTCGGCGGTGGCCAGCTCGAGCTCAATTTCGGCCAGCGAATAGCGATGCAGCCACGGCTCGTGATGAAACGAATGATTGCCGATTTCGTGCCCGGCGACGGGAATCGCGCGTAGCGCGGCGTGGTTCTTGTCGAGCGCCGCGTCTTGGCCCACGACGAAAACAGTGATTCGCAGCCCCAGCTTCTCGAGCACGCCGAGAAAGCGCGGCACGACCACCTCCAGGTAGCTGGGAAAACTCTCCCAGCCCGGATCGCCGTGGGTCTTCAGATAAGACCACTTGTTATCCAGATCGAGCGACAAGCTCGCGAGTGGCCGGGGCATGGGTTCGCGCGGGAAGGGGAAGTTGTGGAAGCGATTGGCAGAGGGTCTCGAGCGATCCCTCCGCCAGCCGCACTGTTTCGTTCACATTCAGTGTGCCATTGACGATTTGCGCCGAGTTGACCAGGAAGAGGCCCGGCAGCGAGGTTTCAACCGGCGGCACGCGGTGGCTGTAGCCGAGCGTCGAGAGGGCGAACACATGACGCACCCGCGAGACGCGAAATGCCAGCACGTCGCTTGCCGAAAAATCGGGATACATCCGGGTCAAGGCGGCGATGCTTGTCGCGCGCAGCTCGTCGTCGGACTGCGAAAACGTCGGATCGCCGGCCGCGACATACTTCGGCAGATAGACCAGATGCCGGCCTCCGAACTGGGTCGGATCGACCAGGGCCGTCATTTCGATAACGCCGGTAAAGGGGAATTCGTCGGTGATATTCGTCACGTAGTAGCCCGCCAGAGGCCGCGCGAGCAGCAGCGATGCGCAGACGATGCCGAGATACTCCACCTGCTCGAGGCGCGAAAGCTCTGCCGCCGAAAGGGAGGGGCAAATTTTGGCGGCGACCGGTGCCGGCACGGTGACGACCACCCGGTCGCAAGCGAGCCGCTCGCCGCCGGCGGCGATTTCCAAGGTGCCGGCCGCGGTCGGCTCGATGGCATCCACCCGCCAGCCGGTGCGAATTTCGACGCCAAGCGAGAGCAGCTTTTCGCGAAAGGTCGCGAGCAACCGCGCGTAGCCCCCAGGCAGATAGCCAAACATTTCTTTCTTGAGGCCCGTGCGGCGCGCGGCATAGAGCCGCTGGATCGTGGCCCAAATGAACGCCGCGCTGGTGCGTTCCCAGGCGGCTCCCAGTTTCGCCTTGAGCAGCGGCAGCCAGATGCGCTCGAACGTGCGTTGGCCGGAGTGCTTTCGTAGCCACTGGCCGACGGGGATTTGCTCCAGCCGCTCCCAGTCGCGAATCCGCGAGGCGTGCCAGATGGTCCAGCCGAGGCGGAGCTTATCGATCAGCCCCAGCGGCGGAAAGCGCAGAAACTCCCAGCTGCTGGAGAGCGAATGCAGCCGGCCAGCGACATAGAAACCGGTACGCGTTGGCACCCATTGCATGTCGTCGTCGAGGCTCAGTTCGCGGAGGAGGCCCCGGAGGTGGCTATCGGAGAGCAGCGTAACGTGATAATGCCGGTCCCAGGTGATGTCCCCCAGTTGCCAGGCATCGGCGAGGCCGCCGAGCTGAGCGGCCCCTTCGAGCAGCGTCACCCGGTGGCCGCGCTGGGCCAGGCGCAGGGCGAGCGAAAGGCCCAAGAGCCCTCCGCCGACGATGCCGAAATGAGGTTTCCCGCTCATGACAAATTCCATTCTCATTACTCCGATGCGGTTCGCCGCCGGAATTCGCGTTCCTTCGCCATTTTTTGGGGAGGCTTACCCGTCCCTGGCCGCCACAGGTGCTATCACCGGCGGCGCGATTTCCGTCACCCGCTGGCCCTCGATTTGATACTTGAGGTTGCACGCCGGGCAGGCCACGGCGATTGCCGAAGGTTCGGCGATTTCCGCCCACCTGGCCAGTGGCTCGCCGCACCGGCAGACGCAGCCAATGCTGCGGGCCGGGTTGCCGACGACCAGATGAAAATCGGCGACGCTTTTGGTCACCACCGAACCCATGC
This sequence comes from Pirellulaceae bacterium, assembly GCA_033762315.1. GTDB lineage: Bacteria > Planctomycetota > Planctomycetia > Pirellulales > Pirellulaceae > CAYLLN01. The sequence goes on from JANRLS010000264.1 coordinate 5,894, forward strand.
CGATCATCGCGAAGCGGCCGATCTCCAGGTCGCAGCCGATGATCGCTCCCGCTCCGATCGTCGCGCCGGCCCGCACGAGGGTCGGCAGCGTGTGCTCGTCCGGAGCGGACGAGCGCGGGCGCGACAAATCGCTCGTCGTGGCCCGTGGAAAGCGATCGTTTGTGAAAATCACTCCCGCGCTAATCATCACGCCGTCTTCAATCGTCACGGCGGTGCAGATATAGACATTGGAATTGATCTTCACCCGGTTGCCGATGACCACGCCATAGGCGATCGTCGTTTTGCCGCCGACCAGGCACTCTTCGCCCAGGCGCGTGTCGCGGCGGATGTGGACGTGATCCCAGACGCTCGTCCCCTCGCCGAGGATCACCCCTGCTTCAATCATTGCCGTCGGATGAATGCGCGCCGGCATCTTACGCCACCAGCCGCGATAGATCGCTGGCGACGGGTGCCCAGTTGGCTCGCCAGATTGCATCATAGGCGGCATCGATGACCTCGACCGAGGCGAGAGCGTCTTGTAGCGTGATGCGTGAGGGTTCCTCCCCGCGAATCGCCCGGACGAAGTTATCGAGCTGGCTGCCAAATGCCTGCAGCTTGTCGTACCCCTTGCCGAACACGGTCCAATCGGCATCGGCGCCGCGGCGGAATTTCGATTCCTTCCAGCCGACATGCAGCGTCCCGGCCGAGCCGTAGATGCTGAGGTAGTACGGCAGTTCCTTATTGATGCTCCAAGAGAGGTCGATCGTTCCCATGACTCCCGCGGCACTGCGGACGAACACGCGGACGGTGTCTTCAACCTGAATGTCTTGCACGCGTTTCCCCTCGACGACCTGCAGTTCAGCGATCGGGCCGAGAAAATAGCGCATGATATCGACCGAGTGCGTGCCGTTGTCGATGAGCACGCCCCCACCGCTGATCGTCGGATCGCTATTCCAGCGATGGGTCATATCGACGCGCGAGGTGAAGGCGTTTTCGAAAAGGACGATGTCGCCGATCACCCCGCTGGCGACGATCGAGCGGGCCTCGATCACGTCGGTGACGTAGCGAAATTTCGAGGCCATCGTCAGCATGGCTTGGGAGCGCTCCGCCGCCGCGACCATCAAACGCGCTTCGTCGAGGCCAATCGCCAGGGGCTTTTCACACAAAACGTGAATGTGCCGGTCAAGCAGCGAGCAGCAGATTTCGGGATGCGTTATCGGCGGCGTGCAGACGATGACCCCTTCGCAGCCGGTGGCGGCGACGAGCTCGTCGTAGTGAGCAAAGGCGGGGCAGTGCATCCGGTCGGCCAGGGCGCTGGCGGCAGCGGGGCGCGTATCGGCGATGCCGACCAGTTCGGCGGTCGCGGACTTGGCGAAGGCCTGGCTATAGGTTTGGGCGATCGCGCCGGCACCGATCAATCCGAGGCGAAGTTTCTGGCTCATGCGCGGCTCCCTTGCAATTGCTGGACGCTGATTCGCAGCGCCTCGGCGATGTAGCGAACGTGATGGCTTTCGTACCGCTCGTTCCACGGCAGGACCAGAATGGCGTCCAGCCCAGCATAGGTGCCTGGATATTGCCCGCGGTCGTAATCGATGGCCTCGGGCCGGGCGAGCGTGAACGGAAAGCGGCTCTGGCCGAAGGTGCGCTGCTTCTGAAAGATTTCGCAGGCAAATGCCGGCTTTTGGATGTAACGCGGGGCGGAGAAGATGCCGAGCGGCTTGAGGGCGGCGGCCAGCTTGACTGCTCCACCGGGAATTTCCCTCCCATCAACCCGCAGGCAGTACTTCCAATAGGTATGCACGTCGCCCGGCGTGACGAGCGGCGTTTCGATGCCGGGCAGATCGCTGATCAGTGAAGTGAGCTCGTCGGCCATGGCGATGCGCTGGGCGACCGCCCCGTCGAGCTTATCGAGTTGCGCGACCGCCACGGCACCTTGCAATTCGGTCATTCGCGAATTGAGAGCGAGAAAATAGTGGTCGGGCTGCGGATCGCCATAGCCCCAGGCTTTGTTGATGAACAGGAACATCCGGCGCGCATGTTCGGCATGGTTCGTGATGACGAGCCCCCCTTCGCCGGTTGTAATGTGCTTTCCTTGCTGCAGACTGAAGCAGCCGATATCGCCGATGGTGCCGACGATTTGCCCCCGATGATGCGACAAAAACGACTGAGCGCAATCCTCAATGACGGCAATGCCGCGGGGCCGGCAGAGGGCGACGATTTCGCTCACCGCGCACGGATTGCCGAAGAGGTGGGTGACGACGACACCCTTGGTCCGCTCGCTCAATTTCCGCGCGACGGTGGCCGCAGTGACATTGCAGGTGGCGGGATCGACATCGGCGAAGACCGGAATCGCTCCCTGATAGAGAATGGGAGTGAGGGCCCCCATGTCGGTAATCGGAGAGGTGATGATCTCGTCCCCCGGTTCCGGATCAATGGCGGCGATGGCGCAGTGAATGGCACCGCTACCCGAGGAACAGGCATGGGCGTGCTTGACACCGTGCAGTTCGGCCCAGCGGGCTTCGAGTTGCTTGACGAAGGCTCCTTTGGTGCTGGTCAGCGTGCCACTGCGCAGCACTTCGGAAACGAGCTGAATTTCCTCGTCTCCGAGCGTGCGACCCGTAGCATCCTGGTCGCTGGGCAAGGGAAGCGGAGGTGCGATTGGCGGAGCGGCGATCATGTGGCGGAACTCTGGGGAGTCGTGGATTGGGGGACCGTGGTGGACTGGTTGAGAAGCGCGGGTGGAGAGGAGAAGGTGCAGCGCGACCAGGCGGCGCGGGCCAGAAGTCGCAGATGAGCTAGCGCCGTGCGAACGACGCGCAGCTTGGAGTGGCCAGTTTGGCGGAGCGTCAGAACCGCCGGGCATTCGACGATGCGCCCGCCCCGTTGATCGACCTGGCAAAGCAATTCCGCGATTCCGACAAAACCGCCGCTCTTCAGCCGCAAGCCGGCGACCGAGGCGCGGCGATACACGCGAAAGCAACTGGTATAGGTATGCAGCTTGTTGCGGAGCACGAGCCGGTAGAGCCGCGACGCGAGCTTGGAAATCGCCAGCCGCCAGGGCGGAACGCCGGCGACGCGCCCCCGCGGGTGATAAGGAGATGCCACCACCACATCCACGCCGTCGGTCAAAAGCGGCAGCAACAGGGTTAGTTGCCGTGGGGCATAGGTGCAATCGGCATCGATGGAGGCAACGATTTCGGAGCGGGTCTGGGCAATTCCGGTGGCAATCGCCGCCGCGATGCCTTGATTGCGATCGTGGCGGATCAGCCGCACATCGGCCGCGCCGCCGAAGTATTCCGCCATGAGCCGCCAGGTGTCGTCAGTGCTGCCATCATCCACCAGCAGAAACTCAGCGCGGTAGTGGCCGGCCAGGACGGTACGCAAGTCGTTCAGGGCGGCGGCCAGTTGCGGGAGCGACTCGGCCTCGTTGTAGCACGGGACGACGACCGCAATCCTCGGGCAAGTTGAGCTTGCGGCCAGGGCAGAGTTTATCGAGCTGGAAAGCAGCGAAGACACGGCGGTTTGGGCAAGATGCGGGCTGGCGTGTGTGAGAGCGCCGGCGACTTGTTTTTTTGTCTTCTAGCGGGGATTGGCGGGAACCGCGTCCCCCCGACGCGGTCGAATTGGGGCGGGAGCGAGGGCCGGTTCGCGTGCCGCGACGGTCGTCGCAGCGCGGGCGGGGTTCGTTGAACGCGATCGTTCGGCAAGCAAGGCGACACCGAAGCTGAGGCCAACGGCCGCCAACAGCCCCAGGGCCAAGGTGGCTTTGGGACTGGGGTTGGCCGGAGTGAGCGACAGGGACGGCGGCTGCATGAGGACGAGGCTCGAAATTTTGGCGTTGTGGATTTCGCTGTCGATCCGGGCGAGCTCGGCACTTTCGGCATAGCGGCGATAAGCCAGCCGGGCGAGCTCGATTTCGCGTTCCAAACTGACGAGTTGGACTTCGTGTTCGTTGATCTTCTTGAGCGACTCCTTGCCGGTGGCGATTTTGTCCGACAGCGAGGCGGTTTGGGCGTCCAGAGCGACGAGCGCGGCCTCTTTTTCCTGCAGAGCAAGCTCCGCGGCCTGACGGACTGGATTCACTCCCTTGGTCGATTGCGTGGTGTGCTCCTCCTTCTCGACAAGCTGTCGGGCCTCGGCGATCTGGCTGCGAATCTGAATGAGTAGCGGGGCATTATCGAGCAGCTTGGAGGCCAGCTCCTTTTCCTTGACCTCCAGCTCGTAGAGCTTTTCGCGCATCGAGAGGCGGGGGGTATTGGGCTGCCCCGTGGTCAATTCCGACACGATCATTGCCGGCGAATCGAGCAGTTGCTTGCGGCGACGCTCGATTTCGGCCCGCGTGGCATCGCGCTCGGCTTGAGCTTTCAAGAGGTCCGCTTCGAGATTGCCAATTTGCTCCAGTTGAATTTCGCGCTGCGAAGTGAGCGAAGCGAGACCGGTCGAATCCTTGAGGTGGCGCAGCTCCTCTTCCTTGTCGGCCAAATCTTGACGCAGCACGTTGGACTGACGGTCGAAGAACTCCAGCGACCCGCTGGTGCGGTTGACGCGCAAATGCTCTTCCTGAGCGAATTGCACGAGCGATTCGAGCAGGTCGCGCGCCAGCTCGGCACTGCCGCTTTCATAGGCCAGCGCGATCACGCTCGTCTTCTTGCCGGTGGTCAGCTTAAGCGACTCTTGAAAGGCCAGAATCGCCTTGTCGCGAATGCTATAAACCCGCAGCGGGTTGAGATTTACGTCATTCAGAAAGCTCAAGCGGTCGGCCAGCGATGGGCCGGCATTCGGGTCGCGCTCCAGCACCATCGCGGGAGTGAACTTATCGACGACCTTTTCCGCCAGCACCCGGCTGGTAAGCAACTCTTCGACGGCGGCGATTTCGGTCTCGCGGCTGTCGGTGACGGCCACGAACTGACCGGTCGTCGCGGTCGGGTCCAAATGCGTGCTTTCGCGGCCGACGGGCACGAACAGCTTGGCCTCAGAGACGAAAGTTCGCGGAGCCAGCGAAAGGTAGGCCAGCGTCAGTCCAATCACGGCGGTCCCCGTCAGCAGCATTTTTCCCTTATGACGCCAACAAAGCCGAGGCAGATCCAGGCCGGGGGAGTCGAGGTGATCGAGACTTTCCATGAGGCGAACTCGAATTCAGCAGGCGAACATGCGGCAACCGGCAACATCTCGTGGCGGAAAGGGGAGGGCTTCCGTAGCTCTCAGCCTAATTGCTGGAACGGTGGCTGCCTAGCATTTGGGGAGGTCCGGTCGGTGGGGCCGTTACTAGTGGAAAAACTTATAACGGTTGTTCCTAGTATAACAGCAAATGGAGTGCCGCGAGTCCCAGGGAACTGGAATAAGGCGAATAAACGGCCTCCATCCGCATTGGCCGATGGAACCTTAAACAAAAAAACGCTCCAATAGGGGGGATCGCCGAAATGTGCCGGCTTGGCCTTGAATTTGTGCATACCCCATTTGCAGTGTCTGTAATTGAGGCAAGCGCCTTGTCCGGCCGGGGTGTGCAGGGGGTGTGTCACGGGGTATTTTGATGATCGAATGGTCGTGTAACTCAGCGCGAGGACTCGTATCATGCGACATCGGCTGGCAATTTTCCTGGTGATTGTGCTGTCGCGAGGGCTCGTCGCGGCCGAAGGGGAAACGGGCTTTACGACGCTGTTCGACGGCAAGTCGCTCGCGGGCTGGGAAGGAAACAAAGAGGTCTTTCGCGTCGAAGATGGAGCCATCGTAGGGGGCTCGCTAACGGGGAAAGTCGCCCACAACGAATTTCTCTGCTCGACCAAGGAATACGGCGACTTCGAGCTGCGGCTGTCGGCCCGCCTGGTTGGCAAGGGAGAAAACGCGGGGGTGCAGTTTCGCAGCGCCCGGATTCCGAATCATTTCGAGGTCATTGGCTATCAGTGCGACATGGGGCAAGCCCAGGGAAAGTCGATTTGGGGCGCGCTCTACGATGAATCGCGCCGCCGCAAGTTTCTCGTACAGGGAGACGCGGAAAAGCTGGCTCAAACGGTAAAGGCCGGCGACTGGAACGAGCTGGTGATTCGCTGTGAAGGTGCGCGGGTGCGAATTTGGGTGAATGGCCTGGCCACCGTCGATTACACCGAGGAAGACAGCACGGTGGCCCGCCGGGGAGTGATTGCCCTGCAAATTCATGGGGGTGAGCCGGCTGAGGCGTCGTACAAAAACATCCGCCTTCAGGAACTGGGGAAATAGGCGTGGCGCGGCCGTTTCTGATGTTCGACATGGGGGCGGTGCTGCTTGGCTTTTCGCACGAGCGGATGGCTTCGCAAATGGGGGGCGTCGCGGGAATTTCACCGGCACGGGCGTGGCAGATTCTCTTCGGCGGCGATCTGAACGAGCGCTTCGAGCGGGGGGATTTGACTCCACCGCAGTTTCTCGACGAGTTCTGCCGCGATGCCGGCAGCAACCCCAATCGCGGCGACCTCGCCGAGGCCGCCAACGACATTTTTTGGATCTTTCCGCAAATGGTGGCGATGATCGGGCATTTGCGGTCGGCGGGCTACCGGCTGGGGATTCTGTCGAACACCAATAGCGCCCACTGGGACTATGTCACGGCACGATACTCGTATTTGACGACCCTGTTTCACGTCCATTGCACCAGCTTTGGTCTGCGTTCGCTCAAGCCGGCGGTCGAGATTTATGAGGCCGCGGCCCGGCGGGCGGGAGTTGCCCCCACCGATGTCTTCTATGTCGACGACCGGGCCGACAACATTGCTGGAGCGCGGCGGGCGGGGTACGACGCGGTGGTGTTTACCAATCCCCCCGCCTTGGCCCGGGAGCTTTTGAGGCGGCGAATCTTGGCGAATTATTGACCTGCCCCTGTTAGCGCAACGCCAATCCCACGGTAGAGTTAGGTGAGATTGTGAAATCCGTCACAAGCCTGCAATCATCCGGCGGTTGAGCCATGCCCATCGTCAAGTTCGTCAAGGAAAAGAAGGAAATCGAAGTTGCCGACGGCGCGAACCTCCGTGCCGAAGCGGTCAAGGCGGGCATCAATCTGAATCAGGGGCTCAATGGCATTGGCGCCTCGATCAATAAGTTCGCCAACTGCAATACGATGAGCTTCGGACTCTGCGGCGGCTTTTGCGGCACCTGCCGGGTGTTGGTGACCAAGGGCATGGACAACACCAACAAGCTGACGTTGCGGGAGTGGCTCAAATTCAAGACGGTGCTCACTCCCGATCCGGTCCCCGCGCTCGCGTATGTCGGGCACGAAGAAACGATGCGGCTCGCCTGTTGCACCACGGTTCATGGCGACATCGAGGTGGAAAGCGGTCCGGAAGTGAACCTGTTCGGCGAGAATTTCTTCTCGTAGCAAGCACGCCGGGTTATGCTTGGGGGATGACCCCATCCCCGTTGTCTTCGCACTATTCGCCGGAATTGGGGCGATGAAGCAAATCCTCGCGATCGTCCGGCCGCATGTGGCCGAGAAGGTGGTGGAAGCCCTTCGCCGGGCGCCCGTCGAGGCGTTAACGGTGCGCGAAGTGAAAGGCTACGGTCGGCAGAAGGATTATCTCGATCAATATGGCCAGTCGGAATTTGCCTTGGCCTTTTTGCCGAAGGTGGAGATTTCGCTGTGGGTGGACGATGCCCGCGTCGAGGAAGTCGTCACCCGGATCGGCGAGCACGCCCGCACCGGCCGCATGGGGGACGGCAAAGTGATCGTTTTGCCCGTGGCCAAGTTTCAGCAGGTAATTGACATTGCCGCGACGCCAACCAAGCGCTAACGCTCGTGCGTCAGAGATGGCGCTCAGTGGCCGATGATTAGAAGTCCAACCCTTGGCCGCGGTACCCCGGGCCGGACCGCGAAAACGATTCCCCTTTCGCGATTTCGCTCTTTCGTGTTTTCGCGATTCTCCCCCGGAAAGATCGCGAAAGGACGAAAATACGCCAGCGGCCAGGCCCCGGATGTCGCGGGTGGCCACGGTCATCGGCCCACGCGGGCCAGGCAAGGGGAAGTTCGTCGCCCCAGCGGAGCGACCGGAGAATTTTGTCGCGGGACTTGACACGGCTCGGCAGAATGTGTACAATTATACAAAATGGCGGTTGCGAGTTGCATCGGTCGGCGCTCTTTTTCAAGTTGGTTGTAACGATTCGCGGAAGCGGTTTCCCTAAGGGTCGAACTGCCGGCGGCAAGTGGCGAGCGGGTTCTCGAAATCCCTTGTAACTATAGTAACCGCGACCGCATTCGCCCGACGATAAGCCGCACAAGTGGCTGCTGGATAACGACTTGCGACGTGAAGGCAAAAATGGCGCAGGCGATCTCTCGATTAGCTTATTGCCCGCCCCGGACCGATCCCATCGGCCGCCCGTGACCCCAACGCCAGCCAACGCAACGTTCGCCGACCAGCGAGGCTGCTCCCCCGCCGGCGCGCCGGGCTTTTGGGTTGCTCGCGGGGATTGACACGCCGGCGGCGGGGACGCCCAAATAGAAGGCCGTACCCTCCCGGAGCTTCTCCTTGCTCACGTTCGCCGCACGCCGCTACGACACGCTGCGCCCAGTTCGGATTTCCATCGCCGACGGCCGCATCACCCGAATCGAGCCCGCTGCCGAAGCGCCGGGCCTCGCGCTCGTCGCGCCGGGCTTTGTCGATCTGCAAATCAACGGCTATGGCGGGATCGAGTTCAACGATCCGAAGCTGACTGTCGATATGGCGCGGCAGGCGGCCCTGTCGCAAGACGCGTTCGGAGTGACGGCGTATTTGGCCACGCTGACGACCGACAGCCACGCGGTCTTGCGGCATGGCCTGGCGACGATCGCGCGAGCGATTCGCGAATTCCCCGAAGTGGCCGCCCGCATTCCGGGCATTCATCTGGAGGGACCTTTTCTGTCGCCCGACGATGGTCCCCGCGGCGCGCATCCGCGGCAGCACATTCGCCCTCCCGATTGGCGCGAGTTCCGCGAACTACAAGACGCCGCCGAGGGAAAAATCAAGCTGCTGACGATTTCGCCCGAATATGACGGGTCGATTGAGGTGATCCGCCGCGCGGCCGACGGCGGCGTTTTAGTCGCCATTGGCCATACCAAAGCGACCAGCGACCAGATCAAGGCTGCCGTCGATGCGGGGGCGCGGATGAGCACGCATTTGGGAAATGGTGCCCATCCGCAGATTCGCCGCCATCCGAATTACATTTGGGACCAACTGGCCGACGACCGCCTCGTCGCCTGCCTGATTACCGACGGCCACCATCTGCCGCCGGCGGTCATCCAATCGATGATTCGTGCCAAAACGCCACGGCGCGTGGTGCTGGTCAGCGACATCACCGGCATGGGCGGGATGCCACCGGGTCGCTATCAAACGGGCCTTGGCGAGTTGGAAGTGCTGGCGAGCGGCAAGCTGGTGCCGGCCAGCAACCCCGAAATTCTGGCGGGGGCTTCGCTGCCGATCCACGTGTGCGTGGCAAACGTACTGCGATTTGGCGACGTGAGTTTAGCCACCGCCATCGACATGGCCGCGGTGCGTCCGGCGGAGCTGATCGGACTGGCAGGTCACACCCTCGACACGGGCGCTCCCGCGAATCTCGTGCTGTTCGAGTTGCCAACATCCGCCGCGCCGGATCGGCTGGTGATTCGGGCGACCGTGAATGGCGGAGCGCTGGTGTTTGGCGTGGCGTGATTGCGGCTACCGCATCGCTTGGCCGAAGCGACACTACTTATTCAGCACTTCGTCCAAATTGAGCAGTTCATTCGCCAGCATCGTCCAGGCGGCGAGCAATGCCGGGTCAATCGCCGCATCGGCCTTGGAGTCTCCTTCGGAGATCAGCTTCTTGGCGTCGTCGGGATGGGCCTGATAATAGGCCAACAAATCGGCGAGCGACTGGCGGACGATCGTTAGCTCAGCGGCCCGCAGCGGCCGGCAGAGGAGGCGCTTGGCGAGCAAATCGAGCCGGTCGTCGTCTTTCTCGCCCGCTGTGAGGATCGTGCGTTGAGCCAGGTTGCGGGCCGCTTCGACGAACTGCACGTCGTTCAGCGTCACCAGCGCCTGCAGCGGCGTATTGGTCCGTTCGCGGCGGACGGCACAGGTCTCGCGATTGGGGGCGTTGAAGATTTCCATCGAAGCGGGAGGAGCGGCCCGCTTCCAGAAGGTATAGAGGCTGCGGCGATAGAGCCCTTCCCCGGTGTCGCGCTTGTAGTCGCGGGTGTTGCTGCCGATCATCGCGACCGCCTCCCAAACGCCATCGGGCTGATAGGGGCGCACGCTCGGCCCGCCAATTTTGGGGACCAACAGGCCGCTGATCGACAGGGCATAGTCGCGGAGCATTTCGCCATCCATCCGATAGCGCGGCCCGCGCGAAAGGAGCCGATTTTGCAGGTCTTTCTCGCGCTTCTCCGGCGTGACGATCGCCGCCTGCCGATAGGTGGCGCTCGTCACGAGCAGCTTGAAGAACCGCTTGACGTCCCAATGTTCGCGGAACTCGATGGCCAGCCAATCGAGCAATTCGGGGTGGCTTGGCAGCTCGCCGGTGACGCCAAAATCGCCGCTCGTGCGCACGAGGCCAGTGCCAAACAGCTCTTGCCAGAAGCGATTGACGGTGACGCGGGCGGTCAGCGGATTTTCGGGGGCCAGCAGCCACTTCGCCAGGCCGAGCCGATTGCGCGGCTCCCCCTCGGCAAGCGGCGGCAAGAAGGCGGGGGTCGCGGGTTTGACGGGGTCGCGGCGCTTGTCGTATTCCCCCCGAAACAGCACGAACGCGGCAGCCTCGCTCGAACGCTCGTTCATCACATGCGCCACCGTGCCGCGAGCCTTGATTTGCACCTCTTCCTGCTGCAGGGTCTTGAGCTGGGCGTCGAGCTCGCGGCTGGGCTGGTCGAGCGTGGTGAGCCACCAGTCGAAGATTTTGTCCTTCTCGCCGGCGGTGCGCTGGTCGGCGGCTTTGGCGAGCAGGTCCTCGACTTGATCGATTCGGGCGAGTTGCTCGGCCTCTTGCGGCGAGAGGCTGCGCGAGAAAAACCGCAAGTCTTGCAGCGTGATCGCCGACAACCGACTGGTGTCGTGCCGCTGTCCCAGCTTGAGGGGCACCGTGGTGTTGGTGGTCCCTTGCAACTTATCGGCATGGATAGTCACGGGCTGCGGCTTGCCGTTGTAATAGACCTTGACGCCATCGGCCTTTTTCGAGCCATCGTAGGTGACGGCGATGTGCGTGAACTCGCGGGGATTGAGAGGGGTTTGGCAAACGACCTTGAGGGCGTCGTCCGGCCATTTGTGGACGAGGTGCATGCCGATCTTGTCGCCATCGAGCCAGACATCCCAGCCGCGATGTTCGTTTTTGTCGTCCAGGCGGGCCAAGACCGCGCCGGTTTGGCCGCGGCGGCCGAGCGACAGCCACACGCTGCAAGAGAAGGCTTGTTCGGCGGCGAAATCTCCCACGTCGGCCAGCTCGACCGCCGCCGGACCGGGCTGCAATGACAGTGCCTTGGCCCCATTGCGACCGGCGACCCACGAGACCCCTTCCGCCGCCACTTCGCGTTCTTCCTCCGCGACAACCCCGTGGAGCGTCTTTCCTTTGCCCTCGGTCAGAGCGAATCGTACCGTTTCATCGCGCGGGACCAGCTCCCGCAGTTGCTCGTGCTCGAAAGCCGCCAGCCAGGCGTCGAAATCGCCCCGAGCGGCGGCGCGGCGAGCCTCGAATTGCCCGCGAATCTCGGCGATTTTTCCCTGCAGCGCGTCGAAAATCGGCCGGTCCGCCATGCTCGGAACCGTGATGATCGGGGGCGTATCCTTGATATTGCCATCCTTGGCCGCTTGCGTGGTGTTGTTGAAAAAAGCGGACAGCTCGTAAAACTCGCGCTGCGTGAGCGGGTCGAATTTGTGGTCGTGGCACACCGCGCAGCCGGCGGTCAGACCGAGCCACGTTTGGGCGGTCGTTTCGGTCCGGTCGCGGGCATACAGGACGATATACTCCTCGTCGATGATTCCCCCCTCGTTCGTCGTGATGTTGCAGCGATTGAACCCCGATGCGACCTTTTGCTCAAGCGTCGCATTCGGCAGCAAATCGCCCGCCAATTGCTCGATGGTGAACTGGTCGAATGGCAAATTGCGGTTTAACGCCCCGATGACCCATTCGCGATACGACCACATTTCGCGGTAGTTGTCGAAATGAATGCCATGCGTGTCGGCATAGCGGGCGGCGTCGAGCCAATAGCGGCCCCGATGCTCGCCCCATTGCGGCGATTCAAGCAGTTTATCGACCAGCTTTTCATAGGCATTGTCGGCCGTGTCGTTCACGAACGCCTCGACAACCTCGGGGGTCGGCGGCAGGCCGGTCAGATCGAGCGACAGCCGGCGGGCCAGCGTGCGGCGGTCGGCTTCCGGGGCGGGAGTCAGGCCGGCCTGTTCCAGCCTGGCGAGAATGAACTGGTCGATTGGATTTCGCCCCCAGGCGGCGTTTTTGACGGCCGGCGGCGCGGGGCGCGTCGGCGGAATCAGCGACCAGTGCGGCTCATACTCGGCCCCTTCGGCGATCCACCGGCGGAGCGTCTCCTTTTGGGCGGCGGAAAGCGACTTTTTCGTGGCCGGCGGAGGCATCACCTGCTTTGGATCGGCTGAAAGCACCCGCTCGATGAGCGTGCTCGCCTCCGGCTTGCCCGGCTCGAAGGCCGCCGATTCCAAGGCTGCCTCGCGCTTGTCGAGACGCAGATCGCCCTTGCGGCTCGCGCTATCGGGTCCGTGACAGGCAAAGCAATTCTCGGCCAAAATCGGCCGGATGTCGCGGTTGTATTGCAGCTTGTCGGCAGCAGCGGCCGGCGCGATGGCGGCGACCAGCAGAGATACGAGGCAAAGCGAACGACTCATGGAATAATCCCGCGGGGCGAGGTCTTGGTCCCCGGCTAAAGGCTGCATCCCCGGCTAGAGGCTGCGCAAAAAGGCGGCCAAATCGCGAATTTCGTCGGCGGACATCTTGGTGCCGCTGGGATGACGGTGCTTTTGGAACACCTCTTCCAGCGTGGCGGCGCTATTGTCGTGAAAGTAGGGCCCGCGCTGGCTCAGGCCGCGCAAACTGGGCGGGTTGAATTGCTTGTTTCCCTGCGAATCGGTGATTCCCACGTCGTAGGTCTCGGGGGTCGTGTAGTTCGGTGCCGCATGGCAGGCGTGACAATCGCGAGCGGCAAACACGGACCGGCCGCGGTCGATGGCCGCCACGTCGGCCGTGCCGCGGAGCGCATCCAAGCTGGGGGGCGTTTCCAGCGTTTGCAGATACGCGACGAGCGCCTTCACCTCTTCGCGCGGCAGCGGTTCTTCGCGCTGCATCGTCTTTTCGACGGAGTTCTCGATCTGCCGCTGAATCGTTTGCACCTGCCCATTCCAGGCCAGCGGCAGCGTATCGCGCACCCCCAAGAGCGAGAGCACTCGCTTCGGCGCGCCGAAGCTCTTGTCGCTGAAGTTGTCGTTTCGCTCGCCGCTGGTGTGCCCATCGGTATGGCAGCTATGGCAGCTCATCCAATTGTCGTGCGACAGGCGGGCGTCGTAGAACAGCAATTCTCCCTGTTGCGCGAGCGAAAGCCCCGGCAGCGGACCGAGCGAGATCGTCTTCGTCACTTGCCGCTCGGTCAGATCGACCACGGAGATCGAGTCGTCGAGCGTGTTGGCGATGAACGCCGTTCGGCCATCGGCGGCGATGCGCACCGCGGTCGGCCGGCGTCCCACCGTTAGCCGCTGCATGCTGAAATCCCCCTCCTTGCCAATGGCAACTTCATGGACGCCGGAAATCGCCACGCACACCGTACCGCTTGCGGCCACCGCCAGGCTTCCCGGATCGCCGCCCCCGCGCCCCGCCTCTCCCAGCGGGTGCATGTGGGCACCGTGATACAGCTCCTTGCCGCCGGCCAAAACCGCGTCCACCTCCAGCCAGCGGAGATCGTTCGACATCAAGAGGCCCCAGTGAATGTCGTTGCGAATCGAATGGGCCAGGTCGTTAATCAGTTGATGCGCCACGATCAGCATCTTGCCGTCTGGACTGTGTCCGAGGCCGCGAATGTTGTGCCCCGGAAACTGTCGCACGCCGAGCAGCGTTTGCTCGGCCGGATCGACAATCGCCAGCTGCCCCCCAAAAGCATCCCCCACGATCAGCCGATTGCGACCCGCCAGCAAAAGCTGCGTCCGCGGAGCAAAGGGCAAATCGATCACGCGGGCAATTCTCGGCTCGCCGGTCAGATCGACAAACGTCAATCGCCGCGACCACAGCGAGCCAATGCTCGCCAACTTGCCATCGACCGAAAGGCAAATGCTAACCGGATAGGGACTGATCCCCAGCCGCTCTTCGACCCGCACCTCGCCACCGGTGCAGTCCAGAAAAATCAGCTCATGCGCAGCTTCGTCGGTCGCCAGCAGCCGGTTCGTTCCCGGCACCGCCACGAGGTCCGACAGCCGCGCGCCGATCTTCACTTCACGAATGACCCGCCCCGCTACCAGATCAACGACCGACAGGGTGCCGCTGTCGCGATTAGCGGCACACCAAAATTGCCCATCCGCCAGCGGGGCCAGCCCCACCGGCCGCCGCAATTGCGATGCCAACTCCGCCGCCGGCAATGCACCAGCAGCCCCGACCAGGGCCAGAGCCAGAAGAAATCGCGACATAATCAAGGTACGCCGAAAGGCGGGACCGCAAAACCTTCAGTCTGCCACAGTTTCCCGCCCCTCACAAGCGAATTTCGCCGCCGAATTGCCGCCAGTAACCTTGCCGATTTCCCCCTCATGAAGTAGTTTAAGAGAGTCTTCCCCTCTAGCTCAGTTGGTAGAGCAGGCGGCTGTTAACCGCCGGGTCGTAGGTTCGAGTCCTACGGGGGGAGCTTAGTTTCGGACGTGCGGAAAAACACTCGCCAGTTAACAGCGCGCGAGCGCGAGGTGTTAACTGCTCGCGGCTAGGTTCGAGACGGGTCCGCCTCGATTGGCCGACCCCGCGTGAGACTCAAACTCGCGTAAGTCTCATTCCCCGTTCGTCTTATCGAGAGAGATATCGCGCTCCCATTTCCGAAGAGGGTCTTGCACTGGGAGGGGGCTTGCACAGGGAGGAGATGCATCGCTCGTTGGCGTTTGCTAAAATCCCCGCACGCAATCTCCTCGACCTCCCTCTCCGCTCCGAGACGCAGAATGTGTGGCCTTCTCCCGCAAAGATTCGCCCAGTATTGCTGGTTTGGCACGCTGTTACTATCGATTGTCGGATGCTCTCCCAGCGCGCCCGCCCCAGTGCAGAATGGCCCGTTCAACATGAGCGCAGCGCCATCCGGTGCCAACGGTGTCTCGGCAATTGCGCCAGCGACACCCAATCCACCCATTCCTTGGACAGCGCAAGCCGATCCTGGCAGCGCGGAGGTGGACTCACGCGGCGCAAGCTATCCACTGGAGGTGACGCCGCGATACAGCACCGACTTCCCGCTCGCGTCGCAACCGTATGCACTGCATCTCAATGGTAAGGAAGCGGAACTGCGTTACCTACTTACCGGCGAGATCGTTGGTAGAATCCGCGATATTGACGCTCTCCCCACTCGTCCGGCCGTTAGTCCCGACGGTATCGCCATGGCCGCGAAGCTGCTCAAGCCAGGCGACGATCATATCCGCATCTGGTCGTTTAAGACTGGTCGAATCGCAGGCGATCACATTATTGGTAACAGCAGTGGCCCAATTTCGATTTTGAAATTCAGTAAGCACGATCAGTTGGTGGGCATTCGTACTGGGAGCAATGAGGCGGTGGTTATGGATCTAGGACAAGCGGTACAACCGCGCGTTTTTCCACTCGCACGCCCGACGCCTCACGCGCATTTGCATTCGCAAGCGGTCGGCGTTTCGCCCACAGGCAAATACCTGGCGGCGATCGTGGGTGACTGGCTGGTGATTCATGACCTGGCTTCAGGCAACTGTGTCGGCACGAGCCAACTACCCGGCGGCGCGATCGACGAATTTGGAGGTTGCAAGGAGATTGTTTTTTCTCGCGATGGCAAGCAGATTGCCGCGCTCTGTACGCGCGCCACGGCCAATTGGCTGCACCTGTTGGAATGGAACGCCGCGACCGGCGAGTTGGTACAGAACAAGCTTTGGAACGGTACCGACTGGGTGCGTACTTCGGATTATGTCATCGCCCAAGATGAGCATCCGCTCACGGATATGCCAGACGGCTCAGGCTGGGCAATCTTCGGCCGCTTGATTTGGAAGCGTGGAGAGGAATCGCCGGAAGTTGCTTTCCGCAGCGATAACGATCCGCATCCGCGCTGCCTGATTGACAATGACAGAGTCGTGGCCCGCGCTACGGGTGAACAGGGAGCCATGTCGCTGCAACTGATAACACGTGCCGGCGCAGCCAGCCCTCCAACTGTCGCGACCAACTCGCCTACGGAACCAGCGTCCGGCAGTTGGCACGCGACGGCCGATCGCGCGGCTCTGGTTCCACGCATCGATCCCAAGGCGCTAGCCGTATTTGGCAACGTGCCCCACGTGCCGCACTTTTCGCAGCGCCCCAGCGAGTTCGCCGCCTGTGCAATTGGCGACGAGTATGTGTTGTTCGATCTGCGTAACGGCACGGAGGTGAAGCGCTTTCAATCGACAACAGGCAAGCCACAATCCGTCGTCGATATTTCGCTCGATGGCCGTTATCTCGCCACCACCGCGCCGCTCATCGACGAGACCTGGAAGTTTGAAATCTGGGATGTCTCCACTGGCAAGCTGGCCATGAAGGGAACAGAGAAGATCGGCCGTGGAGAGCAAACGCTCGAATTCCTCAACAACCGCGAATTGCTGATCGCCCACAGTGTGCAAGACAGTTCGCAGCGGCGCTATGCGATCTGGGACATTGAAAAGCAGCAGCGCAGCCGTGAATTCACCTCGCCTGCGACGTCTAGTTACCTGAGCGCTTCGCATCTTGTCAGTCCCGGTGGACGTTGGGCAATCGCTACGTCCACCAGCGCCATTGAAGTGCTGGATCTATCGTCAGGCAAGTTGGCCGGCACCGCGCCGCTGCCACAGGGAGTGAATCGCACGGTCCCGAGTCGCGTCGTTTCGGCTGCCATGTCAGTCGATGGCGCGCAACTGTATTTGGTCATGCAATATGCGGACAAAGAGGCGAAAATCGTCACTTGCGACATGACCTCAGGTAAGTTGGCGGTCCGGCCCGTCGATAACGCCAGACTGACCTCTTTGTGGGACGACAACACGGTGGTGTGGTTCTCGCCTTGGCTGGTCGAAGATTGCAATTGGATCGTCGGTAAGCAGGCTGCAATCAACACTGTAAACGGCGCGATCACCGGTCCGCTTGGGCTGAAGCGCGAAGCGACAGTGCTGTCGCTCCCCAAAAATCAAATCTACGTCGGCCACACGCCGATCGACTTGGTTGTATCGCCAGCGGCCGCCCTCACAGCACTTGCTGTCAGAACCGATGCGGCGGAGAACATTGCCAAGGATGTGGAATCGCTGCGGCCGAAAGCGGTTGTCGTCGCCAACAATCCGAAGCCCAAGCCGCGGGAAGCAGACAACAACCCACAAATACCCCTGGTTGTTGCTCCTTCAGGCGATCCCGCCGACAAACTGCCTCCATGGATAGCGATGGTCGATCCAATGAATGGCGCTAAGCCGCTCGTCGCGGCCAAGCAGTTCGATGTTCCTATCGCCCTCAATACGCGCTTCATCACCTCGGATCGCGGCGGCAAATTCATTGCGGTCATGGATGAACAGGAAGGACAGGCTCAGGTGCTCGATCTCACCTCGGGAAAGGCGGTGGGCAAACAGTTTGCGATTCCTCGGCAAGCCGGCATGGCAACCGTTGATCCCAGTGGCGCTTATGTCGCATTTTCAACCGATGGCGACGAACTCACAATCCAGGCAGTCCAGTCAGGTGAAACGACGCGCGTCAAGCGTCAGGGGTCGTTCGTCGATTGTCATTACCTGAGCTTTGCCGCTGACCAGAAGTTGGTAGTCGCGTTTGAGAACGATCATCGCGTCGAACTGCTCGTTTACAAGCCAACAGGGGGTGAACCCGAGAAGCGCATTGTTCTGGAATCAGACAACTCTGATTGGGCCGTGCGCAACTATGGACTGGCGATCAGTCCTGGTGGTCGCTATCTGGCGGCGCTGAGTTACCGCGCGCTGAAAATCCACGATCTGCAAGGCTCGGCCGAGAGTCAAGTGGCGGTCGTTCCCTTCGCCAATACAAAATCGCAGGCAATCACCTTTAAGTGCGACGGCATCTGCTTTTCGCCAGATGGCAAGCAACTCGCGGCGACCTACACGCAAGGCCAGCAAGACTACATCACGCTCTGGAGCATGGACTCTGGCGCGCCGGTGGTCTTTCGTCCCAGCGCCAAACGTAATCATCTGCGTACTACCGAGCATAACGACTATGGCCCACGCTTGGCCTGGTTCGAGGACAACGAAACATTGCTCTACACCGGCACGATCCTGCTCGATGCCGCGACCGGTTGCCCGTACTGGGTAATTAACCAAGATAACTTCGACTCGGTATTGCCGCTGGGTTCGCGAGGTCTGCTGACCATCACAAGCGGGCAAGATCGTTATCTGGCGGCCGTGCCATTGCCGCCACAAGTGAGCACCGCGCGCGCCGCGGTACACAGTTCACCAGCCGTCAACGTGCCACCACTAAAGGCGGTCGCAGCGCGTACCGCGCCGCCAGTCAACGATCAGATCCGCCGGCCACCAACGCCGGATGGCTTAGCCACAGGCATTCCCCGACGTACAGTAGCCCTGGCGCGCTTTGAGAAAAACTCGCCACCCGTGCGTCTGGCGATCTCGCCAACCGGCGTTCTGGCCAGCGAATTGGCGATCGATTTCATTGATACTTCCAAGCCCGTCGTCAAGTCTGGACCTTTATCGCCGGAGCGCGATGTCACGCTCGAACTGTTCGACATCGCCACAGGCAAGAGCTTGCATCGGCTGCCAGTTCCGGAGCGTTCGCATCTGCTCGATATCAGCCCAGATGGTTCGTTGCTTCTGACTGGCGACACGCTGTTCGGCTCGGATGGATTCAGCCGCTTGGATGTTTGGGCACCCAAGCTCGGCAAGCATGCTATCGGTTGGCAACCACTGGCGAACACCACTGATTTTTTCTCGGTGGCGACCTGGGCGGCATTTGTTGACAAGCGTCAGGTGTTGGTACAGGGTCCGCAGGACGTCACGCTATGGCAACTGCCGGAGTGCAAGCCGATCTACTCCGTGGCGACCAACACTCGCCCTGTGTTCAGTCCCAATCGCAAGCAATTCCTCGACCGCAAATCAGGCCTCATCCGCGATGCCCTCACGGGCGAAGCCTTGGTCAAGCTGCAAGGTGCGCAGCCAACACCACCAACCGCCCTGATCGATGCGATCTACGCGCCTGATGGCAATAGCATTGTCGGGGTGTTTTTCAATCACACGCATAGCTCCATCGTGCGTTTGAATGCCATCAATGGCGAGGTCATGGAACAGTTTGGCACTCCACCCGTCCCATGCCTGCGACTCGCTTGGGCAGGCGAGCGCGGCCTGTTTTTGCTAAGTCATCCTAGCGTCGTCGCGCATGGAGTGACGCTGATCGACTTGAAGCAGCGGCAGATTGTCGCCCAATATCGATCGAATGGCGCACATGCCGTCGCGCCTGATGGCGCACTTTGGCTGGCGAACGCCGGTCGCGATGCGAGCTATATTGCCAGAGCGATTAGCGACGCCGATATCGAATGGCCACAACTCGGCGCGACACCCAGCTATGCCGTGATCGCGCCGGGCTCGAAGGTAGCGATCGACTTTCAAAGCAATTTGCCGGATGCGGCCAAACTCAAGCAAGCGTTTGAAGCCAAAGTGAAAGCCGCAGGCTTCACCATCGACGCTGCCGCTACCACCAAGGCGACCTTTGTGGCCAACCAGGATCGCACCATTGTGCAAGCTGGGCCTCCGGAAGTGTCGATCCCCGCGATCGTCGGACGCCTGGCGATTGTCGATGGCAGTGGCACAACCGCGTGGGAGATTCAACTGCGAGCACGGAACGACAACACGGTGACGTTCGATACCGCCAACTGGCTGAATGGTTGGAGCATCCCCTCACAACTGTTCAAGCCCGATTGGCAGAAGCAGATTGCGACGATTGAGTTTCCCGCCGCCAAGCCGTGAGTCGGTTCTCGATCTACAGAAATACAAACGACCGCGTAAGGTGAAATTATTCAGCCGCGCGTTTTACGCGGTGATTTTCATTGCGACTGCAAAAGTGCGAAGAGGGTCGGTTTCGTTTTCCGCCACCGAAACGGTCTCGAACTCGCGAAGTCCCTATCTAACAGCTACTTACGAAAATCAAAAAAGAGAGTATTGTTTCGAAGAGGGTCTGGCACGGGGAGCTAAACGATCCTGCCGCTGCCGTTTCAGCCGTGCTGGGTGGCATCACGGATACTGGCGCTCGTCCGAGGCTGCGAGTCCGAGTTAGGAGCGTCTCAATCAGGCCGGCGGCGCGGCTGCTCCTTAAGCTAAGTCCGGTGCTGGTGGAATTTTCACCAGGAATTCGACCGGTTGAGACCATGTAGAGCGGGTGACGAGACTCGAACTCGCGACAGCCAGCTTGGGAAGCTAGTACTCTACCAACTGAGTTACACCCGCGTTTCAATTTCAGTATAGCGCGCCAGGGACGGTTTGCAAGGAAGGGATGGGCGTGGCTCGACACGGGTTCACGCTCGGCTTCAGGCGACTGGTCGCGGTTTAAGGACAATCGTCGCCGATTCGACCGTATTGCTCGGATGCAGCGAGGCGGTGGCGATCGCGCGAAACATCGTGTCGAGGCAAATTTCGGGCGGAAAATGCTGCTGGCTCGTGCCGAGCAGCGGAAAGCCCAGCGACCGCAAATGCAGCGATTCGGCCTGATAAAAGCAACTGCGGACAATCTCGGCAATGGCGTCGCGACTGACGGGGGCATCGCCGGCGAACGTCACGCCATGAAAGATAAACCGCGCGGGAAGGCCGCCGGCCGAGGTGACCACCACCCGACCGACGCGCACCGGCGCGAACCGCTTGGCCTCCGCCGCGACCGCTTCACCCGCGGCCAGGCGAATCGAACGGGCCGAGCCCCGGTCACGGTCGTTTCCCATCTCCAGCCGCTCGCTGTCGGAGCTGACCACCGCGTCCAGCGGCAAGCGGGTGAGATCGCCGCGAACAATCCGCAGCTTCAGCAGGCCGGGAAAACGATATTCGTCGCGCCCGTCCAGCGTGGCGGCCGGATCCAGATAGGCCGCGCGACGCGCTTGATAGGTTCGCCAAAGCGGAACCAGCGCTTCGTCGATCGCGTCGTTCCAGGGAGATTGCGCGGCGCTCGGCACCAACTGCGCCCGGACCTCGGCAAACGAAGAGAAGCGGTCCCCCGGCGACTTGGCAAGGCACCGCTCGAGCAGCTCGCACATCCGATTCGACAACTCCGGATTATGCACTCGCGGACAGACAAGCGGCTCGGCACTGTGCTTGCGCAGCACGGCAAACACCGTTGCTCCATCGAACGGAGGCCGCCCGGTGAGGACGTGATAAAACGTGGCGCCAAAGCTGTAAATGTCGGCCCGCGTATCGACGGTCCGCGGATCTTCGGCTTGCTCGGGAGACATGTAGTGCGGCGTGCCGAGCACTTGCAGCGCGAGCGATAGCTCGTGCAGCGAGGTCTGGCTCATGGCGAGGCCGAAATCGGCGACTCGGGCGCGCCGCTGCTTGTCGATCAGAATGTTCGAGGGCTTCAGATCGCGATGGACGATGCCCGACTCGGCCGCGGCCGACATCCCCTCGCACACCTCGCGCATCCAGTCGAGCACCTGCGGGCCGCCCAGGGGCTGGCCAGAGACGCGGGCATCGTCGATGCGCTGGGCGAGCGAGGCCCCTTCGATCCACTCCATGCACAAGATCGGCTCGTCGGCGCGCGACAGATCGAGGTCATAGACCTGCACGACATGCGGCGAGGAGACATTGGCGAGCAGCTTGGCCTCCCGGCGAAACCGCTCGTCCGAGGCCCCCGCACGCAGCCGCTTGAGGGCGACCGGACGACCCAACCGCTGATCGACGGCCCGATAGACGATCCCCATGCCGCCGACGGCGATTTGCCGCACGTCGGTGTAATGCTCGGCAAACAAGGTTTCACCTTTGCTCGCCGCGCTTTTGCCCGGTCCCCCTTGCCGCTTGCCGCGCGCTGGAGGAGGTGGATCGGTGGTCACGGTCGAGAGATTGCCAACCGAGGCGTCGGCGGTCGATTCCACCTGCTCGGCCCGCGCCTCGGCCGGCGCGGGGCGAAGTCCCTTGGCTGCCGCGCGGCGCGGCGTCTTCTTGCGCGACTTGCTCATGAGAGGGCTCGCTCACTGAAAAAGTCCACGGCCGCCTGGCGGTGAAACGGAAAACACAAGCTCTCCGCGCGATCAATCAACAACAACTCGCTCGCTTCACGCGTCGGCCGGAAAGCCGCCAGGTCGATCACGCGTGGCGGCACGCGGCCAAACACGATCAGCCAGCCATCGCGCGTGCTGGCGGTGAGATGTTGCCGCACGTCGCGCGGATCGATCGCGAGCCCCGTTTCTTCTCCCGCCTCGCGAGCGGCGGCTTCCTGCCAGGTTTCGCCAAAGTTGACATACCCACCAGGAAGTGCAAGCTCGCCCACATGAGGCGCGACCCCACGCCGCACCGCGAGCAGCTTGCCTTGCGATGGCACGAGCAGCACCGCGACCGGGAGCGGATTGCGATAGGTCCGCTGGCCACATGCCGCGCACCGTCGTGGCCAGTCCGCGGAGGCGAACGCCACCCCGCAGTAGCCGCAATGACGGTGCTGGTCGGACACGGAAAATCCCCCCCAACGATTGATGCCAATGTACGAGGGGAAAGCCCCGTCCGCCATCCTTTTTTCGCCCCCCGATGGGCCGCCAGCGGGGGCATTTCCCAGCTGCTGACTAGACTTTCGGAGGCTGGCAATTAGTTATTTTTCGCACTTTCTCGCGGATTTAGATTCTCGCCCAAAAACTATGTAAACCGTGAAACGATAACCAGTTGCGTCCATTCGGTTGTCGATTATTTGGCTCGCGCGCGATAAGGGGTCTTCATATTTCCCGCAGCAAGGCTTGAACACCGCGAATCGCTGGCGATGGTAGGCGCGTCCCCTGCCGATCGGATGTTCTCGCCACCTTCGCACTCCGCTCCCGCGCAACGATGATCGCTCGTCGGACCGCGGCAGCCAGCGAGGACAGGCCCCATTGCCACGGGCCTTTGCCCGCCGCTACCGGCAATTCGCCGGGAATGTGGACCTCTGGGCGCATTGTAGTGTATTTATGTTCTAATGTCAAGAGTCTTGTGCCCGAATTCTTTCCCGCCATCAAACCGCCGGGCGCGCCCGTTGCAGGCCCCCGCCTTGGGCGTCACAATAGCGGACTTGTTTTTGTTAACTAACCCTCCCAGGTGCATCCATGCCTCGTCCGGTGACGCTGTTTACTGGCCAATGGGCCGATCTCCCGCTCGCGCAAATGGCCCGTAAGACCAAGGAGTTCGGCTACGACGGCATCGAGCTGGCGTGCTGGGGAGACCATTTCGACGTCGGCCAGGCCCTCGCGGACGACCACTATTGCCGGCGCAAGCGCGAACTGCTCGATAGCCATGATTTGCAGTGCCACGCGATCAGCGCCCACCTCGTCGGTCAGGCGGTGTGCGACAACATCGACGAGCGGCACAAGGCGATTCTGCCGCCGCATGTCTGGGGGGACGGCAAGCCCGACGGCGTCACCAAGCGGGCCATCGAGGAGCTGAAAAACACCGCCCGAGCCGCCAAGCGATTCGGAGTCGGCGTGGTCAATGGCTTCACCGGCAGCTCCATCTGGCATTTGCTCTATAGCTTTCCGCCGGTCCCCGGCAAGATGATTGACGACGGCTTCAAGCTGTTCGCCGACCGCTTCAACCCGATTCTCGATGTCTTCGCCGAATGCGGCGTTCGGTTCGCCTTGGAAGTCCATCCCACGGAAATCGCCTTCGACATTTACACTGCCCAGCGGGCCCTCGAAGCGATCAACCATCGCCCCGAATTCGGCTTCAACTTCGACCCCAGCCACCTGCACTGGCAGGGGATCGACTCGGTCGAGTTCATCCGGTCCTTTCCGGACCGCATCTATCATGTTCACGTGAAGGACGCGATCACCACGCTCAACGGCCGCACCGGCATCCTCGCCAGCCACATCAACTTTGGCGACCCGCGCCGCGGCTGGGATTTCCGCAGCCCCGGCCGCGGCACGGTGAATTTCGAGGAAATCATCCGCGCGCTCAACGTCATCAAGTACGACGGGCCCCTGTCCGTCGAATGGGAAGATAGCGGCATGGAGCGCGAATTCGGTGCCCGCGAAGCCTGCGCCTTCGTCAAGCAAAAGGACTTCGCCCCCAGCGGCCGGGCCTTCGACGCGGCGTTCGAGAAGGAATAGCCGCGTATCGTTGGGCGACGATCGTGTACGCCCCCTTTTGCAACCCGCCCCCATACCGGCGTAGAATCCCCTGAACACCTATTCGGGGGATTTTCATGTCCGATAAGCATGCCGAGCGGAATTTACTGGTGGGCTTTCTGGCGCTACAGCTCGATTTCATCCGCCGCGAGCAGTTCCTGGCGGCGATGAACCAGTGGATCAGCGATAAGTCGCGGCCATTACGGTGTGCATATCGCCTCGTTCAGTCCCGATGGCAATCGTCGCCTCACCGAGTGCAACGGTATCAAGGATTCTCCGGCTGCCGAAATTCGTGTTTGGGACGTTAAATCAGGTTCACCATTAATCGAACCGACCAGGCCAGTCGAGAAGTTCGATGGACCCGTCAAAGCAGTATTCAGTCCCAAAGGGCGGCGAATCTTGACGACCTACGTCAACTACAACGCGACGAATGTTGGAGCGGCCCACATCTGGAGTGCGGAGCCAGGTGCGCTGAAATGCTTCACGGAAAGTGGCACAGATTGAGCGCGAGTTAAGGAATACTTCTCCGGGGTGTGATGGTTCGCATCCGTCACGCCTCCAGCGGCAAGGTCCGTTGCCGCAAACACAGGTTTGCCTCTTTCCGCTGATGCCGCGCGGCGGCCAGCTTGCAGCGCCGGACTTCGGTCAGTGCCGCCGGGTCGCCACGATAATAATCCACGGGACGCAGGTAGCTGATCGTGGCAAAAATGCCGAATCTCGTTGACGAACTGAATGCACTTGGACTAGAATACCGATCAATGGGGATGGATTAGTCATTCCCTGCGCGTGCGCAAGCGCTCTCCCGCCAGAGAATCCTGCCGACACCGCTCCGCATTCAGGAGTCCCGCCATGTTTCGCGTTGATCTGGGCAAACACAGCCGCCGCTATTGCGATGGGGCGAGCCGCCGCAGCTTTTTGCAACTGGGCGTGGCCGGCATGGGGCTGGCGGGCTTGTCGCAAGTGCTGCGGGTGAAGGAAGCCTCGGCCGCGGCGACGGGAGTAAAGAGGGACACGTCGGTCATTTTGCTGTGGATCGACGGCGGTCCGAGCCACATGGACATGTACGACATGAAGCCGGAGGCCCCGCCCGAATATCGGGGCATCTGGCGGCCGATCAAAACGAACGTTTCGGGGATGGAGATCACCGAGCTATATCCCTTGCAAGCGAAGATCGCCGATAAGTTCTCGATTGTCCGCTCGCTGCATCACGACGCGGGGGACCACTTCACCGGCGGACACTGGATGCTCACCGGCCGCGGCGCGGGGGTCAGCGGGCAGTCGAATGCCGGCAAGTTCCCATTCTTCGGCTCGATTGCGACCAAGATTCTCGGCCCGCGACAAGTCGGCATGCCGGCGAGCGTCGCCGTTCCGTATGCGATGAGTATTGGCCTGCGTCCGGGCTATTTTGGCGGCAACTATTTGGGGCCGCAAGAGAATCCGTTCGAGACCGAAGGGGATCCGAACAACGACAAGTGGCAGGTGAAGAACCTGTCGCTCACCAAGGACCTGACGCTCGACCGCCTGAGTGACCGCCGCAGTTTGATCGAGCACTTCGACCATTTGCGGCGCGATGTCGATCGCAGCGGCACGCTCGCGGCGATGGACAAATTCGACCGGGCGGCCTACGAACTGGTGACCGGCGACAAGGCTCGCGAGGCCTTCAACATTTCGGCGGAAGACCCGAAAATCCGCGAGCGCTATGGCCGCACTCCTTGGGGCCAAAGTGCGCTGCTCGCGCGGCGACTGGTGGAGGCGGGGAGCACGTTTGTCACTTGCCACCTCGGCGGCTGGGACCATCACTGGAACCTGCAATCGGGCTACGAGAAATACTTGCCGCAAGTCGATCAACTCGTATCGGCCCTGTTCACTGATCTTTCCGAGCGGGGCCTCTACGACAAAGTCTGCGTGGTGATGTGTGGCGAGTTTGGCCGCACGCCACGGATGAACGACGGCGGCAACGGCGGCCCTCCAGGCTCGATGGGGACTCCCGGCCGCGACCATTGGGGAAACGCGATGTTCTGCCTGCTCGGCGGCGGCGGCATCAAGGGGGGACGCGTCATCGGCTCGACCAACCGCCTCGGCGAAGAACCCAAGGACCAGCCGCTGCGGCCCGGCGACATTCATCACACGCTCTACAAGGTGCTCGGCGTCGATCCGAACCTGCACTTCCTCGACAATGCCGGCCGGCCGATTCCGGCGATCGATCACGGCGGCGTGATTAAAGAGTTGTTCTAAGTAGGACGAAGCCGTGCTTCGTCGAGTGCAGTGGGGCAGACGAAGTATGGTTTCGTCCCACAATATTTCAACGAAAAAAGCGTTCGGCCCGAGTTACGAGCGGAACGCTTGAGTTGTTATTGCGGATAAAACAAGGCAGGCGGGGACGCCCGCCACACTTATTTCTGCTGCTGAGCCAGGTCTTCGCCGACGGATTTGGCGGGAGATTTGGGAGCGTTCTTCGCCAGTTCCTGGGCGGCCTTGGTGGCGGCCAGGGCGATTTCGAGATTCGCTGGCGTGAAGTAGGACTCGGTGCTGCCGTTCAAGTGCTTGACGCCGATCTTGCCGGCCAGTTCTTGCCAAGTGAGCCCACTTTGCAAGTGCCACACGGCGGCTTGTGCCGAGTGCTGGTCAATCTTGCCGGCAACCATCAGCTTGACGACTTCGGTGACCGAAGCGTCCTTTACATACGATTCGATGGGGATCAGCTCATAGGGGACGCGGGGATTCGGGTCTTTCTTGCCATGGTCGAGGCAGACGCCGACGACCGGCACCTTGGCGATCTTGTCGGGAGCGACATTGAAGAACCCGCCTCCCATGCCGCCACCCATGCCACCCATGCCGCCCATTCCGCCCATGCCACCCATCCCCATCCCTTGATTGCCGCCGCCGCCACCGCCGACACCACCGCCAGCGCCCAAGCCGCCGCCGCCGACGCCCGCTCCAAATTGGGCCGCGACCGGTACGGCCGCAAAGGCCGGGGGCAGCTTGATCGTGAGCGGCTTGTCGGTCTTGTTCTTGACGGTGATGATCCCCTCGGTCGAATCCTTGGGAATCACCTTGACTTCGATGTCCCCCGACTTGATGCCAGCGAACAAATCGACGGCGATGGGAGCCGGCTTATCAGCGACCGACTTGTCGGCATCCGACTTGACCGACGGACTGGCCGCCAGCGAAATCGCGGGAAGAACCGCTAGCGCCACCAACCAACCGCATAGGGACCGAAACATGCGCGCCTCCAACTCGTTCACGGAATTTGCCCGCTAGCCCGTGACGCAGCCGTGGACTGTCGTCGCGAACCTGTGCCACAACCGCGAGACAAGAGAGCGGCGGATACAGGCTTCTGTAATGGTAATTGGGCCGGCGGCGGTTTCCAAGCAGAAATCCCGCGAAATTTGCCGCTTCGGCGCTGCTGATCGCGGACTTATCGAGGCTCGGTCCCGCCGAGACTTGCGGCCAGCCATTTCCGCAGTTGGTTGCGCTCGGCAATCGGCCTCAGCACCCACCCATCGGTGTGGTTTGGGAAGGGGAGCGCGACCAGGGTGAACTGCTCGTCGATCCGTCCAAAACCGCTGTCCTGCAAGTACTTGCGCGTGGCGTCGATGTTCGCCTCGTGGCTGATAAACTGCGGCCGTTTGCTGAGGCGGGCGAGTCGCTGGCGGGCCGATTCAGGGTCGGCATCGTCATGGGGCCAGCGGCGGACGCCGTCGTAGTGACTATGCACGACCATGCACCGCCAGAGCCTGGCGATCTCGTCGTCCCGCAGGCCGATATAGTTGCAGGCGATCGCCCCCCGCGAAAACCCGCACAGCACCAGCCGCTCCGGATCGCCCCCGAACTGCTCGCAAACGAGCTTCACCGCCGCCTTGCAGTAGGCGACTGTCGCATCCGCATTGCCCCACCATTGCAACTGCTGCTGTTCCTTCTCGGCATTCACAAATGGCAGACAGACCCAAATGCAATCCATGCCCGCGGACATGCCATAGCCCAAGTTGCAATCTTCCAGCCGGCCGCTGTTGGTATCTCCCAGCTTGTTTTGATACGGCCCATTGCCGGGATACTCAAAAATCACCACGTACTTCTTCGACCGCTCCCAATTCTTCGGCAGGAAGAGGGCGTGGAACAGTTCCGTCCCCGCGAACTGCGGCAGTTGGTGCCTCACGCGCTTGCCTGGGGCGGGATCGGCAGAGGTCATAGCGGGGGCGGCCAGATCGGGCTGGATTTCGCGGATGTCCTTAATGGGCTGTTCCGCCCAGGCATTGGCCGAATGCAGAGCAAAAACGACAAAGAATAGGGCAAATTGCTGTCTCATGGTTGGCCTTCTGCGTGGTTTGACACCCTGAAAACACGGCCCTAGAATCGGCCCTTCTCCGTGGGGCAGGCGCGAGCGCCTGCTTAGTCTATCACGGCAGGCGAGACGCCTGCCCCACTAGTCAAGAAAGCCCAGGCAATGAGCGGCGGACAAATCGATACGGTGATGCAAGAGGATCGCAAGTTTCCTCCCCCGGCTGAGTTTTGCGAGAAGGCCCAGATCGGCTCGCTGGCGGCTTACGAGGAACTCTACGAGCGGGCCAAGAGCAACCCGGAGAAGTTCTGGGGCGATTTGGCCAAGACCGACCTGCACTGGTTCCAGCCGTTCAGCAAAACGCTGGAATGGAACGAGCCGTTCGCCAAGTGGTTTGTCGGCGGAAAGACCAACGTCTCGTACAACTGCCTCGACGCGCACCTTTCCACCCCCCGCCGCAACAAGGCCGCCCTGATTTGGGAAGGGGAGCCGGGCGACCAGCGCACGCTCACCTATCAGCAGTTGCATCACGAGGTGTGCAAGTTCGCCAACGTGCTGAAGAATCTGGGCCTGACCAACGGCGACGTGGCGACGATCTACATGCCAATGGTGCCGGAACTGGCCATTGCGATGCTCGCCTGCGCCCGGATCGGCGTGGTGCATAGCGTGGTCTTCGGCGGCTTCTCGGCCGAGGCGATCGCCGACCGGAACAACGACGCCAAGGCGAAGGTCATCATCACCGCCGATGGCGGCTGGCGGCGCGGCAAGCTGCTCTCGCTCAAAGAGACGGTCGATGAAGCCCTGGAAAAGTCGCCGACCGTGCAGCACTGCATCGTCTATAAGCGGGTCGGCAACAACCCGCACATGCGCCCCAGCCGCGACCATTGGTGGCACGAGCAAATGGACGCCGCGAGCGCCAACTGCCCCGCCGAGCCGCACGATAGCGAGCAGTCGCTCTTCATCCTCTATACCAGCGGCAGCACCGGCAAACCCAAAGGCATTCGCCACACGACTGCCGGCTACAACTTGTACGTGAAGAAGACCTTCCAGTGGGTCTTTGATTATCGCGACGAGGACATCTTCTGGTGTACGGCCGATTGCGGCTGGATCACGGGGCACAGCTACATCGTCTATGGGCCGCTGTCGGCCGGGGCGACGACGCTGATGTACGAAGGGGCCCCCAACTGGCCCAAGGAAGACCGCTTCTGGGACATCATCGAGCGGTATCGCGTCAACATCCTGTACACCGCCCCCACGGCGATTCGGGCCTTCATCAAATGGGGTGATCAGCACGTCGATAAGCACGATCTGTCGAGCCTGCGCCTCTTGGGCACGGTGGGCGAAGGGATCAATCCCGAAGCCTGGATGTGGTACCACAAAAAGATCGGCGGCGAGCGCTGCCCGATTGTCGATACCTGGTGGCAGACCGAAACCGGCGGCATCATGATGAGCCCGCTGCCGGGGGCAATTGCCACCAAGCCTGGCAGTTGCACCAAGCCGCTGCCCGGCGTGATTCCGTCGATTCTCGACGAAACCGGCCACCCAGTCGAAAAGAACAACGGCGGCATGCTCTGCATCAGCCAGCCTTGGCCGGGAATGCTGCGCGGCATCTGGGGAGACGACGACCGCTACGTGCAGCAATACTGGAAAAAACTGAAGGGGCAATACCTGACCGGCGACAACGCCCGCCAGGATAACGACGGCTACTACTGGATCATGGGTCGCATCGACGACGTAATCAACGTCAGCAGCCACCGGCTCAGCACCATCGAAGTCGAATCGGCCCTCGTCAGCCACCCGCTCGTGGCCGAAGCCGCCGCCGTCGGCCGGCCCGACGAACTTAAGGGGCAAGCCGTCTCGGTCTTTATCACGCTGAAAGGAGGCACCCCCGGCGACCCGCTCAAGAAGGAACTGCAGCAGCACGTCCGCAAGGAGATCGGCGCCCTGGCCGTGCCCGACGACATCCGCTTTACCGCAACCCTGCCCAAAACCCGCAGCGGCAAGATTATGCGCCGCCTCCTGCGCGACATCGCCGCCGGCAAAGAAGTCGTCGGCGACACCAGCACGCTCGAGGATTACGCCGGGCTGGCGAAGCTGCGGGAGGAGGAGGAGTAGGTCATACGCGAGTTTCCGGTGTAGAATTCATTGGCGCGAAGGCAAACCCGCCACGCCATGCGAGGATCGAAGCCATGATCGCCAAAGTAAATGAACAGGGCCTGCTCTTGACGCCAGACATGTTGCAAGGTGCCACGGAGGTCGAGATTCGCCCTGAGCAAGGCCGGATCGTAATCTTGCTGGATCCGAGAAACGACCCGATTTTTCAGTTGGGAAAGAATCCAGTGGATCTCGGCATCACTGACGCGTCCATAAATCACGACAAGTACATCTACGGTTCTCCATGAGAACTGTTTTTCTGGACACGAGTTACCTGATCGCGCTTGAGACGAGCAGCGATCAGAATCATTTGGCTGCCGAGACAAAGTGGAACGCGGCTTTCTCCCAAGAACCTATTCAGTTCGTCGTCACGTCGTTCGTCTTCGTTGAAGTAGCAACTCTCCTGAACAGTCGCCGCCAACACCAAAAGGCCGTTGACCTAGGAAACCACCTTCTCCAAAGCCATTTCGCGAAGTTCATCCCAGTTGATCAAGATATGCTTCTGGCCGGTTGGTCTTATTTTCAACGGCACGGCGACAAGACCTATTCACTCACCGACTGCATTTCGTTCGTGGTCATGCAGCAACTCGGCATCCGCACCGCATTCACGTTCGACCATCATTTTCAACAAGCGGGCTTTGAAGTTGAGCCATGATTTGTACTCTGTTCTGAGTGCGGGAATAACCCGCGTCCGATCCTCCGAATGGCTACTTGAGTCTCTTCAGGAGAATCCCGATGTCGCGGCTGCTGTTTCGTCCTAAGCTGAAATTTAGCTTGCTATCGCTCCTTCTTGTAATGGCCTTGGCAGGTGTTTACTTTGGCGGGCGAACTGCGCAGCGATCGCAATTGCGTGAATTGGAAATCGAGCGCAATGAGCTGCGGGAACGGGTTGCGAAGCTCGAACGCAGAGAGAATGTCGTCGTTCAAAACAATGGCTGGGTTCAGTGCTACTGGCATCCAGTTAATCCAGTTGCACTCAAGGTTCAAAACGGTGAGGTCGAACTCTCAATTGGCACTGACGATGGCGCGAAACCTGGGGTGCTCTTTGACCTTCGGCGCGAGGAGGCCGTAACCGCCACAGTGAAAGTTATTCGTGCGACCGCCGACCGATCGGTTGCGATGCCGTGCCTGCCAGACGACTTGGCCCGTATTAGGCGGGGCGATCACGCCATCATGCGCTGAACTTTGATCGGGCTACCCCTTCCTCCCCAGCATCCGATCCAGCGCGTCGCTGGTGTGATAGACGATCGCCTCCGGCCAGTGGGGGAAGGGGTTGAAGTATTCGAAGGTGAGGTAGCCGCGGTAGCCGGTGGCGTCGAGGGCGGCAAGGACGGCGGGCCAATCGGTGGTGCCATCGAGGAGGAGGCGGAAGGCGTTGAGGTTGAACTCGTGCAGCTTCTTGCTGTACTCCTTGAGGTGGATGTTCTTGATTCGCTTGCCAAGCTGCGGAATCCAGTGCTCGGGAAAGTGGTACTGCATGATGTTGCCGGTGTCGAAGTGGACCTGCACCCACTCGCTGGCAAAGCCATCGACGAAGGCGTTCATCTCTTGCGGACTGTGCAAAAAGCCGTTGGCGAAAATATTCTCCATGTTCAGGTGGACTTTGTGCTTAGCCGCCTCGGGAATCAGCGACTTAACGGCTTCGGTGGCGCGCTGGAGGGCAACGTCGTGCGGCACCGGCGGTTCTTCGGGAATCCAGGGGGCATAGACGCTGCCGGGAACGACCAGCAGGTTGTCGGTTTCCAAAAGGCGCGCGGCCCGGATCATCTGCCCGGCCAGTTCCACCCCCTTCTTTCGCCGCTCCGGATCTTGATGCGTGAAGGCATAGGGCCAGAACAAGAACGAGCAGACGCCGCTGATCTGGATGCCGATCTTCCGGGCCATCTGCCCGATCTCTTTGATCTGGGCCTCGCTCGATTCAGGCGACAGATCCCCTTCCAAGGCATAGTTCAGCTCGACGCCGTCAAAAGCCGCGTCCTTGCACAGCTGCAGGCACTCTTTTAAGGACATCTTTTGCGGATACGGCAGGGCCCAGAGGTTGATCGACTTCTGCATCTCGTACCGCTTGCCGGCAGGCGGGGCGACCGGCTTGGCGGCTGGCTGGTCGGGCTTCGATTCGTCAGCCAGCAGCCCTTGAGCGGCCAAAAACGCGGGGCCAAACGCGGCGGAATAGGCGAGCAGTTCGCGGCGCGAAAGGCCAGGTAATGAAGCGGCAGCTTGGTCGAGGTTCATGGCAAGGCTCCGGCAAGAGAGGGAGAGTCGAGCGGCCCCGCTGAATGTAGAGGGCCAGCCGGCAGAGAGCAAATCGAAGCCAAGCCGACGCGCGAAGCGCTAGTCTTCCCGCGTCTGCTCGATCACTTCCGGCGCTTTCGTACTGTGGTAGTACGAATAACCGATGCCGCAGACGATCGCGCCGAGCAGCATGCCGGCCACGACCAGAAACCAGAGCGAGTACGAGATGCCGCCGGGGCCTTCCTCGGTGACGAGGCTCTTGAAGCGACTCCAGGCGGAAGGCTGCTGGCTGGCTCGTGCGTCGGCCAGAGCCTTGGCATACGCCCCCGAACTGGCCGCCGGGGCCGCGGCGGCGGCTGCGATCGATTCCTCGGTCCGGCCGAGCGGATCGAGGAGCGAATTGCCTCTGGCAGGAGCCACCGAAACGAGCGCATCGGGCAATTCCTCGGCAAGCAACTGCACCAGCGAATCTTGGCTGGTCAGGGGCAGTTTGGATTCGCCAAAGTCGGCCGCGGACGAGATGGGAACTTGGGTTGTTGGCTTCGGGCGAACCCCCGAACCGGGCTTGCCGGTGACGCTTGAGCCCGGCCCCGCTTTACGTCCCACGCCCGACTGGCCGGCAGCCTTGCCAATTCCCGATTTACCGGCCGCCACGCCAATGCCGCTCGTGCCGGGGGCCTTCAAAGAGGACGATTTGGAGCTCCCTCCGCGCGAGGGCGAAGCCATCGGCGAACTGGTTGGCGAGAGCACGTCGTCGTCGGCCAGTTCTAGCTCGCCACCCGCTAAGGAAGAGCCTCGGCCGGTGCCTTTGGAGGCGATTCCCGCCGCGTCCGTTTCGAGCGCGGCCGAGGTTTCCGCAACGTCGAGAATCGAAAGCTCATCTCCCGGTGGGAGGGGCGCGAGATCCTCCAGGCCGGCCGAGCCATTCAGGAGCGCCGACCCCCCCGACGACCGTCCCGCTTGCCGATTCGCCCAGTCGCGCAGGGCGTCCGCCACTTCCTGGGCCGTTTGAAAGCGATCTTCCGGCAGCTTGGCCAGCAGCTTATGGCAGATAAACGCCAACTCGGCCGGGCAATCCTTGCGGCGGGTACGAATGTCGATTGGCAGCTTCGTCTGATGCTCGATCACTCGTTGCGTAAGCGTCCCTTCGTTGAATGGCGGCTGGCCCGACAGCAAAAAATACATCGTGCAGCCGAGGCTATAAAGATCGGCCCGATGGTCGATATGGTGGCTGTTGCGGGCTTGCTCTGGCGCGAGAAAATCGACCGTGCCGATCATCTTCGATTCGTAGGCCAGCGTCAGCGAAGGCTCGTTTTCGTCTTCCAGTCGGGCCAGGCCGAGATCAAGAATCCGGACATTACCCCCGCCATCGATAAGCAGATTGCTGGGCTTGATGTCTCGATGCACGAGGCCCGCCGCGTGGGCCGCCGAAAGCCCCTCGGCGGTTTGAGCGATGCATTCGGCTACGACCGGGAGCGGCAGCACTCCATCGCGGGTGACGATCTTCTGCAGGTCTTCTCCCTCGGCAAATTCCATCACGAGGAAATAAACATCCCCCGCGCAATCGAAGTCATAAGCCCGGACAACTCGCGGATGATTGACCGCCGCCGCCGCGCGGGCCTCTTGCTCGAATCGCTTGACGTAGGCGGATTTGCCCACCAGCCGCCGGGCCAGCACCTTGATCGCCACCTTATGGCGCATCACCTTGTGCTCGCCCAAAAAGACTGTCCCCATCGCTCCCGCGCCGAGCTGCGCGAGGATGCGGTATTTGTTGAGGAAAAACCCCTTGAAACGCCCCTCTAGCAACTTATCGCGCTGCCAAGGAGTGAGCAGCCCCGCATTGGTCAATGCATGGGCGAAAGTATGCGGGTCGTCCGCCGACAGGGGGGATTCGGCAAGAAACGCTTCGATCTGCTCGTCCGAGAGCAAGCCGCTCTTTTGGACGAGGGTGCGAAAGTCGTCAACGGTGGCTGCCGCCATGCAAGGTCGCTCGGTACAAAGGTCACGTTCGGGGCCGCCTCTTACAAGTGAGACGCACCCCAGGGCAATGCCAGTCCATTTCGCTACCCTCCCCACCTACAGACTCCCCGGTTTGTGTTAATTTTCCGCGTGACAATTGTTAAGATTCGGGGCAATGCTACCCTGCCTCTATTCCCATGCCTGCCGAGATTACCATCCCGAAAGGTCGTTTGGCCCCCTCGCCGACTGGAGCTCAGCACGTCGGCAACGCCCGGACATACCTCCTGGCATGGCTATCGATCCGCGCACGCGGCGGCCGACTGGTGCTCAGGATCGAAGACATCGATTCTCCCCGCATTAAGCCCGGCGCGGCCGAGCAGGCGCTTGACGATCTGCGGTGGCTCGGCCTCGATTGGGACGAGGGGCCCGATTGCGGCGGCCCGCACGCGCCGTATGTGCAAACTGCTCGGCTGGAGACTTATCGGGCGGCTCTGACGCAGCTTCGCGCCGCCGAGCGGGTCTATCCCTGCACCTGCACCCGAACCGACATCGCCGCCGCCGCCAGTGCCCCGCATGCCAGCCAAGAGGGACCCCGCTATCCCGGCACCTGCGCCTGGCGAACCGCGAGCGAGGCACACGCCCTGGAACAAGCGGGAATGCCGTTTGCCTGGCGATTTCGGGCGACCGACCGCGAGCGCGAGCTGTTCGATCTCGTCGCCGGCCCTCAGCGATGCAATGTCGCCCGCGACTTGGGAGATTTCGTCATCGGCAAGATGGATGGCGGCCCGGCTTATCAATTGGCGGTCGTCGTCGATGACCATGCAATGGGGATCACCGAAGTCCTTCGCGGCGACGATCTCTTGCCCAGCGCTTTCCGGCAACTTGAGCTGTACGATTTTTTCGGCTGGATGCCCCCCGCCTTCGCGCATGTTCCCTTGGTCGTCGGTCGCGATGGCCGCCGGCTCGCCAAACGTCACGGCGACACGCGGCTGGCGACGCTCCGCCAGGCCGGCGTCACCTCCGCATCGCTGATTGGCCACCTCGCCGCCTCTTGCGGCTTGATCGCCCACCCCCAACCTTGCCAGCCGCGCAATTTGCTCGCCGATTTCTCCCTCGCCAGATTGCCCGACCAGCCATGGGTCTTCGCCGAATCCATGCTCCAGTAGCTCGTGTACTTCGTCAACTCTTAGAGAAATTCCGCTGTCCCTCGCGGGTACAATGACGCGGGAAAATTTTCTCGTAGAAATTTTTACCGAACGGGAGGACGAGAGCTGCAGGATATCGGTGCCCAAATTCCAGGCTGACAGAATCTGTCCGCGAGTCTCAATCACTTGAGGCCAAAGGTATTGCGAATGCCCGCTGCGATGCCAACAAATTGTGCAGTGACAGAATCTGACAAGTATTACCCAGAATTTCGGGGTCGGCTTCGAAAAGAGAGCCCGGATTTCGTCACCCATGCTGATTGACAAGTCATGGCTCGCCATTACGATTTACCCCACTTCGAAGGTTCCCATGTAGTCTGTTAAGTGGAGAATTATGGCCCGGCGGAAATTCTTGCGGAATGTCTGCCGTTCCGTGACCAGACTAGTCAACGTCTCCTTATCAATTACCTGAAGTAGCACCTGGCCGTTCGAGTTCGGTCTCGTGATTCTCATCTAGGGGCTTTGCAACCAAGGCGACGAATGATGATCGGGGCTTCGCTTCTCATGGGTCCGCCGCTCTTGCGGGCGACCTAGGCAGCACCAGTGCCGGACGCACAACAGGGCACCTGAGTGGCTGGGGAAAGAGTGGACGCACATCGCTGGTGGCCCATGCCGACTATCAGCTCGACCGGGCCGAGCTCAACGAGCAATCGCGGGCCGCCGAGCGGGAACTCGACACCGGCAGCGAAGTCAGCAAATTGGCGACCGGGCAGTTCGACTCTTCGACGCCACGAACTCTCCCTCGGCTTGCAGCAATTCGATCTGCAGAATGTCGGGGTGGGTGGTCGTCCATTGAATCAATCCGTCATTCAGGCGGGGGATTTGGCGATCAAGTGTCCGGTTCGTCAAAGGCGGCGAGGAGCGCGTCGAACGCCGCGAGGGTAGCGGGGGGATCGATCTCGGCGGGCAGCTTGGCGAGCAGTTTTTTGCGGCAACGGGGCTCGAATCGATTGCGGCCGACGATAGAGTCGATATTCACCTCTTCGTTGTAGTAGAACGGGCAAGACTCCTGGCCGGTGGCATGCATGACGGAGCGCTTCGTTTGGGACTCCAGCAGGTGGGCGGCCAGCGACTGGACGAGCTGATTCGCCACCGCCCGGCCAGCCGACGGGCCGAGAGCATCGAGCGGCAGGCCATGGGTGGAGAAGATCAAAATCCGTAGTGCGGGGTCGTCGGACCACCAACCATAAAGGTTGAGAAAGTCGTCGTCGCGCATCCGTCGATTGGTGATACAGGCCAGAAAATCGACCCCCAGCTCGCGCGGTTTGTCCTGAATCAGGCGGGCGAACTGCTCGGCATGCAAATACGAGCGATCGTTCTGCATTCCCCAGGCACCGAGTGGGGCGACGATTTCCACCGTCTCGAAGACGAACCGATCCTGCACGTCGTTAAGGCGGGCGAGCGTGTCGTCGAGCTCCTGAAAGAACCGGGGCAAATCGGCAACACCGACCCGCCAGACCTTTGGCAAAGCCGGCGCGCGTGGTCCGCTGGTGGTGCCGACCGTCGCGGTGCCGGCCGCGGTGGCTCCGCCGCTAGTAGGACCGGTTACCAGGGTCGTCAATGTGGGAGGTTGTCCGAGGGATTTCGCGACGTCGGGTTCCGCGCCGGGGGGGCTGGCGAAAACGGTGGCCCGCGGCACGCACAGGCGGTAGCACGGATCGCGGGCAAAGAGCACCGGAATCGCCCAATCGATCGACTCGTGGCTGATCGAATAGTTGAGGGCGATGCGGGCTTCGCGGGCCGCTTCGCCGAGCGACGCCCCCATGCCAAGCGACCAATAGAAATGGTCGGTGAACCCGACCGCCGAATCGTCGAGCACGGGATATTGATTGGCCACCACCGCCGGAATGCCCCCTTCGACCAATCCCTGAGCGATGCCCCGGTTGAGGCGGTCATGCGCGTCGTGTGCCGTGTCGCAGGCATTGAGAAAGACGAGCTGGATCCCGCGTCCGCAGAGAATTTCGCGGAGCGTGCGAACATTCACCTCATGCCGGCCGCCGCCACTCGTTTGGAACAGCAGCACCCCTTCATTCGCCTGCCGGTCAAATTCGCCATGCCCCATGAAGTGGACCACGTCGTACTGCCGCGGATCGTGCGGGCGGTTTTCCAATTCGCGGGCCTGAATTTTGGCGTGCAAGCGCGCGGGGGTGGCGTCCGTCAGCACGTCGAGTTCGACGAGCCCCGCCTCGGTCAGCGGGGCAAAGCCATGCCGGATGCGCTGCTCTTCGGTGGCCAGCGACAGCTCGACGAGGCCGAGCGGCTGAGCGGCAACAACGAGCATCCGCAATTTCTGCCGCAGCTTGTCGGTTTCTTGGGCGGGAACGGCGGTCAACACGTTGCGAACAAAATGCACCTCCTCGGTGACGAGAAACTTCCGCCGCGACGGATCAAAGGCAAATTCCCAAGGTAGCGCGGCAAGCCACGGCACCGTGCTGGTGAGAATCAGATTCAGCGGGCGCTCGCGTTGCTGCGAACGGGCCACGTCGTAGAGCCGTCGAACCCGGCCAGTAAAAAGTGTCTCGAACAAATTTTCGCCAAACGCGAGCATTTCGTCATCGACCGGCAATTCGGGGACGCGCCCCGTCTTGGCGGCGGGAGTTCCCGACAGGCAGTTCCGAATCCGCTTGTGCAGGCGAATGATCTGCTGAAAGCGTTTGCCGTTTTGGTCTTGGCCGCTGTCCCCTTCGTCATCGTCACGAGTGATGAATTCGTCGAGGACGCGAGCACTGCCATAAATCGCCAGGATTTGCTTTTTCTCGTGTTCGGCCGAATCGAGAATGATGAGTTGTAAGGTGTCGTCGAGCGCCGAGCCGGCCATCGCCAGTTGGGGCGGCGAGGGCGACGGCGAAAACGGCGGCACTATTGCGGTGGCTGCCACGGGCGCGGCGGGGGCTGGCGCGGCCGGGAGGGATGCTGCAATGCCCTCGGCGGAGATCGCCGAGCCACCGCCACGCAACAAGCGCCGTGTCGGCAACGGCTTGTGGGGATCGAGCGGCGGGAGCGCGTTGGGCTGGCCGGTGAGCATCCGGATCAGAAACTCGGTGGTGGCCGATTGCCCCATGATGTTGAGGTGCTGGACCCGGCCACCGGTGCTGTCGGCAATGTTGCCCCCCGCGCCAAAGCAGCCGATCCGCTCGGGAGCGGCCGCCAGGGCCGAGGGAGCATCGACGAGCCAGCTTCCCTCGGCCGGAACGACCAGATCGTTGGCACCGGCAAAGTAGGCGTCGAAACCAAGATCGAGGAGCCGCGGCCAGACGTTTTGATCCGGGTGATAGTTCGCGGCGAGCGCGGCGTAGGCTTCCGGTGGAACGTCGCTTGGCTGTTGCAACTGCTCGATGACTGGCCCGGCGGGGTCCATCGCCGCGAGGCCAGGCAGATTGGCTAGTAGCGCCTTCGCCAGCCAGGCGATGCCGTGAGCGACGAATTCCGCGCCGGTAGTCCACGGGTTATCGACGGGAAACATTTCAATCAGGTTGGCAACGAGGTTGATCGTGCCCTCGACGCGGTCGGGGTTTGCCAGCGGCGTTCCTTGGTTCGGCGCGGCGACCAGCACCGCGCGCCCCAGTTGGAAGCGGCTCGCGATTGGTCCGAGCGCGGCCCGCTGTTCGACGAGTGTCCGCAGCACCAGCCCGCCGCGCGAGTGGGTGACGACGTCGAATTGCAG
Organism: Pirellulaceae bacterium; assembly: GCA_033762315.1. Classification (GTDB taxonomy): domain Bacteria; phylum Planctomycetota; class Planctomycetia; order Pirellulales; family Pirellulaceae; genus CAYLLN01. The sequence continues at coordinate 45,778 of JANRLS010000264.1, forward strand.
CCCACCCGCGGGAAGCCCTGCAAGCAGCATCCGGGCGTTTTCCTCCAGCGTGCGAGTGACGGAAAAGTGGTTGAACGCGAACACCCGGTCGCCATACAGCGGCTTGGTTTGGTCAAAAAAGCCGCGTTTGCGGAGCCCCTCAAAGGCGATTTCGGCGTGCGAAAAAGTGCCATGCAAAAGCAGCAGCGAACGCTCGCCTGGTTTCGCGGTCGGACGAGCGGATCGCAAATTCAGGCGGCTATTCGCGGGAGTGACCTGAAACCATTCTTCCTTCAGACCCCGACGCTTCCACCACCACGCTTCGACGGCGGGGCTGATGATTTCGATTGCCGTCCCAACGGCCGCCACCACCGCCGCTTCGCCCACTTTCAGCAAAATGAATTTGATGGCCGAACCGACGACGCCGCGGCGCGCCGCCCCGGACGGTCGGATCGGTATCGTAAAATGGACCGTTTGGCCGCCAGCCACGCGTCCTCGCCGCGCGGTTCGGGGAACCGCGGCGGCAGGGGGATGAAACGTCAGCGCACCCGATTCGTGGCGGACCGCGATCACCGCCAATTCGCCAGGGGAGCAATCCACCGTCACTTGGACCGGCGGCAGCGCAGCTCCGCGCCGCGCCGCCGTTGGGGCGATGCTCGCCTCCTCTTCGACCGTGACCCCGGGGAGCAAAAACCGAGGATCGAGCGGCGACACGGGTCTCGCCGTTGCGGCACGATTGGCTCGGCCGCGGCGAGCGGCTGCAGGCGCGGCGGATTCACGGGTGACGTTCAGCTCGCTCTCATTCGCAAAGACCATTTTCATGGCGCTTCTCCGACCAGTGCCGCCAACGACCCGACGCGCACTCATCCGGCAAGAACCTCACACGCACAGGGGCGTTTGCCGCTCGAACGCGGGCCAAGGTTTGCCGATCACCGAGTAATTAGGCGACTGGGTGGGGGGGAGGTGTGCGGCGATTTCGTCCCGAAAGCGGCGGTGGCTGCCGCGGAATCTGCCGCCGTTCCAGACCTTCCGCAGCTTTTCGGTGAAGAGGCCGTTGCGCGGGCCGTCAAGCGAGAGCTGATTGTCCTGGCAACCGGAGATGAGAATGACCGTGGCCTTGATGCCGCCGCATTCGGCCGGTTTGGTGACGTATTGCAATTGGTCGTAGCGATGCTGATGGGCTCGGTAAACCCGTTCGTTGATTTTCCGGGGCATGAGCCGCGCGGGCGCGCGAACGCGAGCCTCCGCAGGGGCCATCCGCGTCACCGTGCCGCTGTGGCAACTATCGGAGAAAACGAGGATGCGCGTGCCGGTCTTGAAGCGGGCGAACTGGGCGAAGAGCTCGTCATCCACCAGCATCCGGTCGTAGAGCAGCCAGGTTTCGTCCTGGCCGTCGCGCTCGTCGGCATTGAGGTCGGGAACCTGGCCCCCGTGACCGGAGTAGGTCAGCAGAAACAGCCCCCCGGGGGCCAACTGCTCGGCGGCGGTGCCGATGGCGGCCAGCACGGCGCTGCTGGTGGCTTTTTTCGTGAGCAGGCAATGCGAGGCGGCGAACTTTTGCCGCCGGGCAATCGCGAGCATGTCTTTGGCGTCGAACTCGCAGGCGGCGAGCGCGCCGTTCCATCCTTCGTATTGATCCGGATCGACCGAGTCGAGGCCGATGTGCAGCGAGATGCTTTTCTTGGCGGGCATGGCAATTCCTGGGCGAAAACGTGTGGGTCACGGGATCGCGGCGCGAACCCGCGCCCGCCGCGGCCATTCCAAGGACACGGCGGCTATCCCCCCACAGGTAGGTCGAAATCGCCTCCCCAAACCGGACAAGCGGAAGGCAAATTTCCTGGCGGCCCGAAAGGAAGAGCGTCTCTTGGCGGCCCAGTTTTGGTTTCCACTCCAAGTTGTGAAAAAGAGCAAAAAATCGCTCTCAACCCGTTGTGAATGAACGACTTGGCGATGGTTTCCACGACTAGGCCCCTCGTGGCAACCTGCGCTTCCCGGGGCGACCTCGTTCAATGCCGCGACGGTTGGTGATCCATCGCCGTAAAGCTAATAATCAAAACACTTTGCGTCGAACTGACCGGCACTTGCATGAACCCCCCTTGTGGGCCAAACTGGAGCCATTGGTTTCCATTAGGGCCAACTACGGGGGTTTCTGGAAACCAGGTGTCTCTATCCCCCAAAAGAGCTGTTGCATGGAACGGCAATTCCACGGGGAGGCTGCGGACCGGATTGGCTGGAAAAACACGCGGCCTGGCGCGGCTCCACCGCGGGCGGAGTAGGAATGTGAACAGACATGACGTTAATATCTGTAAGAAACATGCGCACGTCAAGAAACTTGCGCGCGGATTTTCAGCGTCACCGAGACTTACGTCCCGTCGCCTCGCCGTAGAGGCTTGTACCGCAATCACTTGCGTCCGCGCGCGTCGCCGTAAGTCTCGCTCAAAATGGTTCCGCGCCGTGACTAGTCTGGTCACGATTTCGGCCGCTTGCCGCGCCGGTGCGATTCAAAATTGGCGGGCGCGCGTCGTCAAGAAACGAACACAGGCGAGCGGGTTGCTCGCCTGCGCGTGAGGATTTGGTTTCGCTGGCGGGACGATCAGCTTCCGCCGCGGAACACTACCGCATGTAGGTGTTGCCGTAGGCGGGCTGATCGTAGGTGGCGTTTTGGACGCCGCCGGTGCTGCCGGGCCGATAACCACCGGCGGCCGGAGCCAACGCGGCGGGAACGGTGGTCGGTGGGGCGGCGGTCGCCGGATTCGCCCCCGCCATGGCGGCGGCATCGGGGCTGGTCGAATAGCTGGGCTGGGTGCTCGCCGGGGCGGCGGCATAGCCGGCGGTGGGCTGCTCGTACGAAACCGGCGCGGCGGTGGGCGCGGGGGTGTAGCTCGACGAGCTATTGTATCCCGGCGGAGCGCTATACGTCGGAGCCGGCTGGCCGTAGCCCGGCTGCGCGGCCGGCTGGGCATAGCCGCTATACGGGCTGGCCTCTTGCGTGCCATACATGCTGCGGCCGTCGGCAGCCGGAGCGCTCGCCGGGGTTCCCTGGTTCCAGGTTTGAGCGGGCTGCGCGGCGGGCTGCGAATAGCCCTGCCAAGGTTGGGCGGCGGGAGCGGCCGCCGGAGCCGCGCTCGTCATGCCGTAGGGGCCGGTCTGATAGCCGGCGGCGGTTTGCACTTGTCCCGCACCGGGCTGCCCGGTAGCGGCGGCGGGCTGTGTTTGATAGGTCGGATAGCCATAGCCCTGGCTGGTGGCCGGATATCCGGCATTGGCATTGGCGGTGTAGGTCGGCGGCGCGGCGGCGGGAACTCCCGTGCCGGCGGCGATGCTGGTCGAGGGGCTGGGAGTGGCCGTGGCCGAAGGCTTGGTCGGCACGGTGGTGCTGGGCTTGGTGCTGGCGAGGGCCGTGCCGCCGCCGCTGCCCCAGTTCTTCCAACTGCTCAGCCAGCTGGGCGACGACCAACTGCTTCCCCAGCCCGTGCTGCGGCAGCCGCCGGCCGAGGCGAGCAGGATCAGGGCCGAGAACGAGCAGAGTAGCGTCCAGCGGGAAAGCGTGACTCGCATGGCGAACATCCTTGTCCAGCCCCGCCATTCGGAAGGAACGGTCGGGAAAAGTCTTGGTTTAGGCGGCCAATCCGGGCCGCGATTTGTCGCGCGTCGGCGCGTTATCCTATCCCCTACATTCGGATGGATCGGGTCGCACTTTTGACACAATCCACACAATCGGCGCGAAATGTCGTGAATTCGCGGCAAATTACCGCAAGCCCAGAGCATTCGCGGCGCGGCGGGGATGGTATCCGGCACCCACCCGCAAGGTCAATTGCAGATTTCTCGCCGTAACTGGCCGTGCCACCGCTCGCGCCGCTTGCCGGGTCGCTAGCAAAGGCAATTTCGCGCCAACCGCGCGTTTGTTCGGCCGATTGCTCCCGTCCCGCCGCGCGGCTCGATAGACCGATTAGCCGGCATCCCCGAGGATGCCCGCGCGCCGCCGGAGGCTACGCATGGACATCAACCGGAATCAGTTCTTCATGGCCGGGCTGATCGTGTTTTTGCTCGGCATCGAGTTGCGCTTGGTCGAAACCTTCGTGCTGAACGAACGGGCAACGCAGTTTTTGGCCCAGCGGATGCAGCAGATGAAGGGGAACCAGGTCGCCAGCGCCGGCGACGCCGCCACGCTGTACGCCGCTAGTGCCCCGGTTCACAAACACCCCCTCAAGCCGCCACCGTGGCTCGGCTGGGCGCTCGTTTCCGTCGGCAGCGTGCTGATCTTGCACAGCCTCGCGCTCAAGAAGCCGGGGGGTTAGGTCTCCAAGTCGTTGGGCTTCGCATCGAGCGGCTTGGTGTTTTCCTCGATTTCTTGCTTCTCGCGCCAAGCCTTTTTCTCTTTGTAACTTTCGAGTTCCTTTTTGAGCTGGTCGCTCACGTCGTCCTCCTTCGCGCCAAGTTCGACCGCCTTGCCCGACCACTTGATGGCCGTTTCCCAGTCCCCCTTTTCGGCATAGCCGGCGGCGAGCGTGCTGAGGATATGCGGCCGCTCGTATTTGGTCAGTTCGCAAGCCTTGAGGCCGTATTCAATCGACTTCGTGGCATCGCGGACCTTGTCGTCGGGGGAAGTGGCGAGCACCCAAGCGAGATTATTCAGCACGCCGGTGTCTTCCGGATCGAGCTTGATCGCTTCCAGATAGTCCGTCACTGCCTCGGCGTGCTTGCCGACGCTCAGCAGCGCATCGCCGCGGGCCCGCAGGGCATCCGCCTTGACCGCCTTTTTGTCGGGATCAACCTCGTCGGTCAGCCCGTCGATGAGGTCAGTCAGGGCTTCGATCGCCTTGCGCGGACGCTTATCACCCACCAGATACGTCGCCAATTGCAGGCGATACTCGGCATTGGTCGGGTCCGATTGCAGCAACAGCCGCATGTCGGCAATCGCCTCGCCGAATTTCTCTTTCTGGGCGGCCAACATGCTGCGAATGAGGATCGCCTGGGGCAGATCGGGACGCAGCGACAGTGCCTTTTCGATATCCGCCTTGGCTTCCTTGTCTTTGCCATCGGCCGCGAACAAGCGGCTTCGCATCATCAAGGCCGAGACATCGTCGGCATCGATATTGAGGGCGTCGTTAAGGTCCTTCATCGCGGCTTTCAGGTCGTCCTTCATAATTTGCACGCGGGCCCGCAGATTGTAGCCCAGCGTCGATTTGGGGGCGACTTCAATCACTTTGTTGCAATACTTGAGGGCGTCATCGTACTTCTTGATGTCCATCAGCGCTTCGGCCAACATGCCGATGGCAATCGGATTGGCGGCCCCGCGCTCGACCAGCTTTTCGAGATCGGCCACCGCCTTCTCGCTTTCCCCCTTGGCCAAATAAAGCAAGGCCCGCCCCTGCCAGGCCTCGATGTTGTCGGGATCGGCCTTCGCGGCAGCGTCGAAATCGGCCAGCTTTTTCTCTTCGTCGTCGGTCAGGGCGGCCCGCAGGATGTATGCCTTGGAAAGCTGCTTGGGATCGTCCTTGGTTTTCAGCAGGCGAATGGCTTCATCGAGCGCGTCCGCAGCGGCGTTATCGTCACCTCCCGGCAAGGCTTGCAGCTTGGCTTCGAGCAGAAAAACATCGGGAAGGCTCGGATCGTGCGTCTTCGCCTTACTCAGGTCTTTGAGGGCGAACTGACGAATCAGAGGCCACTTGGGGGAGGGGGGAGTTTGCTCGAAAATCGCTTCCGAGAGGCGATTGGCGTGCTGAAACAGCGTCGCGCCCAGCACCTGCTTGGCGAAATCGGTCTGCCCCTTGTCGAGCCCCTTTTTGAGGGCCGACTCGGCCAGTTCGATCACCTTTTCCAGGTCGGCGAGCGTTTCAGCCGACAGCTGCAGTTCGGTCGCTTTGTCGAGATCGGCTTGCCCCTCGTTCGCCCCCCAGCAAAGGTTCGTGGCCAACAGCAAGGCACAGAAAATCGACACGCCGGCGACAACGCGAAACATGGCAACAACTCCCGAATCGAAGGGGGGACCGCCGAGGCGGCCAACTTCGGCATTATTGCGCGCCGGCACGGTTTGTGCCATGCGAGAATGCCCGCCGACATCGTTGCCAGGCCCCTGCCGCGATCGACTCCGCCGAGACAATCCCCGCGCCAGCCGATAAATTAGTCGCATCCTCGCGAGCTCGCCATGCGTCCGCCGCCGGTTCACGATTACCCATCCGCCCTCGAGTTTCTGCTCGGAAGGGTCAATTATGAACGGATGTTGGCCATCCCCTATCAGGCGGGCGAATTCAAGCTTGACCGGATGCGGCGGCTGCTTTCGCTACTCGGGGATCCGCACCTCGCGCTGGCGGCAATTCACATCGCGGGAACGAAGGGCAAGGGTTCGACCGCGGCGATGCTGGCCGAAATTCTCGTCGCCAGCGGCCGCCAGGTGGGCCTTTATACGTCCCCTCATTTAGACTCGATCGAAGAGCGAATTGCCCTGGGAGGAAGCCCCTGCCCGCGTGCGGACTTTGTTCGCCTCGCGGCCGAACTGGCCGAGGCGGTGGCCAGGCTGCCGGCCGACGCGAGCGATCCTTTGGCCCAGGAGCCGACGTTCTTCGAAATCACCACGGCGATGGCCCTCTTGTACTACGCCCAAGTGCGGGTCGATGCCGCCGTACTCGAAGTGGGGCTCGGTGGCCGGCTCGATTCGACCAATGTCTGCCGGCCGCTCGTGTGCATCATCACCAGCATCAGCTTTGACCACACCAAGCAACTGGGGAACACGCTGGCCGCCATCGCCGGCGAGAAGGCAGGCATCATCAAGCCCGGCGTGCCGGTCGTTTCGGGGGTGGTGCTGGACGAGCCACGCGATGTGATCCGCGCGGTTGCCCAGCGGCAATCGGCACCGCTCATCGAGCGCGGGATCGATTTCGACTTTGCCTATGACGGCCGCATGAGCTATCGGCAACCGGCAGGTGAGCCGATCGTCGGGCTTGAACATCTGGAACTAGGCATGGTGGGCCAGCATCAGGCCGCGAATGCCGCCACGGCGATTGCCGCCGCTCGGCAGCTTAACGAACAAGGGTGGGGGATCGAAGTGTCGGCTATTCGCCAAGGGATTGCGGGCGCGCGCTGCCCCGCGCGGGCCGAAGTGGTCGCCCAGCGGCCGACGGTGCTGCTCGACGTGGCGCACAATGTCGCCTCGGTCGCGGCCTTGGTCGAGCTGCTGCGGGAGCAATTTCCCTCGCGGCGGCGCGTGCTTGTTTTCGCCAGCAGCCGCGATAAAGACACCGCCGGGATGCTGCGGCTGTTGTGGCCGGAGTTCGATGCGGTCGTGCTGACCCGATATGTCAATAATCCGCGGGCGGTGGAACTGGACGACCTGCAAGCTTTAGCGACCGCGACGAGCGCGACGGCAACCTCCGCGCCGGCGACGATTCAACTGGCCGCCAATCCCACCACGGCGTGGCAAGAGGCCCGCCAATTGGCCGGGCCGAACGATCTTGTCTGCATCACGGGGTCGTTCTTTTTGGCCGCCGAGTTGCGGCCGCTGGTGGGGCAAGGCACACTGGAGACCGGCCGGCCCTAGGGCCCGGCTATTCCGGCGCGGTGCCTCCAGCTTTCTCTCACCAGAACCGTCGCATGACTCGCCGCAACTACCTCTTCGCAGCATTCGCAATCCTGCTCGCATCCACGGTCAACGGACAAGAGCCTTCCGCCGAGATCAGCCAGGAGATCGAGTTTCTGAAGTCGCGGGCCGATGGGTTCTTTCGCTCGCTGTCCGACAAGACGCTCGGCCCTGAGCGGGCCATTCGCGAGCTCATCGCCAGCGGACCGCTGAAGGATCGCACTGACGACATCAACAAGCTGATCGACCAGGCGCTCACGCTCGATCAGCGGTTTGGGGTCTATACCGGGCACGAATTGGCCTCCGCCCGAGCCGTGGGGAGCGACGTGGTCTTTCTGCGCTATCTGTACAAGGGAGACCGGTTCCCCATTATCTGGTATTTCACGTTCTACCGGGCCGCGCCGATTGCCGGAGTGAAGCGAGATTGGTCGCTAATTGCCTTGCGTTTCGACGCCAAGGTCGAAACGCTCGACCGGTAGCCGCTAGCGCCGCCGGCGAGCGGCCTGGCAGCGCGGACAGAAAAACGTCGCCCGCTGCGCTTGCACGATGCGGACGATTTCGGCCTCCCCGCATTGGCGGCACATTTCGCCGGCCCGGTCATACACGCGGTGCTGGTTCTGATACCCCCCCGCCTTGTTCAGGGCGTTGCGATAGGTGCCGTCGGACAAGGTCGAGCCTTCGTGCAAAATCGCTTCGTGCAGCACAGCGAGCATCTGCTCGTGAATCAGCTCCCACTGCGCCGCGGTCAGGCGGTCGCAGCGGCGGGCAGGGTGAATCTTCGCCAAGTGCAGAATTTCCGAGGCATACAAATTGCCGATGCCCGCCACCGCCCGCTGGTCGAGCAGCGCCACTTTGATGGCCCGCCGGCTGGCGGAAAGTCGGGCCCGCAGTTCATTGGCAGCAAGGGCGAGGGCGTCGGGACCAAGCCGGCCGCTGCCGAGTAAGTCGGCCAGCTGGGCTTCGGTCAGCAGCCGAATCGAACCGAGGCCGCGGCGATCCCAATACCACACCTGTTCGATTGGCCCCCCCGCCAGACCAAGCCGAAACCGCAAATGCTCGGCCGACGGCGGATCGGCCACCAGCACGAGGCCCGTCATCCGCGGCTCGAAAATCAACCGGTCACCACTATCGAGCCGCAGCACTACCCGCTTGCCGAGCCGGCCGACTTCCAGCACCGTGCGGCCGGTCAGTCGCCTCGCCAGCGCCGCCGGCCCCGGTGAAATTTCAATCGGCCGACGACGACAGGGAAGCCGAACCGCCGCGACGATCCGACTGCCGGCAATTGCCGCGATTCCGCGGCGCATCGTTTCGACTTCGGGGAGTTCGGGCATCGGTCGATCCGTCGCAAGCTACCCCTTCACGATTGCCCGTTCATTGGCCAGCTTGGGAGTGGCGAGGGCTTCGGCCAGCGTGATCTGCTCGATGGGAACCTCGGCATTGGCGAGCTTGCGGAGATAATCCATCGTTTCATCGACGACATCGGCCTGCACCAGCAAGAGCTCGTCCGGCAGCAGCTTGGCCAGGGCCAATTCGCAGGCCTTTTGCCAACCGACGATTTGCTGCACGTCTTTCACGCGTTTGCCCGCGGCTAGCCCCGAAGCAAACAGCCGCATGATTTCGCCCGGTTCGCGGCCGCGGAGATAATGATCCTCGTAAACGATGACCCGGTCGAACGCTTCGCCCAGCAGTTCACCCTGGCGGACCAGGTCTTCGTCGCGACGGTCGCCGGCGGCGGAATAAACGGCCGAGCGGCGCGCGTGCGGAAACTGGGCCAACACATCGAGCAGGGCAAGCAGCGACGATGGATTGTGTCCATAGTCAACCACCACCGTGCCGCCGTTCATGCGGAGCAGGTTAAAGCGACCGGGCGACTTGCCCACCGTGCTGGTGAAAGTCTCGAGCCCCGCGCGAATCACTTCGGCCGGCACGCCGAGCGCCCAAGCGGCAGCGGTCGCGGCGAGGGCGTTTTCGACCTGAAAGCCGACGCGACCGCCATGCGTGAGCGGGATGCGGTCGAGCGCGAGCAGGGGAATTTCGGTCGGACCATCGGCGACGACGAGGAAGCCGTCGCGAGCGAAAACCGCCCGGCCCCCCTCGGCCCGCCGCTTGGCTAGCAGCGGATTCTCGTGATTGCGGTCGAAAAAGACGACTTGTCCAGGGCATTTGCCGGCCATTTCGGCGACCAGCGGATCGGCCGCGTTGAGCACCGCCGCGCCGGTGGGAGCGACAACATCGACGATGCACCGCTTTACCTTGGCGAGCTTTTCGAGGGTATCGATGTCGTTGAGGCCGAGGTGGTCCCCTTCGCCGATGTTGGTGACCACGGCGATGTCGCAGCGGTCGAACGCCAACCCTTCGCGCAGGATGCCGCCGCGGGCCGTTTCGAGCACCGCCGCTTCGACCTGCGGATTATTCAGCACGTTGCGGGCGCTTTTGGGGCCGCTGCAATCCCCGCTGTCGATTCGCTTCGAGCCGATGTAGATGCCGTCGGTACAGGTCATGCCGACCGTTTTGCCGTTGACGGCCAGAATGTGGGCGACGAGGCGCGTCGTGGTCGTTTTGCCGTTGACTCCCGTGACGGCCACAACCGGGATGCGGCCGTTTTCGCCGGGAGCGAACATCATGTCGATAATGGCCTCGCCAACGGGACGGGGCCGGCCCTCGGACGGCTCCAAGTGCATTCGCAAACCAGGTCCGGCATTTACTTCGCAGACGATTCCCCCCTGCTCGGCGAGCGGGCGGCGAATATCCTGGCAAATCACGTCAATGCCGGCGATATCGAGGCCGATGACGCGGGCCGCGTCGATCGCCTGCTCGACAATCGTAGGATGAACTTCGTCGGTCACATCGGTGGCGGTGCCGCCGGTGCTAAGGTTCGCATTGCGGCGGATGACGGCGATTTGCCCCGCCGGCAAGATCGATTCGGGCGAATACCCCTGCTCGGCCAGAACGCGAATGGCGATGGGATCGAGCTTAATCAGGCTGAGCATCGTGGCGTGGCCATCGCTGCGTCGCGGGTCGCGGTTGATTTCGTCCACCAGCTCGCGAATCGTCCGCCAGCCATCGCCACGAACTTGTGGCGGATCGCGGCGGGCGGCGGCCACCAGCTTGTTGCCGATTACTAGCAGGCGGTGATCGTGCCCGACGGCGAATTTTTCGACGACGATGTCTTCTTCTTCGCGGCGGGCATTTTCATAGGCGGCGAGCACCCCTTCGCGGGTCGTTAAATTGGTGGTGACGCCGCGGCCGTGATTGCCAAACCGGGGCTTGACGACCACGGGTACGCCGATCTCTTCGGCTGCTTCCCAGGCCTGCTCGCCGCTGGAGACGGGCTCCCCTTCGGGCGCGGGAACGCCAACACCGCGCAATAGCGTGCGCGTGAGCTGCTTGTCTTGGGCGATCGACTCGGCAATGGCGCTGGTGCGGTCGGTCTCGGCCGTCAAAATGCGGCGCTGCTTCGCCCCAAACCCCAGAGCAACGAGGCTGCCGGTGTTCATCCGCCAGTGCGGAATGCCGCGAGCCTGGGCGGCATTGACGATGGCGGCCGTGCTGGGGCCGAGCGATACTTCGTGCTTGATGGCGCGGAGCCTTTCGATTTCCGCCGCGATATCAAACGCCTCGCCCGAAACGGCGGCCTGAATGAGGCGAAAACCGGTATCGACCGCGGCCCGGGCAAGCGTTTCGTCAATGAACTCGATGGCCACCTTATAGATGCCGTCGGTATTGGTTTCGCGCGCCCGGCCAAAGCCGACATTGGAGCCGGCCAGGGTTTGCAGCTCGAGCGTAACGTGCTCGAGAATATGGGCCATGTAGGTGCCGCGGTGGAGCCTTTGGAAGAACCCGCCGCGCTCGCCAACGCTGCAACGATGCTCGATCATCGTGGGCAGCCACGACATGAGTCGTTCGTTAAAGCCGGGGATCAGCTCCGACGACAGTTCCTTCAGCTCTTCGAGGTCGCACCAGACTTCGAGGCACGGAAAGTTGGCCCAGATATTTGGCCCGCGCAAAGCGAGCACTTTGTTGATTTTCATGCGTTTGAGAACCTGACGGGCGCGGACCGCTGGCCCGGCGCCATTCAATTCGGGAGAGGTGGATGGTGAAAGGTCGCCGCCGTGATGATCGCTCATCGATCACCAGGAGACTCGGGTGGCGCCCAATACCGCCACGACCGCGCAACTCCGGCGCGGCGAATGTAAACCGGCGGCCAGATTTGGCTGCGGGAGTCGGGTCGAGAAACTCGAACGGGTCATTTCAGTTGATTCTGCGGATGCTGCCAGCGACTTTAGCGGGGACGGACGCTGAGTTGGGCCAAAACCATTTGCACGATTATCGACGCCCACGCCGCGTGCGAATAACGGCATGAGCTGATGCTTGACTCCCCCTCTGTATTAGGGGCCAAGCCAAGCAGCGTTTAGTTTTCTAGGTTTCCCATTATGATTAAACCGGGCTAGTTAGCTAGTCCTGATAAGATGGTTTGGATGCATTCAGTATTGCTTGTGAATGGTCAAAATCGAGCCGCAACGGTCGCGCGGCTGCTAGCGAAATCAGAGCAACTGTTCAGCTGCAAGCCGGCCTGGGATTCCAGCGGCCGATTGGCCTAGAATGCTATGACCGACCGCCGGTTCGTCGTTACGAAATAAAAAGCGATACATTTGTCTATAAACCTACTTTGATCGGTCAACGTGTCCGCATCCCCGCCATCGTCGCCAAACGCCAAAAACAACCCGCTTGAGGGGATTGAGCTTCGCCTTAGGCAGGGAGAGCTGGTTTTAGAATCGCTGACAATCGATTTGGACGACGAACTGCACTACGAAAAGTCGTTGATCGTGCTCACCACTTTGCGGGTGATCGCACTCCCGGCGAACACCACTGAGCTTAGCAAAGCCCATGCCAAGCCGGCCGAGTGGACGCTTACGGACATTGTGGCGGCCAGAACCGTCGAGCAATTCGGAATCGGATCGCTAGAAATCCTTGGCGAAAACCGCCTTTTGAAGCGCTGGCACTTCACGGCCGGAGAATTTACAGCGGCGGCGCAATTGGCGCGGGGGATTCAATCCCGCACGCAAGGCGCGTTGGTTGCTACCGAACCAACCGTCACCGTTTGCCCCAGCTGCGGAGCCACGCTCCCACCCGGCGAACTGGTTTGCAAGATTTGCAAGCCCGCCGCGCAACTTCCCCCCACCCGTTCCCTCTTGCGGCTCTTGCCGTTTGCCCGACCGTATGTGGGGATGATCGTGCTGGGTTTCGTGCTGACCATCGCGGGGACACTCGCCAGCCTCGCCCCGCCGTATATTGCCATCACCCTTATCGACGATGTGCTCTTTCCCGCCGAGGGGCGGCCGGAAGCCTTCCAAACGTCCCTCTTCATCCAGTGCATCGCGGGAATGGTCGTTTCCGCCTTACTGGCGTGGGTGCTGCGCTGGGCGCGCACTTATGTGCTGGCTTGGGTGGGTGAGCGGGTGGCGGCTGACCTGCGCAGCCAGACCTACGCTCACCTGCAATCACTGTCGCTAGAATTTTTCGGCGGCAAGCGCACGGGCGATTTGATGTCCCGCATCAGCAGCGATACCGACAAGCTCAACAACTACCTCACCATCACGCTGCTCGATTTCGCCACTGATATTCTGATGATCGCCATGACCGCGGCTATTTTGCTGTGGCTCAATCCGTGGCTCGCCGTGATTACGCTGCTCCCCCTGCCGGCCATCGCCTGGCTGACCAACTCCGTCCGCAAGCGCTTGCGACTGGGCTTTGCCCTGGGCTACCGCATGTGGGGGGAAATGACGAGCGTGCTGGCCGACACGATCCCAGGCATTCGCGTGGTTAAGGCCTTCGCCCAAGAGGGGCGCGAAGTGGCCCGCTTTCGGAAGGTGAATCAGCACGTGCGGGACGTAAACAATCGCGTCAACCGCGTCTGGTCGTTTTTCGATCCGCTCATCGGCCTGTTGACCGATTCAGGCAACATTCTGATCTGGATCGTCGGGGCCTGGTTCATCACCGGCGGAACGATCCGCGTCGGCGCTTTGCAGGCGTTCCTCGTCTATATCGGCCGGTTTTATGTCCGCTTCGATTCGATGAGCCGGATGCTGGCCGCCACGCAAAGAGCCGCGGCCGCTGCGCACCGGGTGTTCGAGATTCTCGACCGCGTCCCAAGCGTCGCCGAGCCCAAAGAGCCGGTGCATCCGGGTCGCGTCGAAGGGAAAATCGAAATCCGCGACGTAACCTTTCAATACGGCACGCGGCAGGTAATTAAAGGAGTGAGCCTCACAGTCGAGCCAGGCGAGATGATCGGCCTCGTCGGCCCCAGCGGCGCGGGCAAAAGCACGCTCGTCAACCTTGTTTGCCGCTTCTACGACGTCGTCTCCGGTTCGATTACGGTCGATGGGGTCGATGTCCGGTCGTTCCCCATCGAAGAATATCGCCGCAATATCGGCGTCGTTTTGCAAGAGCCGTTTCTCTTTTTTGGCACGGTGGCCGAAAACATTGCCTATGCCCGGCCCGAGGCGACGCGCGAAGAGATCATCGCCGCGGCGAAATCGGCTCGAGCCCATGAGTTTATCCTGCGCCTGCCGGAGGGTTACGACTCGATCGTCGGCGAGCGCGGGCAATCGCTTTCCGGGGGCGAGCGGCAGCGGATTTCCATCGCCCGGGCGATTCTGTCCGATCCGCGAATTCTGATCCTCGACGAAGCGACTTCCAGCGTCGATACGCAAACCGAACGCGAAATTCAGGCCGCCCTCGACATCTTGAGCCGCGGCCGCACCACCATCGCCATCGCCCATCGCCTGAGCACGCTGCGCGGGGCCAGCCGCATCATTGTGATGGAGGACGGGCAGATCGTCGAAGCCGGCACGCACGCCGAATTGCTGCAAAGGCCGGGGGCCTATTCGCGGCTGCACGAAGCCCAGTTCAATCCCCCGGCAACGGAAGAATCGTCCGCCGCGCAGTTCGATGCCACTCCCGCGAGCCGAGCTTAATCCCAATGAGCACCTTGCCTTCCAACATCGACCCGCGGCAACTCGAGCTTTCGCGCGACGAGTGGGGCAAGCTGTGCCTGGAATTGCCCGACGGGACCGCCTTTGCCGGCGTCATGCCGATTCGCCTCTTTCCATTTTCACAGCCCGACCGCTGGATTTCGCTCTGCGACCAAAAGCAGCACGAAATCGTTCTGCTCGATAACCTGATCGACCTTCCCGACCCGGCCCAAAAGCTGATCGAGCAGGAACTGGCCCAGCGCGAGTTCATCCCGATCATCACGCGGGTGCTGCGAGTCTCTGGCTTGCAAGAGCCGTGCGAGTGGGATGTCGAAACCGACCGTGGCCCGACGACGTTCATTCTCGGCAGCGAGGATGACATCCGCCGCCTGGGGGACGACCGAGCCCTCATTATCGATGCCGAGCGGATTCGCTACCTCGTCGGCAGCCTGGGAGCGCTCGACCCCCGCAGCCGGCGGTTTCTGGAGTGGTACATTTAGGCGATGCTCTCTGCCCCGCCCAGCGACATCGACCTTAACCGCTTACGCGCCGCCTACGAGCGCGCCAAGGCGGACCTGCTGGCGGAGCGAGTTCCTGGCGGCTGGTGGGTGGGGGAACTGTCGTCGTCGGCCCTTTCGACGGCGACTGCGGTGAGTGCGCTGGCGGTAGTGCGAAGTTGGGCAGGTTTCCAACCTGCCGTGTTCGATTCCGAATTCCTGACCGAACTCATCACCCGCGGCGTCGCATGGCTCATCC
Organism: Pirellulaceae bacterium; assembly: GCA_033762315.1. GTDB lineage: Bacteria > Planctomycetota > Planctomycetia > Pirellulales > Pirellulaceae > CAYLLN01. The sequence goes on from JANRLS010000264.1 coordinate 61,063, forward strand.
GCCACCAGAACGGCGACGGCGGCTTCGGCGACACCGACCTCTCGCACTCGAACATTGCCACCACGATGCTTGTCGTGGCGGCGCTGCACCTGGCTGGCGTGACCGATGAACATCGGGATTTGCTCGCCCGCGCCAACACCTATATCGACAAGCAAGGCCGCCTCGCTGGGCTCCGCAAACGCTACGGCATCGACAAGACGTTCGTCGTGCCGATCATGACGAACTGTGCGATTGCCGGCCTGATCGACTGGCGCGAGATCGACCCGTTGCCGTTCGAGCTCGCCTGCGTGCCGCAATCGCTCTATCGCTTCGTCGGCATGCCGGTGGTGAGCTACGCGATTCCGGCGCTCGTGGCGATTGGCCAAGCGGTCTATCGCCACGCGCCGCCGCGGAATCCGATTTCGCGATTCGTCCGCTGGCTCTCGATCAACCGCAGCCTGAAAGTTCTCCGCCGGATGCAGCCGGACAGTGGCGGCTATCTCGAAGCGACGCCGCTGACGAGTTTTGTGGTAATGAGCTTGGCTGCGACACTAACCCGAAGCGTAAGCGAGGGGGAAGCGACTGGAGTCCAAAGTCCCAAATCCAACGTCCAAAGTCCGATTGCCGACGAAGTCATTCGTCACGGTGTCAAATTCCTCGCCAATTCGATCCGCCCGGACGGCAGCTGGCCGATCGACACCAACCTCGCCACCTGGAACACCACGCTGGCGATCAACGCGCTGGCGGGAGCGGGAGAGGACGTGGCAGAGCTACTCGGCCTCAAATTGCTCGACTGGCTACTTTCCTGCCAACACACCAAGCGCCATTCCTTCACCGGTGCCGACCCTGGCGGCTTCGGCTGGAGCGACCTCAGCGGCGCTGTGCCCGATGCGGATGATACGCCGGGGGCCATCTTGGCTATCATCGCCTGGGCTCAATCACCTGGATTTGTGCTGGCTGACCGAGACCGCATTGTGGAGGCGTTAGTTCGCGCGGGTCGCTGGTTATTGCGGCTGCAAAATCGCGATGGGGGGTGGCCAACTTTTTGTCGGGGGTGGGGCAAGTTGCCTTTTGACCGCAGCGGCACGGATTTAACTGCTCACGTGATCCGAGCCATCCAAGCGGGCATGACATTGCCAGTGGACGGTGACCCAACTCCTGTTCGGCATCGCGATGAAACAAAGCAATGGGTCTGGTACCTGACAACCCACCAACACCCCGACGGCTCCTGGTCACCGCTCTGGTTCGGCAATCAAGATCGGCCGGACGAGGACAACCCGGTGTATGGCACGGCCAAGGTGCTGATGGCGTATCGCGATCTGGGGCTGATGGACTTGCCGGAGGCCCAGCGCGGCGTGGCGTGGCTAGTGGCGAATCAGAATGCGGATGGGGGCTGGGGAAGCGGGGTGTGGGGGAAATTGCGGATTGAAGATGCCTCCACCAATCCGCAATTCGCAATCCCCAATCCCCAATTGACCTCCTCCATCGAAGAAACCGCCCTGGCCGTCGAGTCCCTCCTCGCTGCCTGCCCGAACCCCGAACCCCACACCTCGAACCCCACCCTTCTTGCGGTCGCCCGCGGCCTGGCTTGGCTCATCGACCGGGTCGAGGCGGGGCAGCATCGCCAGCCGGCTCCGATTGGTTTTTACTTCGCGAAGCTATGGTATTATGAGAAGCTCTACCCGATAATCTTCACCGTGGCCGCCCTAGGCCGCGCCTGCCAGCAATTTACCCAGCCTGCCCAAACCGCCGCTCCATCGAGCCTGCCCACTGACCGCGCGCCGTGAGGACGACCACTTGGACGATGCATCTTCGAGCCTGGCAACCCCTCGCGAGGCCCCGACGCTTGGCAGTGCCCGCGACGACACCCTCACGCATCAAGAGCGGGTGCCGGCCCAGGAAGTCCCCTATTCGGAAGACGTTCCGCCGGAGTTCGCCGGCGAGGCCCCGAAGAAAAGCAAACGCCGGCAAACTGCGCACCTGAAGCTGGTGCCGCAGTCGAAGGAACTGCGCGAAATGCTAGGGGCCAAGGCGGCGGCAGTGGCGGCGACGCTCGACAAATCGCGCCCTCTGACCAAGGACGAGATGGAAAAGCTCGTCCGCCAAACGTTGGCCGAAGCGGGGCAGCCCGAAGGGTACGTCGGCTGGATGATGGTGGTGCTGGCGAGCGAGTTCTGGAAAGACCAGGTCGCTGCCGTCCCCCCGAACCGCCGCCTCTTCTTGCTGCCGCACTGCCTGAAGCATGCCGAAGGGTGCCCGGCCGACTACGACGAATTTGGCCTGGAATGCAAAAAGTGCGGGGCGTGCAGCATTGCCGATTTTCGCGGCCTGGCCGACGAAATGGGCTACAAGGTGCTGGTCGCCGAGGGTTCCCCCATCGTCCTCAAAATTATCGTCAGCGGTTATGTCGATGCGATCGTCGGCGTGGCCTGTCTGAACGTGCTCGAAAAGGCGATCGACAAAATCCTGCTCGCCGGCATCCCCTGCATGGCGGTGCCGCTGCTGAGTAGCGATTGTCGCAACACGAGCGTCGATGACGACTGGGTGCTGCGGATGGTCAAGCTGCAAGCGGGCGCGGGCGACGGTGGTTCCGCCCCGCAGCAAACCCGAACCTACGTGCACCTACTCCGCGCGGCGTCGAACTTGTTCAAGCCGGAAGAGCTGGAGCGGATCGCACCGCGACAACGTGGTCGAGTCCAAGGTCAAGCTGCTGCGATGTTGGATATGGGACCTGGGACTTTGGACCCCATCGCCGCCACCGAAACCATCGCCTACGACTTCCTGGCTAAAGGTGGCAAGTACAGCCGGCCGTTCATCACGCTGGCGGTGTACGACGCCCTGACCGGCGGCAAGGCAACCGGCGCGAGTGGTGCCGACGAAGTGGCGAAGTTCAGCGATAGTGTCCGCCGGGCGGCCATGTCAATCGAGGCGTTTCACAAGGCCTCGCTCGTGCATGACGACATCGAAGACGACGATCCCTTTCGTTATGGGGAGGAAACTGTCCACAAAAAGTACGGCACACCCACGGCAATCAACGTCGGGGATTACCTCATAGGCATGGGGTACCGTCTGGTCAGCCGCGAGTCGAAAAAGCTCGGTCCCGACATAGTAGCCGACATTCTCGATCAACTGGCCGACGCCCACCTCCGGCTTTCCGAGGGGCAAGGGGCCGAACTGATATGGCGTGATTCGCGCGATAAGCGCCTGAAACCGCTCGACGCCCTGAAGATTTACGCCCTGAAAACTGCCCCCGCCTTCGAGGCGGCTCTGTTTGCTGGGGTCCGACTCGCTGGCGCAGCAGAACAATACCTGGAGCCGATCAAGCAATTCGCCCGCAACTTGGGGGTCGCCTTTCAGATTCTGAACGACCTGAATGACTGGGATGGCGACAACCACAACAAGCTCTCGGCCGGCGGTGACGTTCTCGGCGGCCGGCCCACCGTGCTCTGGGCCCTTGCGCTCGAAGGGCTATCCTCCGCCAAGCAAGAAGAACTGCTGAGTCTCGCGGCACCGATTGCCACAGACCACGGACCACGGACCACGGACCGCCTCGCCCGCGTCCGAGCGCTTTACGAAGAAGCCGGCGTATTCGATAAGGCTAACCGCCTGATCGAAAAGCACCAAGAGCGCGCCGAAAAAGTCGCCGACGAAATTCAGCCCGAGGAACTTCGCGCCCTGCTCTATTACCTGATCGACAGCGTGCTCGACCACGCCCAGCCAGCCGCCAAACCGCAACTGATCACGATCCACTGACGCTCCGCGAGCACGAAACTCGAAGCACGAAACAAAACGCACGCACAAAGGATGAATTCCTCAAATCGCTTTCCAATCGGAGTTTGCGCATTCCGATTTCGTGCTTCGAATCTCGGATTTTCCCTGCCATGCCCGCTCTCGATCACCTTGCCGGCTTGTTTTATGCCGAGATGGCGGAACTGGGCTGCTTTTCCGAAGTGCTGGCCGAGGCGACTCCCGAGCCATTCCGCTCGCTGCTGGCGCACCACGACCACATGACCGTTTCGGTCGAGCGATTTCACCATTGCAAGGTTGATGTGCAGGTGCTTGCCGAGCGGCTGGAAGGGGACTCTTACTCGCGCAA
>JANRLS010000265.1:0-19939 GCA_033762315.1 Pirellulaceae bacterium
CGCCACTGCCGCTCACGCTGGCCATCCCGCACACGATTCGCCATCGCCCGTCTCCTGAATCGAGAAAGGCGAATCTTGACCTGCTAGCGGCGAAAATCGAAGATGCGGTTCGCGGAACGGACACGCCGGAACCGCCATAGCCACCGTAGCCGCAACCCGGCCCATAGCCACCGGAATAGGGGCGATAAGCGCTATAGCCGCCGCCATATCCGCCGCCGTACCCTCCGAATCCCCCTCCGTAGCCGGCACCATATCCACCGCCATACCCGCCACCATAGCCGCAACCGTGGCGAGCCTCGGCCGTGGCGTTGAAGAGTCCGCCGAAGGCGAGCGTGGCGGCAATCGCCACGACGAACACGATCCGTTTCATCTAAGTGTCCCCTGTTGAAATCAATCGTTGGAATCAGGGGCCAGTGAACCATTCACTGACCCCAGTTCGAGAAAATGCACAGGGGGTGCCAACCATTAGGGGTTGATTCGCAAGTTGTTTTTTTGAAAGGAGTTGCGTCGATTTATTGGGTTTGGCATGTCAGCCAGCGTGCCGACATTTGTCGTCGAATTGATGGGGAGTGTCGCGATTTTGAGGAGGCGAGTTCCAGATTTGCTGATTATTTGTCTAGACCGAATTACCGATAGGGACTAAAGTGGAACTGCGCGTAAGTTTCACGAGGACTTCATCAGTCCTTAACAATTCCGGTTCCAAGAAGGAACTCGGAGATGGCAGACCTCGCCTTCGGTTGCGTTGCGATGGTCGCTCTGTCGGCCGCGCTCTTCGTGTTGACGGCACGCGAGGCGAGGCGGCTGCCGCCGTGGGCGTGCGATCTGCTCGCCGCCCTGCTGGTTGCCGGGATGTTCCTCTACGTGCGGACGCTGTGGTACGACCCGCGCGTTGCCACGTGGCTGCCGGTATCGAACCTGATCGTGGTTGGCAATTGGCTGCCGCTCTTCGCCGCCGCCGTCGGCGGCCTCGTGTGGCAACGAATGACGGACCATCGGGCTCGCCGATTACTCGTAGTAGCCGAGCTCGGCGTGGGAGCCAGCTTGGCCTTGGTTTATCCGCTCCTCGGGGGCGTGCCCCGTTGTGGCGACAGTTGGGACAAGCTGGGGACATGCCTGCAAACGACGCCGCGCACCTGCTCCGCCGCGTGCGCCGCGACGCTGCTTTCGCGGCATGGGATTGACGCCTGCGAGCAGGAAATGGCCGAGCTGTGCCTGACGCGCCGCGGCACCAGCTGGCAGGGGCTTTATCGGGGTCTCAAGCTGAAAACGGCCGACACCGCTTGGGATGTGGAAATCGTTGTGCTCGCGGCGGATGAGCTGCGCACCCTGCGGGGCCCGGCCATTCTGAGCGTGGGCCTCGCCAGCAGCGCCTCGGCGAACTCCGACGAGACCCGCGAATTTGGCTGGATTCCGGGAGTAAATCACTCCGTCATCCTCAACGGATTCAATTCTCGCGGGATGGCGCAAATCGCCGACCCCGCCCTCCCCATGTGCCGCGAGCAGTGGGATCACGAAACGCTCCGCTCGCTCTGGCGCGGCTACGCGATTCGGCTTGTGAAGCGGGAACGTCCCTAACGACTTTTGCCGCGAGCTGCCTAATAGCGGAAGTAAACTCCCGCGCGTGGTCCGCCGATGTAGGCACCCCGGCCGTAATAACCCGGATACCCGCGGTAGTACGGGCGATAGGCGCGGCCATCGAATGGGCGGTAATAGGCCCGCGGCGGGGCGCGATAGTAGCCCCCGCGATAGTAGTTGCGGGCTTCGGCGGTGTTCGATGTGAACAGACTCGCGCCCAGTAGCAGCGTCGTGGCCAGCAAGGTGAGTAGCATCGCTTTCATGATCGGACTCCTTTGGCGAGCAGGCTGATTGGAGGCCGATCACCATCGCGACCTCCCGCCATGCTACGAAGCAGCTTGCGTGCCGGGGCGAGAGCGTGTCCCGAATGGCGTGCCTTTGGCGGCTGGCCGCGAGAAATCGGGTGGCAAGTCACGTTTTGATGGACGCCAAACGTGCGGCATGGTCGCGGGCGAGCCACGCACTCGAACCACGATCTGCCGGCCCGCGATCAGGCGGCCGAAGATTGCGATGCCTGCTCCCGCTCGGCATCGCGCGGCGAGAGATGCAACTTGTGGTGCAGCTCGGACCACTTAATTGCGACCGTGCCGCCGGCCAGGACCCGTTGCCGAACCCAATCGTCGAGCAGTTCCAGGCAAGCCTCATCGATGTAGCGCAGGGTATGAGTTTCAAACACAACCTCCGCATCGGCGGGAACCTTTTCGAGCTTGGCGGCCAACACGGGGAGGCGCAAGAAAGTCGCCGCGCCAGCGAGCTGCACGATGGTCCGATTCGGACCGCTTCGCCCGCTGGAAGTAATCACGCGCACATCGAGCTGCGAAAAAGTGACCAACAATTTGACCGCGGAAAGGACAATTCCGGTAATCACGCCGGTGAGCAAGTCGGCGGTTACGATCGTGACGAGCGTGGCGAGAAGAATCAGGGCCTCGACGCGGCTCGCGTGCCAGTGATGAATGAATCCCTTGAAATCGATCAGCCGAAAGCCCGTATAGACGAGAATGCCAGCCAGAGCGGCGGTGGGTATCATTCTTAACAGGGGGCCGCAAAGCACGACAAACGTCAACAGCCACGCACCATGCAGAATGGCCGACAGGCGCGACCCTGCTCCGGCCTGCACGTTGGCCGCGCTGCGAACGATCACGCCGGTCATAGGGAGCGCGCCGACGAGGCCGCAAATGAGATTGCCGACCCCTTGGGCTGCTAGTTCGCGGTCGTAATGCGTGCGCGGTCCAGAGTGCATCCGATCGACGGCCGTGGCGCAGAGCAGCGTCTCGGCGCTGGCGATGATCGCCAGCATCAGTCCCGAAACCAGCAGGTCGCGTGGGGCGACATCGATGAACACGTTGAGCGAGGGGGGGATCAGCCCGTCGTAAAGTCGATCGGGAACTTCGACGTAGAGCACCGGCAATGAGAAACACCAAGCCGCCAAAGTAGCGGTCGCGACCGCCAAGAGCGGCGCGGGAATCACGCGCAGATTCGCCGGCGCGAACGTTTGCCAGAGGACAATCAGGACGATTGAAAAGATGCCGACTTTGGCCGCCCAGTCGTGGCTTTTGAGGCTGCCCAGCACGTTTTCGAGCGCTTGCTTAGCCGCCGTCAGCGCGGCGGATGCCTGTTGCGGATCGTTTCCTTGCAAATCGGTTAGGGCCCGCGCCATGTAGTTATCCGTGGCGTCGAGGGCGACGTTCAGTTGCTCGGCGCGTGGTCCCGCGAGCGCGCCAAGCGGCGACTTTATAAGGGCGTCGCGAGCCGCGCGAAATTCCTCGCGCACGGTGCGTTGCGGACCGAGATAATCGCCCAGTTGCGCCGCCTCTTGCGCATGCCTGGCGACGCTTCCTTGTCGCGAAACGATGCGAGCCGCGTGGGCTTCAATTTCGGTTTGCCGCTCATGAATGGCCGCAAAACGCTGCAAAAAGTCGATGCGCGCCTGCCGCTGCTCGGCGCTTTCGAGCGTGGGCAGCGGCAGGCCCTTGGCAATGGCTTCAGGAATCGACCACAGATTGGCGAGGCCACTGCCACGCGGGCGGTCGTCCACCATCACATGCAATTGACTCGACAGGATGAGGACACCGATGCCCGACAGCATGCCGTGGATGACCGATGGCGATACGGCGCGGAACCACTGTCCGAGCTTGAACAAGCCAGCCGCCAGCTGAATCGCTCCGCCGATCATGACGATGAGCCCGAGGGCCGGCAGCCCATGTTCGCGAATGATCTCGCCGCAAATGACAGTGAGTCCGGCCGCCGGTCCGCTGACTTGAAGCGGAGAGCCGGCTAGGAACCCGACAATGAGTCCCCCGACGATGCCCGTTACCAGTCCCGCCGCGACCGGCGCGCCGCTTGCCAGGGCAATTCCCATGCACAACGGCAGCGCGACGAGAAACACCACCAGCGACGCCAGCAGGTCGCGCCGCCAAGTGGCGGCAGACGCGGCAGCTGGTTTGGGGGTTGGCTGGCTCATGGGGAAATGCGCCGTGGAGTGGCGCTATAAGCGGGAGCGAGTCGAATGCGCGCCGATCAGTCCACGGTCGAATGGGCCGTCTAGCAGGCCGCCGCCATTCGAATCGGCAGCGGGGCCGCCGCGTGAGCTTCGCCGTTGAGGTCGGAGAAGTTGCCTTGGGCCTGGTCGTATTGCCGCAATCGCCCCTGGCCGATGTCGTAAAACCAGCCATAGACCCGCAGTTCGCCGGACGAGAGGCGGGCCGCGACGGCGGGATGCGTACTCAGATTGTTCATCTGCACGAGCACGTTCTCTTCGGCCGCGACCATTTGCATTTCGTCCGGCGGCAAGTGGCGATGCCTTTGGCGCACGATCCGCCGCGTCGCTTCGGCGTGGCTGAACCAGGCTCGGGCGGCCGGCAGGTCGGCCACGGCGTTTTCATTCACCAGGGCTTGCATCGCGCCGCATTGCGAGTGTCCGCAGATGATGATGTCGCGAACGCCCAGCACTTCAATCGAGTATTCCACGGTCGCCTCCTCGGCACCGGGGGAGGCACTGTGCGGCGGCACGATGTTCCCAGCATTGCGAATGATGAACAAATCGCCCGGCTCGGTTTGCGTGATCAGGTTGGGATTCACGCGCGAATCGGAACAAGTGATGAAGAGCGCCACCGGTTGCTGCTGGCGTGCGGCGAGCGCCTCGAAGAAAGCGCGATTTGGCAGGTAATCGTTGCGGCGGAAGCGATGAAAGCCCTGGATGAGCTTGTTCATGGGGAGCGAACTCCAATGAGCGGCGAGGAGAGGGGAACACGGCGCCAAGGAGAACCTCGGCAGAGAAACCGCAAGAGGGAGGAATTCCGTGCGCCTAACAGCGCAGCGGACCACCGTAGCCGTTGCGCGCCAAGATTTCTGCCCGTGCCGACCGGCGAAGTGGCTGCGACCGCATGACGATGCCGATCGCGGGCCCCAGATTCCTCGGAATCGGCGTTAAATGCCCAACACGCCGCCCCTGCGAACTAGTGCATTCGGCGAACTCTTCGAGAGTTTCTTCCGACTCCGAATCCGACCGATCCGATTCGCGATCCGTGACAGGATGCTGGGCCAGCCAACTGTCCGGATCCCCCTGCGAGGGACTACCGACGGCAATCACCACCCCCAATAGCAGCGCCGTCAAGTGCCTTGGCCATCGCGCGCAAGTGCTTGTCATCAAGTAACTTGCGTCGCCAAGGTAGGACACGATTCGCATGGTCGCCAACGGCTCTGACGGATTTACCCAGTTCCTACTATCGGAACATTACGGCTTTGTAATCTAGTCGGCAACCCCGAAGAAGGCAAGAAATTCGCCCCGATTTAACGGGTCGTCCGAATTCAACAGCCCCCGCAACTAGTTCAGCTCGCTGGCCTCTTCCCAATGTTCATAGAGCGAAGGGAGGGCGGCTTCATGCTCGTCGAGCTCCCCCTTCAACGCTTTAACGCGGGCCCCATCGCGCAGCACCTCTTCGCTCGCGAACAGCTGGTGCAACTCTTCGATTCGGTTTTCGCGCTGGGCGATATCAGCCTCGATTTCGGCGATCTTGCGATAGGGAAACTTGCGCTTGCGACGTTCCTTGGCGGGCCTGGAGTCGGAAGATGTAGGACCCGGACCCGGTTTGGTCCCAGCTGCTTTAGGGGAAGACTCGGCGGCGACACCGGCACGAGCCTCGCGAGCGAGCCCCTGTTTTACGAAGTGCTGGTAGGTGTCGTAGTTGCCGTCGAGTACGCGGAAGCGGCCCGGTTCGACCACCAGCAACTTGGTCGCCACCTGATTGAGGAAATAACGGTCGTGGCTGACAAACAGCACCGAGCCGTCAAACTCTTGCAGAGCTTTTTCGAGCGCGCCGCGGGCCCACAGATCGAGATGATTCGTTGGCTCGTCGAGAATCAGAAAGTTCGCGTCGCTGGCCGAAAGGCGCGCCAAGGCGGTCCGGTTGCGCTCGCCACCACTGAGGCTGCCTACCTTCTGAAACACCATGTCTCCGATGAGGCCAAACTTGGCCAGCAAATCGCGCCGCTGCTGCTCGATGAACTCTTTGTGCAACGGCCGGACGGCATCGAGCGCGATTAGCTCGTCTTCGAGGCCGGTCAACATTTGGTCGAAATAGCCGGGCTTCACGCCGCTTCCCAAAATGACGCGGCCGTCGTCGATTTCCAACTCCCCTAAAAGACAACGCAGCAGCGTGGTCTTGCCGCTGCCGTTGGGGCCGAGGATGCCCCATTTTTCGCCGCGGAGAATATCGAACGACAAGTCGCGAAACAGCGGCTTGCCGGGAAAGCCCTTGGCCAGATGCTCGACGCGAAGGACGATGTCCCCCGTGCGCGAGGCGGGGGGAAAGCTCATCGCGGGGGCGGCGATTTCGCGCGGCGGAGGCACGCGCTCGATCCGCTCCAGCTTTTTTCGGCGGTCCTCGGCCTGCTGATGCCGGTCGCCAAAATGATAGCGCCGGATGAAATCCTCCAGCTTGGCGATTTCCTCGGTCTGCCGCTCATAGGTCTTCCGTTGCACCTCCAGCCGCTCCGATTTGAGCCGCTTGTATTGCGTGAAGTTACCGGGATACGACTCGACGGTCCCTTGGTGTAGTTCGAGCGTTCGATTGGTGACGCGATCGAGGAAATAGCGGTCGTGGCTGACGACCAGAATCGCCTGCTGCGACTCGATCAGGAAGTTCTCCAGCCACTCGGTCGCGTCGATATCGAGGTGGTTCGACGGCTCGTCGAGCAGCATCAGGTCCGGCTCGGCCAGCAGCAATTTCGCCAAAAGCAGCCGGTTTTGCTGGCCGCCGGAAAGCGTGGCCACTTCTTGTCGAAAGCTCTCCTTCGCAAACCCCAGCCCCTGCAAGATGCGCTCGATGCGATAGTCGAGGTTGTAGGCATCATGATGAGCCAGTTCGTGCTGAATGTGCTCGAACCGCCGGGCGATGCGCTGTCGCTCGGCTTCGTCGGTCTCTTCGGCCAGCGCGTGGGCCAACTCTTCCGATTGCCGGGCGAGATCGGCAATGCCCGCCAGTGCGGCATGAGCCTCGTCCCAGACCGTACGGCCGGGCGCGAACTCCGGATGCTGCTCCAAATACCCCAGTTTGGCCGAGGCGTGCAGCTCGACCCGGCCGCTATCGGCCTCTTCCGCGCCGGCGATGATCCGCATCAGGGTCGTTTTTCCGGCACCGTTGGGGCCGACGAGCGAAACCCTTTCACCGGGGCGAATATCAAACGTCACTCCCGCCAGCACCGGTTCGGCGCCAAAATGCTTGATGAGGTGGCTGGCGGAAAGCAGAATCATGCGGCGATTCTAGCAGGCCCCGCCGGCGAAAGGCGCGGCCAAGTTGAGAGTCGCCTCTCAGATGCCCATCTGCGCGAGCATGTCGATCAGTCGATTAACGACGACCGCCACGTTGGGGTGCGAGGCTTCGAGCTCGACCAGCCGATCGCGCAGCGAGCTTTCGCCCGTGCGGGGCTCGTCGCTCGCGCGGTGAAGCAGGGCGATGATCTCGGTGGCGGTTTCTTCAAGCGCGGCGCGGGTAGCGGAATCGACCTGGCTCGTTGCGCGCAGCTCGGCGACGAGAGAAGCCAGCTTGGTTCGGAGCGGAGAGGGGGAATCTGGCACGTTACTGTTTCTCGGCCGAGGCGGACGTGAGATGCGTTTCGACCAGCTTTTTCACCGCCTCGCGCACGAGCGACGCGGGAAGGGCGAAAGTTTCGACTCGGCCGGCGCGGGCAATATTGATGCCGACGACCTTCCCCTCGAGATCGACGATTGGTCCGCCACATTCGGAAGGCTTGAGAACTGAATCGTGCTGCAAGACCGACGCGAAGCCGGCCCGCCGCTCGGAGAGCGCGCCGCCGAGCGTGTTTTGGAACTGCTCGCGGTCGCCATGCACCAATTGGCTGAAGCTGCCGAGGGTGGCATGGATCGTCAGTTCGTCGGCATCGCGCTTAACGAGCAACTCGACCTTTTGTCCGGGCATGTAGCCGCGGATCGTTTCGACCAATTGCTGGCGGCCTTCGATCGTCTTGCCGTTGACCTTGAGGATGACATCCCCCGCTTGCAGGCCCGCCTTTTCGGCCGCGCTATCGTCCATCACTTCCTGAATGCGGGCGGGTTGATCGACGCTATCGAGCTGGATGCCGAGCGCGCCCGAAGGGGCGGGAATTTTTCGCGGACCGACGCTGACGACGCCAATCGCGATCGGATCGCGCGAGATCGTGGGAGTGGCAAGCCAGCTACCCACGGGGAGCGACTCGGTGTCGGTCCAGGGAACGACCGCCAGGTCTTGGGCATCGACTTTGAGCACCGCCAGGTCGAGACCTTGATCGCGGCCGACGATGGCGGCCTCGCGGCGCTGGCCATCATAAAACTGACACTCAACCTTCCCTTTCAGCTCACTCGACTTGGTGACGATGTACCCCTTGGCATCGACCACCGCGCCAAGCGCGGCGCGATAGCCATCGCAATAGATTTGCGTGGTGCTTTTCGAGGCGGGGGCCACCACCTCGCGAAACGCGGCCAGCACCTTGGGATGCAGCCGGTCGGTCGCGTGCAACAGTCCCGGACCAACCAGCAACAAACCAACAGCCAAAGCAAGCGTGCGTCGGCAAATAGGTCGAAGGTTCATATCGAAGGCAATCTCCCGCGAAGGGGCGTTTTGGCGGAATTTGGTAGGGGGAACTCGCAGCGGGGTGGCGGAGGACTACCCTCGTTTACCGAGCTTGACGCGCAATTCCATCGTCTCTTCGCCACGCTTGACGACCAGCTTGATCCGGTCACCCGGTTGCCGCTCGCGCACGGCTTCGGAGAGGGAGGCGAAGTCGGTCAGTTCGTGGCCATCGATCTTGAGGACGATGTCTCCTGCTTCGAGACCGGCTTTGGCGGCAGGCGAATCGGGCACGACGCTCGCGATTTTGGCGTCTTTGGCCCCTTGTTCCCCGCGCACGCCAATGTATGGCTCATGGCCGGGAAAGTGCCCCCAGGCTTCGTTCTTCGTCAGCCGATCCCACGTGTCTTTGAAGGTGTTGACCGGCACATGCATGTTCGCGGTGAGCGGGCCAGCAATGCGGCTGTTGATGCCAATCACCTTGCCGTCCATGTCGAACAGGGGGCCGCCGGAATCGCCGCCGACGAGCGTACAATCGGTGGTGATCGCCGCTTTATCGGAAAGGAGGACGCGGCCCAGCCGCAGCACCGGAGCGCGGTCACTTTGGTATCCGCCGGGATGACCCGTCGCCAGGCACCACTGCCCTTCTTTCAGCACGTCCGAAAGCCCCATCTCGGCAAAGGGCAGGTCGGTCACGCCGTCGATCTTCATCAAGCCGGAATCCATCGTCCGGTTGAGACCGAGCGTTTTACCGCGGAGCATCCGGCCATCGCTCAGAATGAAGATGACTTCGCGATTGGGCTGGCCAGCGACATGCGCGGCGGTGAGCACGTAACCATCCTTGCTGATGATGACGCCGCTTCCTTGTGCCGCGCCGACTTGCACGCCGACCGTGCATTTCATGAGTTGGTCGGTCAGCTTGCGGACGCGATCTTGCATCGCCCGCAGGTCGTCGATACCGCCAGGAGGCGCGCCGGCGAGGATTCGCGTCAGATTCGCGGCTGCGATTTCCGCCGCCGAGGCGGGAGCAGCGCTATCGGCACCGCGAGCGGCGATGGTGAAGAAACTGATCGCACACACTATCGCCAGGCAAGCCGCTAAGCGATGACTCGCCGCCAACCAACTCCTCATAGCCGGTCTCCTTGAGTGGGCCACCCACCGATTAAGCCGTATCTTACCCAATTAGGTTTCGGTTTGCCTCAGAAATGTTGCCAAATTTTTACACGCGGCCGGGCCCGTCGCTAGAAGGTGTTGCCCTGCCCTGACTTGCGTACAATCGTCAAGGTCGCCGACGATGGTTCAGAGGCGTTGTCCGGCCATTCGCCAGCATCACAACCAATTATTCCCGATACTCGCCAATATGGCAAAACTGATTTTCGGCTGTGGCTATCTTGGGCTGCGAGTCGCCCGGCTTTGGAAAGCCGCCGGCGAGGAGGTTTATGCCGCCACCCGCTCGTCCGGGCGGGCCGAGCAGTTGGCCGCCGAGGGGCTGCGGCCGGTGGTGGCCGACGTAACCGACGAGAATTGGCGAGGCGAGGGGCTACCCCCAAAACTGGATACTGCGCTATTCGCGGTCGGTTATGACCGAGCCGCGGGCCTGCCGATTCACAGCGTTTATGCCGGCGGATTGGCGAATGTACTTACCCAGCTGCCGGCGAAAACCGAGCGGGTGATCTACATCAGCTCGACCGGCGTTTACGGCGACGTGGCGGGGGAGCGAGTCGATGAGGACACTCCTTGCCGACCAACGCGCGACGGCGGGAAGGCCAGCCTCGCGGCCGAGCAGTTGCTGCAGGCGAGCCCGTTTACCCAGCGATCGATCATCCTCCGCCTGGCGGGCATTTATGGACCGGGGCGGATTCCCCGCTCGGCCGATCTGCTCGCCGGTCGGCCGATCGACGCCCCGGCTGCTGGTTGGCTCAACTTAATTCACGTCGAAGATGCCGCCAGGATCGTGCTGCTCGCCGCCGAGCGCGCCCCTCTCCCCTCTCTTTATGTGGTTTCCGATGGCCAACCGGTGATCCGCGGCTACTATTATCGCGAGCTGGCCCGCTTGCTCGGCGCTCCTCCGCCGACGTTTGGTTCCCCCGCAGCTGAGTCTCCTGCCGCCCAGCGTGCCGGCAGCGACAAGCGGATCGACCCGGCGAGGCTGTTTTCCACGCTTTCGCCGCAGCTCATGTTTCCAAGCTATCGCGAAGGGCTCGCCGCGATCGTGGCGGCGGTCTAGTTCATTGCTTGACCCTACGGCGCGCCTGGCTTTACAATCAGGCACGTAGGGGTGAGGGGGAAAGCGATGAACCGATCTTTCTGCGCGGTGTTGATCGCGACGGCACTCAATTTGCTTGCTTGCTCGGCGTCGGCCCAGCAGGTGAATGTGGGGACGCCGTTCCATTCGGCGGGGCACAATTTCTACGAGCAAATCGGCGTGAGCTGGGGCTTGCGTGGCAGGGGCTGGTTCGCGAATTTCGGCGGACCGGCACCCGCGCCGGCCTTCGGCGGGTTCGATCCGGGTGCCCAGGCCAACTTTGGCTTCGGCGGGCGGAATGGCTTTCTCAATTTTACCGCCGGACAGGGGAGCGATCGTTCGCTCGTGAGCAGCACGCCGAGCGTGACGGTGATGAACGGCGGCACTGGGTTTTTCAGCGACACGGTGCAGCGACCGTTTGTGACTGGAGTGATTCCGGTCGTCGGTGCGGGTGCTGCTGGTCCTGTGCTGGGGCCGAGCGTCCTCGAAGAGCGGTTGCATCGCTGGCAGGCCGAGGGTGCGGCCGCCGCAGCGAGTGGCGAACCGCCGCCGGCTCTCGTTTTTCCACCAGCGGCCAGCACTGCCGAACGGGGGGACGCGAGTGTCGCGGCGATCAAGGCTCGTAAGTCAGCGGAAGCCGCCGCCAGTGCCGCCGTCGCTCAAAACGAAATTGACGTCCTCGTCGAGAAAGCCCGCGGCGCGGAAGCCGATGGCAAGCCGGCGGTCGCCAAGCTCTTTTGGCAAATGGCTGCCCGTCGGGCCAGTGGCGAGCAGCGCGACGAGATCGTCAAGCAAGTGCAGCGGCTCGACGCGGCTCGATAGTTCCGACATCTCTAGCGGCTGCGAAACAAGTTACCGGGCCGATTTCCAGCCGCCGTCGTCGTAGTCAGCGGGATTGATCGCCGGCGCGGAAGGCTGGCTATATGACCGCTCGGCATAGGGCCGCGATTGGCCGCTGCTGGTCAGACTGGCGGCGGGGCGGCTGGGCCAAACGGCGGGGACCACTCCCCAGCGCCCCTCGGCGCGGGCCGTTTTGTCTCGCGGGTCGAGCAATTGCGGAGCGCGATTGGCCGGCGATTTCGGTTGGCGAGCCGCCGGATCGGGCACCGGCTGCACGCTCGAATTCAGTGCTGGTGCGGGGCTATAGCCGGGCTGCGTTACGACCGGCGCGGGCGGAGTCATCAGTGGCGTGGGCTGCGTCATTAACGGACCAGATGCTTCCACCCGCGGCTGCGGAGTGCCAAGCGCCGCGCCGCTCGAATACGGATCGGTCGCGGGGGGATAGTTGTTCGTCGCCGGAAAGCTGCCGGTCGGCCCGGGATTGAATCCACCCGCCGGCGGCGACACCGGGAAGCCCCCGCTCGGCGCGGGATTGAAGCTGCCGGGGTTGGTGCCGGGATTGATGATCGTCCCCGGCGGCAGGCTGGGTCGCGAGTCGGCGGGGGGTACGGTGTTGGCGGGAAAGCGGGTTGGGGGCGAGGGAACGGTCGGCGTGCCGATGATCGGCGAGCGGATCGTCGGATTCAGGTTCGCTGGCGGCGTGGTGATGATCGCGCCAGGAGTTGTCGGCACCACGATGGTTGGCTGAGCGGGATAATAGGGCTGACCGCAACCGGAGGTCCCGCAGGTCGTGGCCGGTTGGCAGGCGGCCGCGCCGCAGAACGAAGTGGTCGGAGCCGCGCCGCAGCCCGAACTGCGACCGCAACTGCCCCAATTGAACGGATTGAGCCACGAGAGGAAACCCGTGCGACTGCGCGCCGTTTGGCAACTCGTGGTCGGAGCGGCCGGCTGCAGGCAGGTGGTCGGTTGCGCGGTGACGGGCTGGTAGGTCGTCACTGGCCGCCAGGCATACACCGTCACGGGCATCATCGTCGTCCGATAAACCACCCGCGGCGCTACATAGTTGATCGGCTGCGGCTGGCCAAACCCGGCAAAGGCTTCCGCGCCCGACGATACATTTCCCGCCGGGCTGGCGGCATACGAAAACGTAGGGGAAAAGCGGACGGTCGTCGGAGCGACCATGGCCTGCGGGGCGACCATCGTTTGCGGAGCCATGAAGGCCGTTGTCGCGGGCTGGCCGACGGGCATCATCGCCGAGGCGGGCATGTTGTACGCGCCGAGATACGCCGGATTGGCGAACGCCGTGCGGACTGGCACGAACTGCACCTGCTGCACCGGGCGGGCGACGACATATGCCGGGGCAAAGCCCGTGCCCGCCGCCGCGACTTGCGGAAACGTGCCGCTGGCCTGCGGCCAGCCGGCCGGCATTCCGCGATACTGGGCGCTGGCGACTGGCGTCAGCAGCGCGGCCGCGGCGGCGAAGGCGAAGTTGGCGAGCGGCAGGCGAAACATGACCAATCTCCCCCGAAAGCGAACGCTAGCGGGCCAGGTTCCGTTAGACCCGTGCCGGCCGCAATCGTCAATCGTTTCTTTAGACTTCTTCAGCATTTGGCAAGCGATTGCGCCTGCGAAAGGGTTGCCGACGGGTCCGCGGGCGCGGTACCTGGGCGAACTTTCGAGGCTCAGCAACGCTAGGTTACGAAACGCCACACCGCGGGCGAAAACGATACAGCTTGTGCCTTTTTCCCACGCCCACCGGCCGCCGCCTGTTGCACCTGCCGCGCGCTGGCCTTACAACCGGCAGAATCTGTAACTCCTCTCCCTGTTCTCACGGACCGCCACGCATGACTCGCCGTACAACGCTCCTGTCCACTTTTGCCGCTGGTGCCGTTTATCTGGTTGGTGCCGCCTGGGCCGCGCTGGCTGCTGCTTCCGACAAGCCGCATGTAGTCTTTCTCTTCGCCGACGACCAGCGGGCCGACACGATCGCCGCTCTGGGCAATCCGCACATCCAAACGCCGCGGCTCGATGAGCTGGTTCGCCGAGGGATGACGTTTCGCAATGCCTATTGCCTAGGGGCCAACTCGGGGGCCGTTTGCACCCCCAGCCGCAACATGCTGCTCTCGGGCAGGGCCTACTTTCGCTGGAAGGGAGCGCAGGCACCGCCAGAGGGGCCGAACTTTCCCACCGCGATGAAAGCCGCGGGCTACGAGACCTATCACCACGGCAAGAAAGGCAATACGTCGCCGGCGATTCAGGCGCTGTTCGACCACAACCAGTATGTGGACGACAACCAGGATCGCACCAATGGCGAGCCGGCGAAGAAGATCGTCGATACGGCGATCGACTTTCTGAAGTCGCGTACCGCCGACAAGCCGGTGTTCATGTATCTAGCGTTCAGCAATCCGCACGATCCGCGCGTCGCCGCGCCGCGCTACTTGGCCCAATACGAACGGGAAAAGATTCCGCTGCCGAAGAATTTTCGGCCGCTGCATCCGTTCAACAATGGGGAGCAGTTCGTCCGCGATGAACTACTAGCCGGGTTGCCGCGCGGCGAAGAGGAGGTTCGCCGGCACCTGCACGAGTATTACGCGACAATCACCGCGATGGATGGGCACATCGGCCGCCTCCTCGACGCGCTCAAGGAGCTGAAGATGTACGACAATACGATCTTCGTCTATTCGGCCGATCATGGACTGGCGATGGGAAGCCACGGCCTGATGGGGAAGCAAAACCTGTACGAAGTCGGCATGAAGCCGCCGCTACTCTTTGCCGGGCCGGGCATTCCGCACGGCGAGACGGCGGCGCTCGCCTATTTGCTCGATATTTTTCCGACCGTGTGCGATCTGGCCGGGGCGAAAATTCCGGAGGGTCTCGATGGCAAAAGCCTCCAGCCCGTGATCGCCGGGCAGGCGAGTGGCGTACGCGACACGCTGTTCCTTGCCTATCGCGACGTGCAACGGGCCATTCGCGACTCGCGGTGGAAGCTGATCCGCTATCCGCAGGTGAACGTGACCCAGCTTTTCGACCTGCAAACCGATCCCGACGAAGTCACGAGTCTGGCCGCAGACCCCGCCCATTCCGAGAGAATCAGATCGCTGACTGCAGAGCTTGAGAGGTGGCAGAAGGAGCTTGGCGATGTCGCGCCGCTCGTCGTCGAGAATCCCCAGGACCCGAAATGGGATCCCAAAAACCGGCCGATGGGGAAGGGGAAGAAGAAACGATAGCGTACGCGCGCAGTGCTTTGGCGACGGAGAGCGGGCCGCCGAACTCCATCGCGATCTCCGGCGGATGGACCTCCCGCAAAGTGCGAGAGCCAGGTGATTCGCCGCGGCTTCCTCCTATCGCGTCCCTGGTCGGCGGGCGGTGCTGGCGGGGGCGGCAAGCAAGGTGTCCAGCGTGTGAGCCAGATCGGCTTGCACTTGCTGGGCCTCGCCAAGGTGAATCGCACGCACGGTGCCGTCGGCATTGACGACGACGGCGGCGGGCAATTGCGTGACCCGGAGGGCGGAACTGGCCTTCCCCTGCGGATCGAGCGCGATAGCGCTGACGAGAGGGCTCTTGGCGGTGAAGCGCCGCACGTCGCCTGGCTCGTCGCCGACATTGACGGCATAGAAGGCGAGTCCCTTCTGGGCATAGGCCTTCACGAACTCGGAGACGGCGGGCAGATCTTCGATGCTTGGCGAACACCAGGTCGCCCAGAAAATCATCACGAGGCCGCGCTTTCCTTCGGGCACCGCGACATCGATCGTGCTGCCGTCCAGATGCGAAAGCTGAATTTTGGGTAGTGGTTTGCCGATGCGTGTCGCCGGGTCGTCGCCCGAGAGGGTGTCGTAGATGTCGTTCACGCGGCGGGCATTTTGCGGCAGCGCGAGGGCGAAGACTCCTTCCGGCAGCCGGGCATTGAGCTGCCAGGAGAACCGCGCGGTGTGGGTCATTTCGTAGCACGAGTCCTCGCCGGTGGGGACGCAAGAGGTATGCGTGAATTGCACCAGGAGGGGATCGCCGGTCGCCGCGAACCACAGTTCGACCCGCGCTCCGGCCCAATCGACCTGGAAATGCCGCGTCGATTGCGTGCCGAGCGTGGCCGTGCCGAGATCGCGAACATTGCTCGCCTGCGCCTGCACGAACTGGCCAATGTTGGGCTGCAGCAGCACATCGAGGGCCGAGCCGGAGAGGCTTTGGGCGAGCATCTTGTTGCTGGCCAGGCTGGCTTGCGGCGAATTGAGCGGGTGCTGCGAATAAAGTCCCTGCGAGACGAGCAACGTGGTGACATGCTGATCGTCGCGCACCGCGACAAGCTGCGGCGCGGTCGCGGCAGCCGACTGGACTTCGATTCGGTGTTTCGCCCCTTGCGCGATCAGGCGGTATTTGCTTTGCCCTTCCTGGCCGGCGGCATCGCCGGTGGCTTTCCAATTTGTATCGACACGGACGACATAGTTGTCGGCCCGGCCCAGAAAGGCGAGCGCCGCGCCGAGCGTTTGCGCGAACTGGGAAGCGTCGGCCGAGCCGGCAGCGGGCGCGGCCGACTGGTTGCGTTTGGCGACGATCTCGGCGGACAGCGGCGCGGCGAGCAGGTAGAATGTCGCCGCGAGCGTCGCGAGAGTGACAGTCAGGCGGTTCATGCGAGCTTCCTTGCGGTGGTGTATGGTGGGGATGGCTGGTCGAATGGTGTTTGGTTCCGGGTGGTGAGCAGCGGTAAACCCTCACCCTAGCCCTCTCCCGGGGGGAGAGGGAAAGACGGGAAGGCTACTGCAATTGGCTCTCCAGGTCGTCCACCAGGTCGGCGAGGCGATTGGTTTCGTTTTGCAGGTTGCGGGCCTGATTTTGCAGGTCGCGGGAGCCGGCGGCTTGGACGCGGGCGGCCAGCGAATCGGCCTGCGCGGCAACCAGGGCGACGACGCGCTGCATCCCGGCGGCCTGGCGGCGCGAAGTGTCGAAGGCGGTCGCGGGGGAGCGCTGCGCTGCGCTGATCGCGGCCAGATAGTCGTCGAGCTGGCCGAGATACGTCAGCAACGCGCGGTGCTCGTTGTAGGCGGCAAAGGCGGGGAGCGCCTCGCGATATTGCCGCAGTTCCTCGCCAATCGTGCCGAGCAGCCGGGCGACGCGCGACTGACCGACGGTGCCAGAGGCGGGTGTGAGGCTTTCTGCGGCGACGGCATCGGTCAGGATTTTTTCGACCTGATTGAGCGTTTCGCCGACCGGCGACAGACGGGGCGGGTTTTGCAGGCGATAGGTGGTGACGATCCGCCCCCAGTTCGCATAGGCGGCCTGATAGTCGGCAACCATCGATTGCAAGGTCGCTTGCAGCCTGCTGGCTGGCTGGCCGTCTTGCGTCTCTTGCCGCAAGGTGAGCAGGCGGGTTTTGATGTTGCGCACGTCGCGCTGCACCCTCGGCACCTCGGGAATGCCAAACACCAGCGGCTGCGTGCCGGTGAGGAAGACATCGGTTCGCGAGAGGGCCTGATCGACGAGCGGAATCAGGCTCGGGCTGATCGGTGTCGGCCGCAGCACGGTCCCTGGGCCGACCACGCCGGTGTTGCCGCCATCACCGACGACATGCCCCAGGGGCTCGGCCATTTGGGCCAGGCCCGCTTCGACGCTCGACCAAAACAGCCGCGTGAACTGCGGCGGCCGGCCGGCCAGCAATGGTGGGCCAATGCGCTGGGCCTGCTCCGAGAGGGCGTCGATCTCCCAGTGCAGGCGTTCGGCCGAAATTCCGCGGCGAATTGAGTTTTTCAGGTCATCGACGCGGGCCGCGAAGGTATCCAGGTCGCGGAGGACGACACTGGTGCTGTAGCTGCCATAGCCCTGGCTGCCGAACGATTGAACGATCGACTGCACCGCCCGCGAGATCGAATCGGCGGCGGCGAGGAACTGAGTTTGGTCATATCCCACCGCTGCGGGATTGGTTCCCGGCCCAGGGAAGGGGCTGGCGGGTGGATAGGTCGGCGAGACCGGGCCGGTTCCGGCGGGAGTCAGGGCGAGTTGCGTTTCGGTGATGAGGCCGCTCATGCGCCGGACCAAACCGGCCGACGACGGCGCGGTGCCGGGGGGATTGTTCAGGGTCGTTTGCAGGGCGGCGAAGGCGCGCTGGGCGTCTTGCAAGGCATACTGGGCGTCGTCGGGGCGATAGGTGCGAATGGCGACGATGCGGCGCAGTTGGTCGCAGGCGTCGTATAGCGCCTGAGCGCGCTGCCGGGCTTGTCGCCCTTGCAGCGTGCCGCCGATTTCGAAGTCGAGCGTATCGCTCAGCAGCTTGGCCGCCGACATCAGCCGGCCCGTCACCTCGCTCGGGTCGGCAGCCGGAGCGGGGCTGGCACCGATGCCCGCGCCGATACCGTCTTGGCCATAAGTTTGCAAAATCTCGCGGGCCAGGGCGAGCCGGTCGCCGCGGAGCGCGGTGAGGCGGTCGGTCCAGCGGCGAATCTCGGCATTGGTGGGCTGGGTCCAAGTGACCGCTTGCAGCGTTTCGTTGACGAAGGCTTGCGGATCGCGGCCGGCTTGGGCGTAGTATTCGTCGCTGCCCAGAATCGCGGCCTGCAAATCGACGGGCGACATCCCGCCGCGAAGCAGTTGCAGCCAGGCTTGCAATTCGGGGCCGACCTGGCGGCCGAGATAGTCGCGATACCACCCGCGAATGAGGTCTTCGTCGCTGCTTCGCTGAGCCCAGGCGGTGAGCGGAACCAACCAGCCCGCCGCGCAGGCCGCCACGACCAATGCCATCCGTCGCATGAGAGATTCCTTCGGCAAAGAGGTTCGCCAAGTGGTCGAACGATGCACGTTGTAATCCGATGTCGCTCGGCCGGACAACAGCGATTTGTGGTCGCCACCCCTGGCGGTCCAAGTTTTGCAGGGCGTTGCGGGGGCCAGATGAAGATTGCTAGCAAGGCGGGCCTGAATCGACGGAATATCGTAAGTTGTTATATTGACGGGACTTGCAGCGGATCGAACGAGGTTTTTCACCCGTCTCCTGTCACAAACGGCGGGTTGCCGCGCCAGTTCCTATGTCCCCCGGTGGGACACCGTTAGAATAGGGCCAATGTGATTCCGGGCGAGGTGCTCGTCATGATTCCCTGCCTGACCGAACAACAGCTCCGCGACTTGGCTGCCGGCAAGGGGTCGCCAGAGCTCGACGCGCATTTGGTCCAGTGTCCCGTCTGCACGGCGCGGCTGGAGCAGGTTCGCGGCGCGGTCGCACAGGGGCTGAGCACGCATCACGAGGCGACCAAGATCGATATGGCACCCCAGCAGACTCCACGCACGATTGGCGGCCTCGAACGCACTTTGGGATCGGCCGAAGAGCCCCCGCCATTGGCCAGCCTTCCTCCCCCGGCTCCGGCCGAGATTTCGGTCGAGCGATTTCTGATCAATCTGAGTGAAAGCGGCCTCTTTCTGCCGGCCGAATTGGAGGCGCTGCGCGCGCAGGCCGCTAGCGTTCCCGCGCGGATGGCATCGGCGGCCGATTTGCAGGCATGGCTCGTCGTTGAGCAGAAGCTCACCCGCTATCAGGCCGACTTGGTCGCCCGCGGACAGCATGGGGGGCTGGTGCTGGGGAACTATGTGATCCTCGACAAGATCGGCCAGGGGGGGATGGGGGCCGTGTTCAAGGCTCGCCATCGGCGAATGAATCGCGTCGTGGCGCTCAAGGTGCTGCCGGCGGCGATGTCGAGCATTCCAGAGGCGATCACCCGTTTTCAGCGCGAGGTGGAGGCGGTCGCCCGGCTGTCGCATCCAAACATCGCGGCCGCCTACGACGCGGATGAAGCGGCGGGTTTGCATTTTCTGGTGATGGAGCACGTGGACGGGCCGAATCTGGCCAGCTACGTTCGCGACAAAGGAGCCCTGCCCATTGCCGCCGCGGTGCGACTCTTGGCGCAGGCGGCCCGCGGCCTGGCCGCCGCGCACGCCGTGGGGGTGGTGCATCGCGACATCAAGCCCAGCAACCTGATGGTGAATCGGCAAGGGAAGCTGAAAATCTTGGACATGGGCCTGGCCCAAATGCGCGACAGCGGGAGCGATGTCGATCTGACGAGCGACGTGACGCAGACTGGCCGCGTGATGGGGACCGTCGATTACATGGCCCCCGAGCAGGCCCGCGACGCGAAGAGCGTCGATTATCGGGCCGACATCTATAGCCTGGGGTGCACGGCCTATTACTTGCTGGCCGGTAATACCCCCGCGCCGGCCGGTTCGGCGGCGGAAAAGCTGCTCT
>JANRLS010000266.1:0-48460 GCA_033762315.1 Pirellulaceae bacterium
AATTGGTCGTAGTGTTCTGGGCCAGTGGCGGTGATGCGGACGTCAAACGCCGCGATGTCGAGTCGCCGCGTATTGCGGCAGACCTGCATGGCGGCCTCCAGATCGGCCGCGATTTGCGAGGGCTTGAGGTGATTGGCGTCCTCGAATAAAGCCAGTTCGACGCTGGTATATTCCAGGTCCGCCAGGCGGTCGAGCGCCTGGGAGAGCGGCCGATCGAGAAAACACTCCGTGGATGCCGAAACGAACACCTTGAACACTCCTTTGCGAAACGCCGTCCCCCGCCATCCGCCAAACAAGCAGCTTAGCCTGCTTTCCCAGTTTCAGGCAACAGCACCGCGGGGAGTTCACCCGCCTGGGATTTACAGCATACAAGTCATTACTGCACAAGCACTTAAATCCATGCATCTCCTCGTAGCTTGTGCTGTGAGCCTCGTGCCGCAAAACCCGCAACTTCGTATCTGAATCCGCCCCTAACCAATTCCTAACCGGACATTCATGCGGCGCACGATCCGATGGCGGTAGGATGGGGGACTCGCGACCACCCCCGCAAGCGACCCTCCCATGAGCAGTTTTGATTCTTTGGAAGCGCTGGCCCCGACCGAGGGGGAGCCTCTAGTCGATCGCCAAGCGGCGGCTCGCCTGTCGGGCGAAGTCGGCCGGTCGCTGGTTGTTTCGGCCATCGCCCTTGTCGTCGATTATTTCCTCATGGTCGCCTTGCATGAAGGGGCCGGCATTTACCATCTGCTCGCCGCGGCTGGGGGATTTTTCGCGGGACTAGCGACCAACTACGCCCTTTCCGTGGCTTGGGTCTTTCAGTCTCGCTCGGTCGGGAATCGGTGGCTGGAGTTCGCGATTTTCGCCGCGATTGGTTTGGCCGGCCTGGGCCTGACGCTTGCGATTCAATTCGTGGGGACCGACCTCTTCGGCGGACCTTACTGGCTGGTGCGGCTCGTCGCAGTGGCGCTAGTTTTTGCCTGGAATTTTGGCCTGCGCAAGGTGGCGCTCTTTCGGGCGGGGCCGGCAACATGAACGAGCGGCGGGCGATTCTCATCGGCGGCGGACCAGCGGGACTGACGGCAGCTTACGAACTGGCCACCCGGTCCGACGTTCGCCCCATCGTGCTCGAAGCAAGCGACATGCTCGGCGGCATCGCCCGCACCGTCAACTACAAGGGAAACCGCATCGACATCGGCGGGCACCGCTTCTTCTCCAAGTCGGACCGGGTCATGCAGTGGTGGGCCGACATGCTCCCTCTGCAGGCGGGCGAGGGGGGGCAATTCGAGATCAGCTATCAGGGAAAATCGCGGCCGGTCGAGCGCGACGCAGCGACTGGCCTCGATCCGGCGACCAGCGACGAAGTGATGCTCGTCCGTCCCCGCAAAAGCCGCATCTATTTTCTCCGCAAGTTTTTCGACTACCCGATCAGCCTCAGCAAAAACACCATCCTCAACCTGGGCCTCGCCCGGATGATGCGCATCGGCTTCAGCTATCTGGCCGCCCGACTGTTTCCGGTGCGAAACGAAAAGAGCCTCGAAGATTTTCTCATCAATCGCTTTGGGCGCGAGCTATATCTGACGTTTTTCAAGTCCTATACCGAAAAAGTGTGGGGCGTCCCCTGCCAGGAAATCAGTGCCGCCTGGGGCGCGCAGCGGATCAAGGGACTGTCAATTTCCAAGGCCATTCTGAATGCCCTGCAAAAGCCGTTTCGCCGCCGGTCCGTGGGGCAAAAAGGGGTCGAAACCTCGCTCATCGAGCAGTTTCTCTATCCCAAGCTCGGCCCCGGCCAGATGTGGGAAACATGCGCTCGCAAGGTGGAATCGCTTGGGGGTGAAATTCGGCTGAACACTCGCGTCGAGCGGCTGCAAATCGAAGGGGACCGGGTCGTCGCCGTCGAAACGGTGAATACCCAAACGGGCGAGCGCGAAACCATCACCGGGGATTTCTTTTTTTCCACGATGCCAATCAAAGAGCTGGTGCGCGGCCTCGATTGCCCGGTTCCCGCGCCGGTGCGCGAGATCAGCGAGGGGCTGATTTATCGCGATTTCATCACCGTGGGCCTGCTGCTCAGCGATCTGAAAATCCACGACCAGACGCCGCAAGGAAAAAAACTGCTGAGCGACAACTGGATTTACATCCAAGAGCCGGAAGTGCAGGTGGGCCGGCTGCAGATTTTTAACAATTGGAGTCCGTATCTCGTCGCCGATCCGGGCAAGGTATGGGTTGGCCTCGAGTACTTCTGCCAGGACACTGACGAACTCTGGAAGCTGCCCGATGCCGAAATGTCCGCCCTCGGAGTGCGCGAGCTCTCGGCGATCGGCATCATCGAACCGGGAGCGGTGCTCGATTCGACCGTGCTGCGAATGCCCAAGACCTATCCCGCCTATTTCGGCTCATACGACCGCTTCGACGAGCTGCGCGGCTGGCTGGACCGGTTCGAGAACCTGTTTCTCGTCGGCCGCAATGGCATGCACCGCTACAATAACCAAGACCACTCGATGCTGACCGCGATGACGGCGGTCGATAACATTCTGGCCGGCCGGACCGATAAGGCGAACATCTGGGACGTGAACACCGAGCAGGAATATCACGAAGCGAAAGACGCCCGCCAGGCCAAGGACGCCAGCGCGCCAGCCGCGGGAGAAGAAACGCCCGCCGAGACGGCCGATCAAGCGCTCGCCAGCCGTTGACGCGGACCGATCATGGGGAAGAAGTCGCGCCAAATTGAACCGGCACCAGCCACGAGAGCCTGGTGGCCCTTCGCGCTGATCGCGCTGGCGGGTCTGGCCGCCTATGCCAACAGCTTCAGCGGCGATTTCGTTTTTGACGACATCAGCAGCATCGAGACCAACCCCTTTCTGCGCCGGCTATGGCCACCCTGGGACGCGATGCTCCGTTCCCCCGGCCTCCCCACGCGGCCGATTCCGTATTTGACCTTCGCCCTCAACTACGCCTTCGGGGGGAACGACCCGTGGGGTTATCACGCGGTCAACCTGGCGATTCACCTCGCTGCGGCCAGCGCCCTCTTTGAAATCGTCCGCCGGTCGCTCGAAATCGTCAATCGCCGCTGGCGAGGCGAATGGCCCGCAACGGGCCTGGCGCTCGCCGTCGCCCTGATCTGGGTGACTCACCCCATTCAAACCCAAGCCGTCACCTACATCTATCAGCGGCTTGAATCGCTGATGGGGATGTTCCTGCTGCTGACGCTGCTGACGTTTCTCATTGCCATGCAAAGCGCGGCCAATCGACGGGGCTGGTGGCTGGCGGTGTCGGTGCTCTGTTGCGGCTTGGGCATGGCCAGCAAGGAGGTGATGGTGGTCGTGCCGCTGGTGGTGTTGTGGTACGACCGGGTGTTTATCGCGTCCACTTGGCGCGAACTCGCCCGTGAACGCTGGCCTTATTACCTGTCGCTGTTCGCCACCTGGGGGGTACTCGGCCTGGTCTTTTGGAACCAACGCGAGAATTACGCCGAGCTCGATACACAGCTACATACGCGGACCGAATACTTTTTCACTCAGCCCACCGTGGTGTGGTGGTATCTGCGGCTGTTGGTATGGCCGCAAGGGCAGTGCCTCGATTACGGCTGGGAAATCGCCAGCCACTTTGAATACGCCTTGCCCCCCTTCTTCGCGATGCTTATTTTGCTCGGGGGGACGGTCTGGCTGATGTGGCGTCATCCGCCGCTGGGGTTCGTCGCGGGGAGCTTCTTCTTCATTCTTTCGGTCACCTCCAGCGTGCTGGTGGTGGCCGACCTGGCCAACGAGCACCGGATGTATGTTCCTTCAGCGGCGGCGATCACGCTGCTGGTGCTGGCGACTTACGCCGGCCTCACATGGCTGGGCCGCCATGCCAATTTGCCCGCGTGGATGCCGGCGGCGCTGCTGACCGGAGTGACCCTCGTGCTGATCGTGCTTACCCACCAGCGAAACAAGGTTTATGAAGACTATCTCACGATGTGGGAAAATGTCGTCGCCAATGCCGGCTTTCATACCCGCGCCTATCAGATCTTGATCAAGGATTATGTGGGGCGCGGCGAGCCCGATAAGGCGGTCGAGGTTTGCCGGGAGCAGCTGGCCCGCACGCCGGAATCGAGCATCGTGCGCAGCATGTTGGCCGATGCCCTGCTCCTGGCGCGGCGGATCGACGAAGCCGAAGCCGAGTATCGGAAGGTGGCGGCGGACGACGAAAACCTGGAAGATGCCGAGTATGGCCTGGGACTCATCGCGGCCGAGCGCGGCAACCACGAGCAAGCGATCGCTCACTTTCGCCGCGCCATCGAGCTCTTGCCCCGGTATCAGCGGGCGCATCATGCGCTCGGCAAATCGCTGGCCTTGCAGCGCAAAACCGAGGAAGCGAAGCAATGCTTTTACAAGGCCATCGAGATCAACCGCTATAGCACCGAGGCGATGGTCGATCTGGCGGTGATTCTGGACTTTGAAGGGCGCTCCGACGAGGCCCTCGCCCTGTTTCGCGAGTATCTGCAGGTTCACGAGAATCACTTCACCAGTTGGGACAACCTCGGTCTCATCTGCCTCGACAAGCAGCGCTACGACGAGGCCATCGAAGCCTTTGGCCAGGCACTCCCCTTGGAGCCCGGAAATCTCGACGTGCGGAGAAGCCTGGCGCGGGCTCTGGCGGGCGCGGGGAGGCTCGACGACGCCGCGGGTGTGTTGCGGCAAGGGGTGCGGCTTGCCAAACAAGGGGGGCAGCCCCAGGCGGCCGAGCGAATGGCGGCCGATCTGGCGAAGGTCGAACAAGCTTTGGCGCAGGCCGGTCGGGGGAGCGTCAATCGACCACTTCCAAATCCCGCGCCATGACTTTCAGGTCGATTCGCTCCCGAAAGCCGACACGCCGCCAGAACGCCTCCCCCTCGGCATTGTCGGTCACGAGAAAGATCGTGCAGCGGCGAATTCCCTGTTGAGCGAGGCTCGCCAGCGACCGCTCGACCAGTTCGCGAGCGATCCCTCGCTGGCGAAACTCCGCGGCCACCCCCAGGTGATAGAGATAGCCCCGGCGACCGTCGTGGCAACACAGCACCGCCCCGACGAGCGCTCCGGCCACGCGGGCAACGGGACTCAGCCCCGGATTGCGCTCCAATATGCGGACAAATTCGGCCCGCGTTTCGCTGGCCCGCACGCCGGCACACCGATTCCACAAGGCGAGCGCCGCGTCGTAATCGTGGGGCGAAAGCAAAGCGAATTCGACTGGCGGAAGGTCGGCCATCCCTCTATTGCAATGCCGTCAGGGGGCGAGGTCAACCACGAAACACTCGTGCCCCACCCAGCTCGGCGCGAGGTCGAACCGCACCATCACCTGCGGCCGCATGTCAAACAGCAGCGGCTCGGGGGGAAGCGGCCCCACCGGCAAAAGCCCCACGCTCCGATCGGAGAGCAGCAGAAACCGCGTCAGCACCGGCTCGAGCGTCAGTTCGGTGAGTGAACCGCCGACATGGGCATAGTTGCCCGCGTCGGCCGCGGCGATGGCCAGTGCGGCATCGAGCGACAATGCCGGCCGGCCGGGCGAAACCAGCAGTGCCTGCTTGATCGCCCGCGTTTCGTTGTCCACGGCCGTCGAAATTGGCAGCGTGAAGCGGGCATAAGTCCGACCTTGATACATCCCGATCGATTTTCCCCCGCCCAGGCCGGTGACGCCGATCGCCGTTACTTGGCGGCCAATGGCCCGTTCGCGCCAGAGGCCCAGCACCGCCGGGGCCGAATCCAGCAGCGCGGAGTGGAAGCCGCCCGCTTCGACCACGAACAGCCCGGGGGTATTCTGCTTGCGGCCGATCGCGAGCAGGGTGCCTGCCGGGGTGAGGGCGTTGCGTAGGCGATGTCGAGCTTGCGCCGCAGCGACCCGCCGCCGCCAGCGCAAAAGTTCCGTCGTCGCCGTGGCGTAGCTCTCGACCTCGGTCTTGAAGCCCGGTTCCTTGGCCGCCAATTCGACGAGCACGGGCTCCAGAGCGGCTCGGATTTCATCGCGCTGGCCGAGCTGCGCAAGACGGGCGATCTCGGCGACGTAGCGCTCGTAGAGGGCGGGCGCTTCGGCGGCGGGAACACGGGCCGTGTCGGCCTTCACCAGCTCGCTCAGCCCCGCCAGCAACTGCTGTTGCATGTTGCCCAGGGCGGAGATTGTTTTCTCCGCGCCAAGGGGAACCGGGCCGTGCGTGATCCGCCGGGCCGCCTCGGCCAGCACCATCCGCTGAGCGCGAATTTGCACGCGCCGCCATTCGTCGCCGACCCGGCCGATGATGTCCGGACCGCCGAGGCTCTCGCTCCCCCACGGAGCGACGCCGACCCGTCCGACATCGGCTCGAGCGCGAGCCAACTGCGCGGGAAGATCCTCGAAATTGACGGTCGCTTGCGCCAGCACCGCGGTCAGGTCGTCCACCGTCCGCTTGATGCGAAGCTCGTGCAGCGGGGGCTCGACCTTGTTGAGCAAAAGGTTATTGAACGGTATCAGATAAGGATTGCCCGAACTCCCCAGCCAAACCGTGTAGCGCGAGAGCTCGGCGATCGTTCCCAGCAGCACCCGCTCGACCGCTTCGAGCTCTCCCTGTTGGATACGCGCTTCGAGGCCGGGGAGTTGAGCCACCCCCGCGTCATGCACCTGCTTGGCCAGCCGATGCAGGTCGTCCTGTCGATACCCGGGTGCCTTCCGCCACTTATCGACGATGATGTCGATCCGCTTGCGATAACCCTCTTGGCGCAGCTGATAATCAAAGCCTGCCGCTTCGCAGCGATCGCCCAGCTGTTTGCCGAAGGCATTCAGAAAATAGCAGGCGACCACTCCTTGACCCACCTGCGCCACTTCGGCCGCCGTGAACTGCGCTGGCACCGGCCGCGCTTCGAGCTGCTCGACCGTCTGCCGGGCCATCTGGTCGATGGCTACGGCCCGCTCCAAGAGGGGCATGTTGATCTCGTCGGGACGCACCAACAGCGGCAGCTCCGGCGCGCTCGTCGAAGGGGCCGCCAAGGCCATGCTCGCGGCACGAAGACCAAGGACAATCGCCACTAACCAGCTTGCGTGCCGCATCGCTCACTCCATCCCTATTTGACCACCGCGACCAGCTTGCCGTTCGCCTTGGCGAGTTTATCGCCATCCGCCTGCGGCAGCTCGGCATCCCGGACTTCGCACGTCACCGCCAAAGCGCTCGCCGAGGCAACCTTGATCGCGACCGGCTTCGAGGGGGGCGAGGCGTACAGCAAACTGTTGACGTCTCGCTGCACGAAGAGGTGCCCAGTGATCGTCTGACCGTTCAATTCGGCGAGCGACGCCGCCTGGACCTCGGCCCACAGCAGCACCGCCGGAAAATGCTCGTCGCGAATGTCGGGATTCAGCTTCTCGTTCGTCATGAGCTGCAGCACCCCCGAGCGACCGTTCGCCGGGGGAGTGAAGCGGGCAAAGCAGCGATCCGCCTTCACCTCTCCTTCGACGTTCATCTCCACGTTGCCGGTACCCATGGCTGTGGCCGCCCCCTGGAGCACATTGGCCAGATCTTGGAGCGGCGCGGGAGCAGGATTATCGTTCTTGGTGACACCCGACACTGCGGGAGTGCTCGAGCAGCTACACCCCGCAAAGAGCGACAGGAAGAGGACCAGAACCGCCGCGCACGAACGAGTGAAAGTGGTATGCATGATCCCAATCGTTAAGGCTGGCCATGAATTTTCCATGAAGAAATCGTGAAGACGACTCATGCGAAGACCTCTCAGTTGCGGACAAACCCGTCTTCATAGCAACTTAACCAAAACTTCATGTCGCACTGCGAAACTCCTTGGGGAGAAATCGGCCATGTCGATCTACACGCGCATCTTCACGCTGCTGTTCGTTGTCAGCGTCTGCCTCAGCTTCAGTGGGTGCGGTTGTTCTGAGAGTAACGTCAGCGCTTTGCGCCGCCGCGCACTGAAGAACGATCCGGAACCAGAGCCTGAGCTGGCCCCCCCTGCTCCGGCAACGCCCGCTCCAGCAACGCCCGCTCCCGCTCCCCAGCCCGCCCCGGCTACGCCTCAACCAGCACCTGCCCAGCCCGCGACTCCGGCCACCCCCGCCTCTCCGGCCATTCCGACCACTCCCACCGGGCCTCGTCCGGTCGTCGCCGCCGCGCCCGAGATTTACCCTAGCGACTCGCTCCCCAAGGTTCCCACCGAACCGCTGCCCGCGACCTCGCCGGTCACGCGCGTTATCACCCCCGGCCCGATGGAGACGCTGTCGCCCCTCGATCAGCGGGCGCGGGCGCTCGACAACCTCCGCCGCGTCGGCCAAGCGATCGTGCAGCATGTCGCTAGGCGCGGCACGCTTCCACCGGTCGCGATTCGCAACGACCGGGGCGTCGCCACGCTCAGTTGGCGCGTCGCCATTCTGCCGGAACTCGGCTACGACGATCTCTATCGCCAGTTCCGTCTGTTCGAGCCGTGGGATAGCCCGCACAACGAGCAGCTCTTGGCCCAGATTCCGCCGGAGCTCGCCCTCCCCGGTCGGGCCGACACCAACACGAATATCGTCGCCCTCACGGGGCCGGGTACCGGCTTTGGCGTGGGCCGCGGCGCGAATCCGAAGTTCTTCGAAGATGGTCCCGGCAACACGGTGCTCGTGGTCGAGGCCGATGACCAGCAGGCGGTGCCGTGGACCAAGCCGATCGACCTGCCGTTGAATTGGCGCGTGCCGCGCGGGGGGTTGGGTTCACTACGAGGCGATGGCTTCTTCGCCATACTGGGGGACGGGCGCGTCAAGCGCGTCCCGGCCGAATTGCCCGATTTGGCCCTCGTGGCACTCTACTCGGCTGATGGCGGCGAACCGCTTGCCGCGGCGGATCTCCTCAAGGAACCCACGCTGGAACCGGCCGCGACCGTGGCGGCTGCCCCCGATCCACTCACCGAACTTTTGGCCAGTGCGGTCAAGCCCAGCGCCCCCAGTCCGTCGTCCTCGATTGGCTCGGGAGCGCCCACGCCCGAACTCAATCGGTTGCCGGTGCCGGACGAAGCCGCGCTCGACAAATCGAGGCAGCTCCTGCGCGATTTGTGGGGCAAGCAAGTCACCGGCGCGAGAACTCCGCTTGAAAAATCGCGCGTGGCGAACGCCCTGCTGGTCGAGGCGGCCCGAGTCGAAGCGAATGCAGCCGACTACTATCTGCTGGTGACGATTGCCCGCGACATGGCCATCGGCGTGGGGGACGTGGGAACCGCCCTCAAGGCCGCCGACCTGGTGGTCAAGAAGTTCCAAATCGATCCCGTGGCGGCGGAACTTAAGTTGCTTACCGACTTGCTGGGCAACAGCAAGGGCGAGAACGGTGTTCGGATGCAGCCGGCCGTGGCCGCGGCTCTCGCGCTGCGAGCCCGGGAACTGGTCCGCTATGCCTACGATCGCGACGACTACACGACCGCCACCGCCGCGTATGGCGTGCTCGCCGAGTTCATCAAGATCAAGGGGGACCAAAACGAAATCAAAATCGCCGAGCTTTTTCGCGGCGTGATCGAAGGCGCCAAAAAAGCCTATGCCGTGATTCCGGACATGCTCAAGCGGCTCGAAAAAGATCCCAACGATGCCGAGGCGAACGAACTTGTGGGCAAATACTTGTGCCTCGTGAAAAACCAGTGGGAAGCGGGTTTGCCGCTGCTGGCGCGGGGAGCAGACATCACCTATCGCATCGTCGCGGCAACCGATCTCGAATCGGTGCGCACCGCCGAGCAGACGTTGGCCCTGGCCGATCAATACTGGGAAATGGCCGAAAAGGCCAAGCAGCCCTTCCGCCGCGGCTTGCACCTGCGGGCCGTTTATTGTTATCAGGTGGCCGCCGACCAGATGGCCGGAGGGCTGGAGAAAATCCGCGCCCAGAAAAAGCTCGATGAGGCGGTGGTCATTTATGGCCGGGATGACATTCAGCGGACGCTGGGGCTGGCGGTGGGAGGCGGCGGCGGAATTCCCGCGGTCGGAGCGGTGGGCGTTCCCGTCCCCGCGAATGGTCCCCCGCGCGGCGTGCCAGTGCCGGGAACCTGAATAAGTCCCCCGATAAATTCCGCTGAGTAATCGGGCGATAAGCCGGCTTAGGCGGGAGGAATCACTTCCCCCCGCACCAGGTCTTCAAAGGTTTGCCGGGCCCGCACGAGGTGCGCCTGGCCGCCGCTTATCAGCACCTCGGCCGCCAGCGGCTTGCTGTTGTAGTTCGAGGCCATCACGAAGCCATACGCCCCAGCCCGCTCGATGATGACATAGTCCCCCACCTCGGCGACGGGCAAACTGCGGTGGCAAACAAAGCCCCCTTCTTCCTGCGTGAAGATGTCCCCCGATTCGCACAACGGCCCGCCGACCACCACGTCGCGCAGCGGCCGCGTGGTCCCGCCACCAGCCGGGCAGACCGACATCGGGTGATAAGCCCCATACAGAATCGGCCGGGCGAGATTGTTAAAGCCCGCATCGAGCAGATAGAACGTGTTCCCTCCCATCTGTTTGATGGCCCGAATCTCGGCGATGAGGTAGCCGCTTTCGGCGACGAGATACCGCCCCGGCTCGATCTCCAGCGAAATCGGGTGGCCAAACTGAGCGGCCAGACGCTGTCGGGTTCCGTTCCAGAGATCGTAGTAGCGGGCCAAATCGACATACCCCTGGCCATCGCGATAAGGGGTTGGCAAGCCGCCCCCGGCACTGATCGTGGTGATCGACCGGCCAATCACGGCAGCCGCCTTTTCGAGCGCCCCGCAGACCTGCGCCAGATGCTCGAAATCGGTCCCGCTGCCGATGTGCATGTGCAGGCCCGTGACCGATAAGCCGTGATGATCGGCCCGGCGCAGGCAATCGTCGAGTTGTTCGTGCCAGATGCCGTGCTTGCTGCTTTCGCCGCCGGTGTTGGTCTTTTGGCTATGCCCGTGGCCAAAGCCGGGGTTGATGCGCAGCGTAATGCCGCGGCCTGGTGCCCGCTGGCCAAGCTGATCGATCATGTCGGGCGAGCCGCAATTGACCGGCAAGCCGAGCTTGACGACGAGGTCGAGCGATTCGTGGTCGAAAATATCGGCCGTATAGACGATTTGCGGATGTTCGCCGCCAGGCTTGTATCCCGCCGCCAAGGCCCGCTGAATTTCTCCCGCGCTGACCGCATCGACGACGACCCCATGCCGCCGGGCGAGGTCCAAAATCGCCAGGTTCGAGCAGGCCTTCTGGGCGAAGCGGATGACATCGAATTGTTTGAGGTCGCTGATTCGCTCGACAATTTTGGCCGCGTCATAGACATAGGTCGGCGTGCCAAAACGGCGGGCCAAATCGGCCACTGGCAGTCCGGCGATTTGCGTGCGAAGCGGAGAAAACGGCTCGACGGTGGGCATGGCCCCGATCCTTTGCAGAGAAAACAAGCGACAGGCGGGCGAACGCGCTCGCCCCGGCAATCCCTACAGCCGGGGGACGTTCTGAGTTAGCATATTCCTGAGTTAGCATAATCCCCACGGGAATGCCGGATAGGGGCGACGCGATAACTTTGCCGCGATAACTTTGCCGCCAGAGCGAAAGAGGCACAACCATGAAAATCGTGAAACGGGTCGGGGTGGTGTTGGCGATCGTGGCGATGCTGTTTTTTGTGATCGCCTGGAGCTTGCCGCCGACGTTCCACGTCGAGCGGAGCATTGTCGTCGCCGCCGCGCCGGAGCAGATTCACCCGTCGGTCAATCGCTTGCAGGAGTGGCCGAAGTGGATTCCGTGGAATGTCGAGAAATATCCCGACATGAAGCTCAGCTTCACCGGGCCGGAAGAGGGCGTGGGAGCCAAGTACGCCTGGACCGGCACGGGAACCGGCAACGGCAACCTGGAACTGAAAACGAGCGATCCAGCCAAGGGAGTGGCCTACGACATCCTGTTCGAGGGGGACGCCAAGCCGAACACGGGCGGCATCACCTTTACTCCCGAGGGGACCGGCACCAAGGTCACTTGGCACATGGATGGCGACCTGGGCTGGAACCCCATCAGCCGCTATTTCGGTCTGATGATTGATAGCATGTTGGGGCCCGATTT
Source organism: Pirellulaceae bacterium (assembly GCA_033762315.1). Lineage (GTDB taxonomy): Bacteria > Planctomycetota > Planctomycetia > Pirellulales > Pirellulaceae > CAYLLN01. The sequence continues at coordinate 11,986 of JANRLS010000266.1, forward strand.
TGAGGCGGGTCTGGCGAAGTTGAAGGCCAAGGTCGAAAAGGAAGCGACCGCGCCAATGGAGCCCCCGCCCGTGGAACCTGCTCCGATGGAACCCGCGCAGGCGACTCCACCGGCCGCTGGCGCGCCGGCGGGGAGCGCCACACCATGAACGGCAGCGAGTTGGCGGAAGCGACTCGCGCGGCCCTCGCGCCGCGAATTCTGACGCTGCGGATCATCGTCGTGGCCTTGGCGCTCGGGGTCCTCTCGTTTGCCCTGGTCTCGATCCAACTCAACGCCAGCAAGCCACAGCTTGTCGGGCAGCAGTTGAGCATTCCGTTTCTCGTTCTCGGGCTGGGTGCAATCCCCGCGGGGATGCTGCTGCCGGCGCTGATTTTTCGCAGCGCGATGCAGGCGTTGGCGAAGCGAATTTCGCCGGACGAGTCAGCCTCCGAGATAGACCTGGCCAGCGCGATTCTCGGCAATCTGCAAACCAGCACGATCATCGGCTGCGCGTTCTATGAGGGGGGCGCGTTTGCCAATCTCGTGCAGTACATGACCGCCGTCGAATTGGTTCACCTGGGGCTTGCCTTCATGCTGCTCCTGCTCATCCTGACCCGTTTTCCCTGGCCCGGCCGGGTCGAGGAGATCATCGCCGGCGAGATTCGGCGACTTAAGGAAGAAGCCGGCCTACGGCGCGAACCCTAAGGCCAGCACGAAGCGTGACGCGACGCGCCTGAAACTGCAATCCCGCCCCTGGGCGATTTCGGTTATCATCGGCGGCTCGTCGATTGTCCTTCGCCCGCGTCGCCGGCCGTGCCTCCTTATGCCTTCGCTTGTCATTAAGCCTGTCGCCACCAGCCGCGAAAAGAAGCAATTTTTGCAGCTTCCCTGGGATTTGCATCGCACCGATCCGAACTGGATTCCGCCGCTGAGGCAAAACCAGAGCGAGATGGTCGGCTATTCCAAGAATCCCTTTTACGACGATGCCGAGAGGCAAACATTCTTGGCCCTCCAGGACGGCAAGCCGGTGGGCCGGATCGCGGCGATTCTGAACCACGCCCACAATAAGTACCACCACGAGAACCGGGGCTTTTGGGGCTTTTTCGAAAGTATCGACGATATCGAGGTTTCGCAGGGGCTATTCGAGCAGGTGAAAAACTGGTTCGCGGCCAAGGGAATCAGCATGATCCGGGGGCCGATGAACCCCTCGATGAACTACGAAGTTGGTCTCTTGATCGACGGGTTCGATACGCCCCCGTGGTTCATGATGACTTATAACCCCCCTTATTATCCGAAGCTGGTCGAAGCGGCCGGCTATCAGAAGGTCGAGGATATGTATGCCTTTTGGGGCGAGGCAAGCATGCTCCAGGGGCTCGATCAGAAGCTGGCGTTCATCGTCGAAGAATGCCAGCGGCGGTTCGACATCAAACTCCGCCGGCTCAACGCGAAAAAGTTCAACCAGGAAGTGCGGATGTTTTTGGACATCTACAACCAGTCGCTGCAAGGAACCTGGGGCTTCACGCCGCTTTCCGAGGGGGAAATCGAGCACATGAGCCACTCCCTGAAGCGGCTGATCGTGCCCGAAATGACCACCGTCGCCGAAATCGACGGCAAACCGGTCGGCGCTCAGTTTGGCCTCCTCGACTACAACCCCCGCATCAAACAGATCGATGGCCGCCTCTTTCCGTTCGGCTTTTTTCGGCTCTTGTGGAACAAGCGGGCGATCAAAAAAGTGCGCCTCATCAGCACCAACGTCATCCCCGAGTATCAAAAGTGGGGGGTGGGGCTCGTGATTGGCGCGCGGCTAGTGCCCGAAGCCCTGGCCTGGGGGATTCAAGAGGCGGAGTTCTCGTGGGTGCTCGAAAGCAACCACCTCTCGTTCAAAACGCTCAAACGAGGCGGGGCCAAAATCACCAAGACCTATCGCATTTACGATTCCCCCGGCTCGACGCGGGGAGGTTAGCGCGCGAGGCTTCCACCGCGCAAGCTCGGCAAGGGAGATTTTCATTCGTCAGAGGAGTTTGCCATGACTCGTGCCGTCGCGGGCGTTTTCGCCCTGCTTTCGCTATCTTTCGTCGTTGCCGAGGAAGCACCTCCGCCAACCGAGGCGATCAAAAGCGATGGCGGAGCCTGGACCCTTGGCGGCCAAGCCTGGGAATTCAAGGCTATCGAATCGCTCTATTCGCCGCTGACGGGGGCGATCGACCCCAAAACCGGCGCGGCGGTTTGGACCCTCGAGATCACCCGCGAGCTGAACTCGGCCGAAGCCGCCGCTCAAAGCTCGATTCTCGATTCCCCGTTTCGTCCGGTCTTGCTCGATGGCGAGAAGACCGTGGTTGCCACCGACGCCCGCGTGAAAATCACCCCCGTCAGCGGCAAGCTAGGAGACCGCGTCCGGATGACGGTGCAGCTCCCCAAAGCCGAAGTGCTGGGAACGGTGAAAACGATCCGGGTCGAGCGGCGGACGCAGCTGGGCTTTTAGCATCAACCCGGCAGGCCGGCGGGCGGATCGGGCGTGATGCGCAAGAATTCCCAGGTGAAGCGCGTCGCCGGAGGCTCGCGCGAGCGGAGCACGACGATCCACGCCGGCCGCAACTTGCCCCCTGGACCGGCGAGCAGGTACTTCAGCACGATCTCGTCGGAATTGGCCGCGCTGTTTTGCAGAACCACCTCCACCAGCTCGAAGTGGGCCGATTTTCCTTGCGAGATAAACTCGGCGAGCAGCGGACTCTCGAAATAGGAGTGCATCGCCTTGGCCGCGTCGGTGCTGGTGCGGTAATAGTCGGCCACCGCCGCGCTCGAGCGATGTCGGCGGGCGGCATTCAGGGTCAATTGGTGGGCGGCGGGCAGATCGCCGGCACGAACGAGCGCCAGCCAGCCATTGGCCAGTTCGATCGCCTGGCTCGCCAGCCGCGCTTGCCGGCTGAAGTGGCGCGACAGGCCCCAGCCCGCGAACAACAGCGCGAGGCACAGCCCCGCGACGGCGAGCCCCCGACCGGTAACTTGGCCGCCATGAGCCGTATTCCGCACCGCGACCACTGCCACGAACAGCGCCGCCAGCGGCGCCATGATGAACAAGGGGCTGACGAGCATCAGCCCCGAAGCGAGACCGAGCGCGAACGCTCCCACCGCCGCCCGGCTGAGGGGGCGATATTGAAGCAGCGGCACTTCGTCCGGGCGGAAGCTGTCGGAAGGAGCGGCAGGGGCGGACATGGCTCAAGCGAGGGGAAAAGGAGACGACTAGCGCGGCACACTTAACGGCAGGTCGGGATTGGCGAATTTCGCCCGCCGGTCGTGATAGCGAATGAGAAAATCGCCGTTGGGATCAAACGTCTCGACATTGAGGTTCGCGTCGGCGGGGTTGGTGTTCCCGCTGAAGGCCCCGCGCGAAAACGCCCCCCGCGAGGTCATTTGCACCAGGCCCAGCCACATCCGGTCGGGCCCCAGGCCAAAAAACACCTTGCTTTCCGGAGTGCTCCACGCGCCGAGCGGGTTCTCGCTGGCGAGCGGCGCGGTATGCAGCGTGAACGCCGTGAAGCAAACCACCAGCCACGCGCACCAGATCGACAAAATCGACCGCCCCGCCATTTCGACCGGCAAGATGAACTGCACCCGCTTCCGCGACAAGAGATCGGTAATGCCGCGAAGAATCGAGAAGGTGACGCCGAACAGAATCCAAAGCACCACGAAATCGAGCAGGTAGGTGAGCGACCCGCCCCCCAAAGACTCGACGAGCGAGCAGATCGGCTCCCAGAGGTTCGTGGCGATGAGCATCGCCAGCAGGAGGTTGATCAGCGTGATCGCCACGCTCCACAAGCCCTGAAACCAGAGCCCCGCCCCCACGGCGATGAAGATCAGCAGCAAGAATAAGGTCATTAACATCGAAGTTCTCAGTTCAAGCTTACTGTTTCAAAATGCGTTGCAATTCGGTGAGCGAGGTGGTGCCGAGCGCCACGAGCAAAATTCCTTCTTCCTGCAACGAGCGGTTGCCCGCCGCGCGGGCGGCCTGCTTGAGCAGTTCCAGCTTGGGCTGCTTGGCCAGGATTTGCCGCTGCTTATCGTCGATCACCAGGATTTCGAAAATCGCGGTCCGTCCCTTGTAGCCTAGCCCATTGCAGGCGGGGCAAATCAGCGGCGGATCCCCCTTCTTGGGCTTGGGGGGCTCGACCCCCGGCGGCAAGGGCTGCTTTTCGCGATACAGCACCTGCACCCGCCCCGCCGGAATGCCCAGCCGCTGCAATAGCTCCGGCGTCGGCTGCACCGCCTCGCGACACGATTCGCACAGCTTGCGAATGAGCCGGCTATAAACCACCGCCTTCACCACCTGCGGAAACTTATCGCCCGGCCTGAGCGCGAGCACGCGGAGCAAGGCGTCGGCCGCTTCCTTGCCGCGAGTGCTGACGATGGAGAGCTTGTCTTCGTCCACGATCCAGTCGCACAAGATGCTGAGCGCCTGGCCGCTGGCCACTTCGGGGATGCAAATCACTTCGGGCTGCTTGAGGATCAGCTTGGGAATCAGCCCTTCGGGAGTTTCTCCCTCGGCGACTTTCAGCTTCTGCACATCGACATTCTCCACCTCCGGCTCGCGCTTGGCGACATCCTCGACCGAGATGAAATCGCGCATCAGCCGGTCGGTCGAGCGAAGGGCCGCCTGCCAGGTGGCGGAAAGGCCATCGCCGGGGAGCGTGGCGAAAATCACTATCCCTTTCGCGCCGGGGCCGATCAGTTCCTTCAGTTGCTCGCGCAGCTTATCGCGCATGCCGAGGTCTTCGAGCGAGCGTACGGTCTTGGTGATGACGGCGGTCGTCAGAATCGCCCGCTCGCCGGTCGGCGTCCCCTGCGAGACAAGACTCGCGTCGTATTTCGCGCCGCCGAACTCGATCTTGAATTTTCCCTCTTGCTTGGCGCGGCGCTCGGTCATTTTCAGGTGGCTGATCCGCTTCAGCACGGCGAGCATTTGGTCTCCGATTTCGCGGTTCAGGACCGGCCCCGGATCCCCCTTTTTCAGCTCGCGAACCTGCGGATTGGCGTTGTGCCACACGCCGTCGATCTGATAGCGACAGGCGACCCCATCCTTGGTGTAGTCGAGCATGATCTTATCGGCCCGCTGCCCCAGGGCGTCGGCCAGCAAAATCTTGACCGACACAAACGCCGGCGACTGCCGCGATTCGATCACCGCCTGCTGGTTTTCCATTTGCAGCGGGCCGACGGCGACCAGTTCCACCGGCGGGCCAAGCTGCCAGGCGTGTTTGGTTTCGACTTCACGCTGCCCCCCTCCCTTGCCCAGATTCGCGAACCAGTTCTTCAGATGTTCGGGGGTAAACACCCGTTCTTCCGCCGATACTTTGCCGTTCCGGAGCACGACATAAATCGCGAACGGCACGACATACGCCAGCAGCACCAGCGCATAGCCGGCGAGAAAAAACGGAATCTCGATCAGCAGCGTCATAAAGACGAGCAAGAACGAGAAGACCATCACCGGATTCCAGATTTCAGCCGGCAGGCCAATCGCTTCGCCCCGCTCGGCCGTGTCGCGGCTGACCCAGTCGGCCGATTTGACCCAGGCCCAAAACGGGGGCAGGAGCAAGAGCAGCTTATAAATGGCCAAGTTGAAGCCCGGCCCGCGCTGGATCGCGTGCGGATCGGCTAGGCCGGTGGTGTAGGCCGGCCACTGCGCGAGCAGCGTCTCGCCGCCGGCCATCCACGCGGCCAGCGCGGCGAGGGGAAAAATCACGGTGCGGGTCATCAGATGATTCCGGGCTGCGATACGTTGATCCCCTTGAGCGCCATTTTGAGCGCGTCGGGATTGGGCGCGACCTCGAAGGCGGTCGGCCGGTCGATCAGGCCTTCGTCGATCAGGTTCTTGAGGCTCATGGTGAAGTCTTGCATGCCGTCGGCCGCGCCAATGCGAATCGCGTCGGCCAGCTTGCTATCTTGCGATTCGAGCACAATTTTGCGGATCATCGGCGTGAAGGTCATGATCTCGCACGTCGGCACGCGCGGCACGCCCGGCTTGATGCTCTTCAGCAGCTTCTGGGCGACGATCCCCTTCATGTTGAACGCGATCGCTGAGCGAATCGCCTTGTGCATCGCTTCGGGGAACAGGTCCAAAATACGTCCGATGGTGCTCGGCGCGCTGCTGGCGTGAATCGTTCCGAATACCAGGTGCCCCGTTTCCGCCGCGTGAATGGCGGTCATGAAGGTCTCTTCGTCGCGCATTTCGCCCACGAGCATGATGTCGGGATCTTCGCGCACCGCATGCTTCATGGCGATCTTGAAGTCCTTCACGTCGAACCCGATTTCGCGCTGGTTAATCAGCGCCTTGTCCTCGGTGAAGATGAATTCGATCGGGTCTTCGAGCGTCAGGATGTGCACCCGCTCGCGCTTGTTGATGTAGTCGAGCATCGAGGCGATCGTCGTGCTTTTGCCCGAGCCGGTAACCCCCGCCAAGAGCACCATCCCTTGATCGTAGTGGCACAGCCCCTCGATCGCCGGCGGCAGATAGAGACCCTTGAAATCGGGAATCTTGTTGCTGATCCGGCGGGCGACGAGCCCCATGCAGCCGTTTTGCTTGAGCAGGTTCACGCGAAACCGCCAGGTGACGCCGTCCACGTCGCAGCGGTGCGAAAAGTCGGCTCCCCCCTCCTCGAAAAAGATGCGGCGGTTGCGGGCGTCCATCATGGCCACCAGATACTCGGCCATTTCGCGGCGCTCGATGACCGGATGATTCAGCGGCTTGAGCTCGTTGCGGACGCGCACGCACGGCGGCTTGCCGACCTTGAGATGCAAGTCGCTCCCTTCCAGCTTGACCAGCGCGCGAAAGAATTTATTGACCTCGATGTCCAGAATCTCCGTGGACATCTCATTGATCAGCTCATCGGCCGAAGGGGCCGGACCAACCGGTGCCGCCGGAGCGGCAGGTGCGTGGGACATAACGACTACCTTTTCTCGAAGTTCCCGATTGAACGATGTTTAAGCACGAAATCCGAAGCACGAAATCCGAAACAAGCACCAAAGGCACCATTGCAAAAGTGTTTCCGCCATTACCAACTTTCCGCCTTGAATTTGTTTCGTGCTTCGGATTTCGGATTTCGGATTTCGTGCTTCTTCACAGTCTCACCGGCACTCCCCGCGCGGCCATGATCTGCTTCGTCCGCCGAATCGTGTATTCGCCGAAGTGGAAAATACTGGCGGCCAGGGCGGCATCGGCTTTGCCGAGCAGCACGGCATCGGCCAGGTGTTCGGGCTTGCCGGCCCCGCCGCTAGCGACCACCGGGATGCCGACCGCCTCGCTCACCGCCCGCGTAATCTCCAAATCGTAGCCGTCCTTGGTGCCGTCGCAATCCATGCTGGTGAGGACAATCTCCCCCGCCCCCAGCCGCTCGACCTCCCGCGCCCAGGCCACCGCCTCACGCCCCGTCGGCACGCGGCCGCCGTTGATGAACACCTCCCAGAACGGAGCGTCCCCCTGCCGGACCCGCTTCGGATCGATATTGACCACGATGCACTGACTGCCGAACCGGCGGGCGGCGTCGGCGACGAATTGGGGGTTCTGGCAGGCGGCCGAGTTGATCGAGACCTTATCGCTCCCCGCGTTCAAGAGGGCCCGAATGTCGTCGATCGTCCGGATGCCGCCGCCCACGGTGAGGGGCATGAACACCTGCTCGGCGGTGCGGCGGACCACGTCGAGCATGATGTCGCGCCCTTCGTGGCTGGCGGTAATGTCGAGAAACACCAGCTCGTCGGCCCCTTCCGCTTCGTAGCGGGCCGCCACCTGCACGGGATCCCCCGCATCGCGGAGGTTCAGGAAATTCGTCCCCTTCACGACGCGACCGCGATCGACATCGAGGCAGGGAATCACACGTTTGGCAAGCATGGCGAACCGGCGGATCGAAAGCGTGAAAACGCCCGGACGGGACGAAAATTCACTCTATGTTCCCGCCCCGCACCGGTCAACGCGGGCAGTCCCCGTGGCTTAATCCTTCAACTCCAGATCAAACTCGTTTTTCCCGGCGACGACTTCCCGCGCGAGGCCGGATGTTTCAGGGGCGAAATAGCGGGTGGGGATGAGCGGGTCGCCGCGGGTCAGTTCGCCGGGAATGCCGCTGCCCATTTCGCCGGGGCGGAGGGGGCGGTCGGGGCCGTGGGCGAGAACCGTGATTCGATGGGGCCCCAGCACCGCGCCGTCGTCGGTGCTGAAAGTTCCGAGCACATACCGTCCTTCGCCGTTGGTGCGGCCGGTCGCGGCCTGCGCGCCGCTCGCCGGCAAAAAGGTGACGGTGGCCTCGGCCAGTGGCCGGCCGTTGAAGGTGACGATGCCGCTAACCGGGGCCCGGTCAGGCAAGCCATCCCCGGTGCAACCGCAGCAGAACCAGGCGGGCAAGATCAGCCAGAGCGATGGACGAAGCGGGATCAATTGGATTCGGCCCCCTGCCGGCTGCCGAGGGCGTTATACGCCTTTTGGGCCATGTTTTCGGCCAGAAAAGTGACCGAGCCATCGGCCATCGCGAAGACGCTGCCGCCGGGGTGGTGGCTTTGGAAGCCGCGGCCGCGCCACGGCTGGCCGGCGGTGCAGCCAGGACAATAGAACGACCGCTGCTGCAGCGAGGGGCGGATGTTGAAATTGATCGGCAGGCTGGTGCCATTGACGGTGCCGGTGTTGGTGAACCAGACCATGTCGGTGCCGCCGGCGAGGCTCGAATTGTGGCCGACGAGAATGGTATTGCTGAGGCCATCGGTGATGTTGGCGAAGCGGATGGGCGGGGTGTCGTTGTAGTAGTTCCATACGCCGCGATGGTTTTTGCCGCCGCCAAAGCCGGAGCCCGGCTCGGGGCAATCGGGCCCGACCGCGCCGCTGGCCCCCGATTGGCTGCAGCCGCCGCAGCCATAGCCCCGGCCGGTTGCGCCAATGGTATAGCCGATGGTGTCGCCGACGATGAAGCCATCGCCGAAGCTGCCGAGATAGTTCGAGGGGCGGGCGCGAAACGCATTCCCCCCCTTATCGAGGCTACCGCTGCCGTCGTTGCAAGTGAGGCTCGATATTTGCCGGTCAGTGAAGAACTGATTGGCGAGCGGATCGCTGGGACAGGTGAAGGCCGCGATTTTGGCGTCGTGCGCCGCTTTCTGGCTGGTGCAGCAAACGCTGGTATTGAAACTGAGGGCATCGAACAGCGGCTTTTGCTCGACATAGGGGAGCACATAAACCAGCCACCCCCAGCCGTGCCCCCAGCCGGTGGGCGTGAAGGCGACGCTGGGTGGCACGGTCCCTTGGGTGTCGTGGAAATTGTGAACCGCGATGGCGATTTGGCGGATGTTGTTCGAGCATTGCGTGCGGCGGGCCGACTCGCGAGCCGCTTGCACCGCCGGCAACAGCAGCGCCACCAAGACGCCGATAATCGCGATGACGACCAAGAGCTCGACGAGCGTGAACCCCGCCGCGCGCCGGAACGAAAGAAACCTGCCAGGCATTGGGGGGCCTGCCAATCTGCGCCTAAGGAAGGAGGTGGGATGCTCCGAATCTACCCCGCGCCGCCGGCGGATTCAACGCGCGAAAGGCCTTCACCCGCGAGTTGCGGCAAGCCGAAGGTTGATGAGCGGCACAGGATTAGCCGGGCGAGCCCGTCCCACACAATCCCGCAGCGCCAGCAAGGGGTATTCACGAACTTCGGTGCCCGCAGCGTCCGGCACAGAATCGGCCACCACTCGTGCGCAGGGTTGATTGCCATCATGCGAGCGACCAGAATTGGGGTTTGTTTGCCGGACACTACATTGTTGAGATCGCCATGAATCGCTGCTGGATCGTCTTGCTGACGGCAGGTTTCGCCGGACTGCTGCAGATCGTTGCCCCCGCGGCCGAGCCCCAGCTCGACCTCAAGCCGGGAGACCGCGTGGTACTGGTCGGCGGCACGCTGACCGAGCGGATGCAGCAATTTGGCCATTTCGAGGCCCTGCTCTATAGCCGGTTTCCGAAGCACGACCTGGTGGTGCGCAACCTCGGCTGGTCGGCGGACGAAATCAACCTCCGCCCCCGCTCGAAAGATTTTCGCGACCACGGGCACACGCTGGCCGATCACAAGCCGAACGTCGTTCTGGCCTTCTGGGGGGCGAATGAGTCGTTCGCCGGACCGGAGGGAATCGCCAAGTTCGAGGCGGAAGTCGCCGGGTTCCTCGCCGCCCCGCAGCTCATCGACAACTACAGCACGGCCCGCAGCAACTGGGACCGCACTCCCGACACGAAGATTGACCAGGGGAAAATCGAATCGCTACGCACGATTGTGCTCGTCTCGCCGATCGCGCACGAGAATGTCGGCCGCCCCGGCCTGCCCGATGGAGAGGCACACAACGCCAATCTCAAGCTCTACACCGAGGCGCTGGCCCGCGTCGCCGAGAAGCACAAGGTTCCCTTCGTCGATCTGTTCACCCCGACGCGGGCGATTATGCAGCAGACGAAAGAGAAGCTCACGATCAACGGCATTCATCAGAATGAGTTTGGCGACAAGGTCGTCGCCGGTTTACTCGATGCGGCCCTGTTTGGCCCGCGTGCCGAGAATGTCTCCAGCACGAGCACTGACCTGTTGCGAGGGGCCATCAACGAAAAGAACCTGCAATTCTGGTACGACTACCGGGCCGTCAACGGCTTTTACATTTATGGCGGGCGGAAAGCGCCGTTTGGCGTCGTCAATTTTCCGGACGAGTTCAAGAAGCTACGCAAGATGATCGACGTCCGCGATCAGCGCATTTGGGAAATTGCCCAGGGCAAAACGCCGCCGGCCGAAATCGACGACAGCGGCACCGGCGAGAATCCGGTCATTCCGACCAACTTCAAGAACCTCATTACCGTTTCGCCCCCCGAAGAGGCCGCCAAAAAGTTCACCCTGGCTCCCGGCTACGAAATCAACCTGTTTGCCTCGGAAGTCGAGTTTCCCGAACTGGAAAACCCGGTCGCCTTTGCCTTCGACGCCAAAGGCCGCCTCTGGGTTTGCACGATGCCGTCCTATCCGCAGTATCTGCCCGGCACCCCGGTCAACGACAAGGTGCTGATTCTCGAAGACACCAACGGCGACGGCAAGGCCGATAAGCGGACCGTCTTTGCCGATAAGCTCTATCTGCCGGCGGGAATCGAGTTTTGGAACGGCGGCGTCATCGTCGCCCAGCAGCCGAACGTGGTGTTTCTGAAGGACACCAACGGCGACGACAAGGCCGACACGCGGGAGACGATTTTGCACGGCTTCGACTCGGCCGATTCGCATCATGCGATCAGCGCTTTCACGTTCGATCCGGGCGGAGCGCTCTACTTCGAGGAAGGAACCTTCCATCACACGCAGGTTGAAACTCCGTATGGCCCCAAGCGGTGCGTCAATGCGGGCGTTTTCCGGTACGAGCCGCGGACCGAGAAATTCGACGTCTTCGTGTCGTACAGCTTCGCCAATCCGTGGGGGCACATTTTCGATCGCTGGGGCCAGAACTTCGTGGCCGATGCTTCGGGGGGCGACAACTACTTCGCCGCCGCTTTTTCGGGTGATGTCGATTACCCACACAAGCATGGCAACCTCAAGCGATTTCTCACCAAACAGTGGCGGCCGACTTGCGGCTGCGAGCTGGTGAGCAGCCGGCAATTTCCGGACGAAGCCCAGGGAAACTACCTGCTGAATAACTGCATCGGTTTTCAAGGGACGCTGCAATACAAGCTGCAGGACGACGGCTCGGGGTTCAAAGCCGACCCGGTCGATCCGCTGGTGCAGTCGAGCGATCCGAACTTCCGCCCGGTCGATATCGAGTTCGCCCCGGACGGCACGCTCTATCTGTGCGACTGGTTCAACCCGCTGGTCGGCCACATGCAGCACTCGATCCGCGATCCCAACCGGGACAAAAAGCACGGCCGCATCTGGCGGGTGCGCTACGCCAGCCGGCCGCTTGTCAAGCCGCCGCAAATCGCCGGCCAGTCGATTCCCGCCCTCGTGGACCTGCTCAAGACCCAGCCCGAAGAGCGAACCCGCTATCGCGTGCGCAACGAACTATGGAACCGGCCCACGAGCGACGTGGTCGGCGCGGCCGGCAAGTGGCTCGCCGCTCAGGACCAGGCCGATCCGGAGATCGAGCACCACAAGCTGGAAACCCTCTGGCTGCACCAGGCGCACGACGCGATCAACGAGCCGCTGCTGAAGGAGGTGCTCCGTTCGCCCGACTTTCGGGCTCGCGCGGCCGCGACGCGCGTGCTGTGCTACTGGCGCGACCGGGTTGAAAAGCCGCTCGATCTGCTGACGGTGCAGGTGAACGACGAGCATCCGCGCGTGCGCCTGGAAGCGGTGCGGGCGCTATCGTTCTTCCACACGCAAGCGGCGATCGACGTGGCGGTGCAGTCGCTCATTCATCCGCAAGATGATTACCTCACCTACACGCTGACCGAAACGATGAACACGCTGGAGCGGCGGGTGAAAAAATAGCCGCCCGACATCGCCATGCAATGCCGATTGTTCGCCACTGCCGGTTGCTGTTTGGCGATGCTCCTGGCCGTCGCGATCGGTGCGGCCGAGCCTGAGCCGCCGCGCGAAGATGCCCCACCGCCGGCGGCCGAGCGCGAGTTCCTGGCCCGCTTCGTGGGCGATTGGCTCGGCGCGGGAACTTCCGAGGGAAAGCCGGTCAAGGACGTATTCCGCTGCCAATGGTCGCTTGGCGAGCGGTTCGTCCGGTTCAGTTATCAGGCCGAAGCAGGCGATAAGTATGTCGGCGAGGGGTATTTCTGGTTCAATCCGCGCCGCGAGCGCTATGAGTGGTGGGAATTCAACAACGGCCATTGGCCCGTGCGGCAGCATGTCGGCCGGCGCGAGGGGGACGCGCTCCTGCTGGAGGAATCCGCGGCCGACCGCAAACTGCGGCTGGTGTTTCGCTTCACCCCCGAGGGAACCTTGCAAATGACCGAGGGGTTCGTCGAAGGAGAGCGCGTCAAGCCTTATGTGACGATCACCTTCCGTCGTCAGCCCGCGCGATAACAGCGCCGCCGCTGCTAGCACTCACCCACGCGGTTTCTTTACAGCCCGGCGGGATTGCGGCATACTGTCCCCCTTGCGCGAGACAGGCGGCGCTGCTCTGGGGGGCGGCCAGGAATCGAGAGAACGAGGCGAGGATGGAACGGTTGGCAATCAGCGAGCTGACAACCTTGCGCTGGTCGCTCGAGGAGGATGTCGAGCGGTATGCGGCGGCGGGAGCGGCGGGAATCGGCGTCTGGCGGCAAAAGCTGGCCGACTATGGCGAGGAAAAAGGAGCCGAGCTGATCGCCGAGGCGGGGCTCGCCGTGTCGAGCCTGCAATGGGCCGGCGGCTTCACCGGCAGCGACGGCCGGACCCACGAAGACGGCATCGCCGATGGCCGGCAGGCGATTCATCTAGCCGAGGTTTTGCGGGCAGGCTGCCTGGTCGTGCATAGCGGGGCGCGGGGCGTCCACACCCGCAATCACGCCCGGCGAATCTTTCGCCAGGCGCTCGACAAGCTGCTCCCGCTGGCTGAAGAGCGCGGCGTGACCCTCGCCCTCGAGCCCATGGCGAACTGCGGCGGCTCGGACTTCACGTTCTTCAATTGCCTGGAGGAAACCCGCGAGCTCGTCGCCAGTTATCGCTCGCCCGCCCTCAAGATCGCGCTCGACACCTATCACTGGGGACACGACCCGGCCCTCCTCGGTCGCTTGCCCGAACTGGCCGGGCAACTTGCCCTGGTCCAACTGGCCGACAGTCGCCAGCCGCCGCAAGGGGAGCCGAACCGCGTCCCCCTGGGAACCGGTTGCTTGCCGGTGCGGGAGATCGTCGCCACCCTTGCCGCCGGGGGGTACGAAGGCTTTTTCGAGGTCGAACTGATGGGAGAAGAGCTCGAAGCCCGCGACTATCGCGAGACCATCGAGCAGGCGGTGCGAACCTTCGGCCAATGGACCGCCCCGGCCCTCTCTTGAGACGCCCCCCAGGGGCGGAATAGGGTGCTAGCGGAAGATGTCTTCCCGCAATTGGTCGATAAAGGATTGCTATCCCCCCTTGCGCTTCTCTAGAATTCGTGTTGGGTAAGGGTTTCTGGTGGGCCATTTCTCGGCCCGTGCAAAGGAGGCGGATATGCTAGTGGACCTTGCGCCCCAGTGGTCGTTGGAAATCGACCGGGGCCCCGATTGGCTCTTTGTGCGCGTTCTGCCACCCCAAGGAGGCGACACCGGCGAGTTCCCGATCGCCGAGGCGATTTGGGAGCGACTGGAGCAGAGCTTCTGTCACCGCGTGGTGCTAGAGCTCGATCAGATCAAGCTGCTGCGGAGCTGGCTCGTCGGTGAGCTCGTGCGGCTGCACAAGCGGCTCGCCGCTCGCGAGGGGCTGATGCGCCTGACCGGCCTCAGCGCCGCGAATGAAGAGGTGCTGCACATCGCGCGCTTGAGCGACCGCTTTCCGGTGTATCGCAATCGGACCGAAGCGGTGATGGGGCATCGCCCGCCGCAGCCGAGATAGCTACTGCCGGACCGTCGCCAGCGGCAGCCACGACACTTCGAGGTGATTGTCGATTTCCTCGACCCCTTCGATCCGCCGCAGCATCTCTTGCGCCATCTGCTTCTGAAAGTAGGTGGCGACGATGCCGTGGAGGACGACTCGTCCCCCCTCGGCCTCGAAGCGCAGGCGGCGGCCGCTGAGATAGGGGTTCGTGTGGATCGCGCCTTCCACGCGCTGGGCGAGGGTCGATTCAATGGCGGGCATGAAAGCTCCAGCAGGGCGAACGAGGATGGGGGTTCGTCCTGAACCAGGCCGTTCTTCCGACCGGAAGAACACGCTTCGCTTCCATCGGCCGCGCCGCGCGGCAAAAGCGAGAAAGTTCGCCGCCCGGACGGGAAGTTTGGCGAAATGGCGCTGACCGTGCCGGTTATCCGGGCCAAGGCCGGCCGCTTGCGGATCGCCGCTCATGCCGCCCTGCGCCGCCGCCGCTTGCCCGATTCAAACTGGGGTTTCCCCTGCAGCATTTTTCGCAGCTTCATCCAGCCGGTTTGCACCTCGCGCATCAGCTTCAGATGCAGCGGCAACTGGCGCTTGCGGGTGTGCTCGATCAGCGTCCCATAAGTCGAGGTGGGGAACGCCCCGAAATTCTTCGAGTTTTGCGACGGATTGCGATAAGCCGCCAGCCCATGCTTTTTCGTCAGCAGGCTGAAGATCGATTGGTCATGTCGATGGTCGATGAACTGGGGATAGTTCGGCAGGCCCTGGGTGTTTTTGAGGTCGGTCAGGATGCGGGGATCCTCGGCGGCGATCAGCCACTCGCGAACAAAGGCCAGGCTGAACGGGCTTTTGCGAATCAGCGTGAAGCTGGCGAGCCGCTGGGTGGTGTCGGTGATTTCCGGCCGGTCGCAATCGAGCAGCACGAAGGCGTCGCGCTTGGTCCAAGTTTTTTCGGGGAGGCGGTTGTCGAACGGAATCACATCCTGCCGGTCGCGCAGGCAAACCTCGACGAGGGGATCGATCGCTGCCGTGAAATACGCCCCGGAATCGCAGTAGAAGAGAAAATCGCCACTCGCGAGGTCGGCCAACGTCCGGTAAATGAAATACGGCTTCCAGAGCCAATAGCCGTTGCCGCGAAAGTGGCTTAGCGTTTGTTTGTGCTTGGCGCGGAAGTCGGCATCGATGTCGTCGGGGCCGAACGACGCCACCTCGTCAAAGCCGCCAACTTCGCGTCCCGTGGCGGAGTTTTTGGCCTGGCTCTCGCGAAAATACTCGTTGCCGTAGTTGACCAGCAGTTTCATGGCATCGCCTGCATTGCCGATTGCGCGCCACCCTTCGCGCGGCGCTTGCGGGGCGGGACGGTACCATCGCTAGCGGTTCGCCGTCAAGCGCGATCCGCGTGCTAGCGAACGGTCGGAATGTTCGATGTTCGGCCCAGGTTGCCGTGTTCGGCGCGGGTCTCTACCCCCGAGTTCGGCGCGGGTCTCTGACCCCGCCCATGTTCGGCGCGGGTCTCTGACCCCGCCGGAATGTTGCACGAGGTCTGCAACTATCGCCCGTCAGCACTGCGGGGCAAGCCGGCAGTGGCACCTGGCACGCGGCGGCTAGGGCAAGGTCTCTTCCACGAGCTTTAGCTCGTCGTCCCGCCGGGCGAGATAATGCAGCTTGCCGGCGGTGGGAAAGTGCAGCTTGCCGCCGGCGAAGGTGATGATCTCGTCGTAGGGCTCCCCTTCGCTCCCATCGACCACGACGAGTTGCTTCTCGCCCGTGGTGAACACCGTCGCCAGTCGCTGGCCATCGCCACTGAAAACAAGTTCGCCGTCCGTGTCGTCATAGGCCTTTCCCTCGCGGCCCGCATCGACCAACAGCCACTTTTCGCCCGCCTGCGCGAGATAAACGAGCCGCTTGCCGTCGGGGCTATAGAGCGGCGTCCCCACGCTGGCATACGCCTTCTGCTTTTGCCCCCCCGCCACGACGAACTGCTGCGTGCCGGACTGGGCCCAATAGGCGACGGTCTGGCTATCCGGGCTGAACTCCGGGAGGCCGATTTTATCGAAAGCCTGTCCCTCGCGGCCATCGACCACCATCAGCAGCTTGCCGCCGCTAGCCGCCTGGTAGGCGACGTGCTTGCTATCCGGGCTGAAAACCGCCCCGCCGACGCTCGCATAGTGCTTTCCTTCCTGGCCATCGAGCATCACCCACGCCTCGCGGCTCTTTTTGACCGAATAGGCGCTGCGCGAGCCATCGGGGCTAAGCCCCAGGCTGCCGGGAACAATATCCTCGAACGCCCGATAGGTTTTTCCTGGCTTGCCATCGACCACCGCCACGTCGGCAAAGCTGGCGGGGGCGGCAAGATAGGCCAGGTGCCGGCCATCGTCGCTGATGACGATGTCGCGCAATTGAATCGCCTCGTGGAACCGGTTGGGATCCTCTTGGCCGTCATAGACGACGAAGTATTGATTCTCGCCCGCTTTGCCGATGTAGCCGACTTGCCCCTGCGGTCCATAAAAGAAATTGCGAATCATCACCGCGGGGCGGTGCGGCCGTTCGACGTGCGGCACGCCCCCATCCAGCGTGTGCGTCCGCATCACCATCTGGCCTCCGACCTCGACGCCGTAAATCATCTGCTTGCCGTCGGCCGTGAAGGCGATCTCCCACGACATGTCTTTTTCGGGGGGGAGCGGCTTGCCGTCGAGCACGATGAACTGCTTCAGTCCGTCCTGATATTGGCTGGCGAAGTGGGCCAGGTGCCGGCCATCGCGACTGAAGGCGGGCTTGTGGCTGATGCCGTTGTAGCTGACCGCCGAGGGGACGCCGTCGCGAACGAGGACGACGCCGCTTTCGGGCAGGTAGGCGACATAGGCCCAGTGCTCGCCATCGGGGCTGAATTGGAAAGTGCGTTCCATGTCGCCGTTGCGGTTCACCAGCGCCTGTTTTGGGGCCTGTCCATCGACAACGATCCCCGTGGCCGTCATCCAGGCGGCATGCCTGCCGTTTGGACTGACCCAGAAGGTGGGCTTCTTCGCGTCGTACTTCGAGAGATCGACCCGGCCCAGCGAGGTCTCCTTGACTTGCCGCTGCAAGGCGGGTGCCTGCGCCGCCGCTTCGCCGGCTGACGCGAGACTGAGTGCCGACAGTAGCAGGCCGGCCGGGAAGCGACGGAGATTGCCGGCGAAGCGGCGGTGGATGCGAAACATGTTCAGGCCTTGCCAGTCACGAGTCGGAGTGAAATCAGCGGTGGTAACACCAGCTTACGATGCGGATTTCAAAACCCCAGTCGCCCGAAGATGCCGGATTCGCCAGCGGGCTGGGAAGCGCCCCAGGCGGGGACGTTGCGCAGGGGGAGGGAAGTAGCACCGGCATCACCTGGCTTGGCGTCCGGCGTCGAATGACCGACGACGAGCAGGCCGCCGTCCGTCGGGGCAACCGCTTGCAGCGAAACGCCGCTGCCGCCGACGTTGGTTTTCCAATCCCAGGCGCCGGCCAGGATCGAACTGTACCGGAGCGTCGTCAAGTCGGGACTATAAACCCGCACGAAATCGCACCACCGCGATTCCCCTTCGTGGGGCTTGGGCATCTTCATGTAGGCGTTTTTGGTGGTGATGGGGCGGCGGCCCGTGCCAACCAGTAGCACGTTCCCGGCCAGATCCACCCGCAGCGACCGGCAGCGGGTGGTGTTGATGTCGGGCCAGGCCGAGGTGAACTTGGGCCAGCCATCCAAGTTGGGATCATTCCAAGATTCGCGGCCCACCTTCGCGTCCGCCGCGTATTCGCCGATATACGTCGCGTGCAGCATCGTCCCGTCGGTGGTCGCCAGCCGGCCGAGCCAACTGTAATGGATATTGCCATTGTTCCCCGTGAATTGCGGCTGAAACGATGTTCCGGGATTTTCGGGATGCTTGATCTCGTGGCCATTCCAGAAGTTGACCCGGTTGTTGCCGTGACAGCGGGCGAGCACGACGAGGGCTCCACCGCTGGCGGGGCGCGAATAGTCGATCGCCAGGCCATCGACATATTGATCCGGCGTCGAGAGCCGGCCATCCACGTCGTCTTGAATCGTCTGTCCGTCGGCGGGAGGAACCTCGCGATAGAGCCGCATCCACCACTTTTGCCGTCCGGTGGCGGTCATGGCGATGACGAACGGTTCAAAGTCGGGATTTTTGGGGAGGGTCGATTTGTTGTTGCCGCCGATGTAGAGGTGATTGTCGCGGCGGTCAATGGCGATCGCGCCGACGTTGCCGCAGGGAGTGCTCGGCCAGCCATAGCCGGTGTAGCCCCGGCCGCGCGGGCTTTGATTCGGATCGGCGGGGTTGAAGGGCCCGGCGAAAAAGGCATCGTAGGGCCAGCGACCTTGCTTGACGCCGCCGTTGCCGTCGGGTGTTTTCGCGAGGTAGTCCTCCTGGGTCCACGAGCGAAAGTCGCCGCGTCCCCACACCTTGAGGACGATCGCGCTCTCGATCACTTTGCCATGCGGGCAAAGCGACGCGGGAGTGCCGAACCACTCCTTCCGCTGCTCCCCTTGCAGGTAGTAATGCAGTCGCCAATCCTCGACCACATCCGGCTGACCCTCCGCGGTCAGCCGGTGGATCGCCATCCAGTCGTAACCGTGGGGGGTTCCGGTGGCATGGACGACCTTGCCATCGGAGCCGACATCCCAGGGCTGCGTGTCGGCCATGTCTCCCTCGGCACGAACATTGTGGACCCAGACGAATCGGGTCGGCGGCGCATCGACGAAGTTGCCATCGAGCCGGCCGACGAAATACCCCGCCTTGATGTTGCGCGCTTTGTCCTCCAGCCGCTTGCCGGAAATAAAGAGCGCCCCGGTCGGCTGGCCCGGAGCGTTCGTCGTCTTGAGACAACGAATGTCGGCGGCGATCCCCTTCGGGAGCGTGACCACCTGGAGGATGCGGTCCTGATTGGGGCTGAGCTGCAGGATGAACGCGGTTTGGTTGGTCGCTCCCGATTCGATGGCCGCGTTCTGAAGCTCGAGCGGCTTGACCGAGGATGGGAGCCAAGCGAGGTTGTCGGCCCCGCCGCACACGAGCACCGAGCGATCCGAAAGCTGGGCGACTCCCAGTAGCCGCTCGCTCCCCACGGCGCCGAAATAACCGACGACATCGCCGGGCATGCCCCCCAGTTCCTCCGCGTGAGCCAGGCTCGCGACGACCAGCGGCAACACCCAAGCGACAACCTGCCACGGTTGCACAAAGCTCACCGTTCGCATCGGAATTATCCTGTTCGAATCGTGGTGATCGGTCTCGATCCCCGATTGTGGAACAAACCGGCGGCACGGACGAGGGGAGTGAAACTTGGCCAGCCGCGCGGACCTGACTACGAGGCGTCACTCAAAAGCAATGGCTCGTGGCGGCAATCCATGCGCTGCCGGAGCCAATCGAGCGCTCGGCCATATTGCTGCCGCTCGGCCCGGGAGAAGCGGACCTCGTGCCCGCAATTGGGAAGCTCGATCACCTGCTTCGGGCCGGCATAGGCGTCGAGGATGGGGCGCTGGAAGCGGGGAGGGACCATCCGGTCTCGGCCGCTCGCGATGAAGACGGCGGGAATTCGCACCTGGGCCGCGTGGGCGATGCTATCCAGCTCGCGCGGTACTTGGGTCGCGAGGATTCGCGATAGTCCCAGCGACGGCCAGGCATATTTTCCTTGAATCAGTCGCTTGAGCGGGGGTGGATTGTGCAGCACCAACCCGGCGATATTCTCGCGCTCGCCGTGACGCGCGGCCAGATAAAGGGCCGAGGCCGTTCCCAGGCTGTGGGCGGCCAGTACGATCGGCCGGCCCGCGGCCACCGTCAGCAGTTCCTGAAAGGCGCACTCGGCGGCCGGAATGAGCGACCTGAGCCGCGCCCGTCCGCTGCTGCCACCATAGCCAGTGGGATACACCGACCAGACCTCGCCCGGCAGATCGGACCAATGGTCGAGCGGATGCAGGTTGGAACGCTCGGCCCGCCCACACTTCCCATGAAACTTAAGGACGAACCACTCCGGCTCCGTGTCATGAGTCTGTTCGGTCCAAACCTCGATTGCTCCCTCTTGCCAGGGGATAAGATGCGGTGACTTTCCATAGGCAAAGAGGGTGCTCCGCGTCGGCGACAGCACCAGGCGATCCGCCAACTGAGACAAAGTGAGCGGCAACATGCGGGGGATTCCAAGCGGAAGGGAATCCAGCGCCGGGCGGGAGGGGGAGAAGCGCTGGATATTAGGTGGGACCGAGCCGGGAATGGGAGAGATTTTCCCGGCAATCAACTGGCGGCATCGTTACGAGCCAAAACCAATTCCCTGCCCAGGGGCCGATGCCAACCCACGGATTAGGTAGGTCTGGATGTAGAGTAATTTCCTGCTTGGCGAATGTCTATGGCTGGATAACTGCGAATTCTGGGTAATTTAGGAAGAGATTGTCTGAAACCTTGAAATCCACCCCTTCGGGTGGTCTCTTGGCCTGAAGAAGCTGGCCCACAACGCGGCAGGCAAACTGCGGATCCCCTGGAGTAGAAATCTTCGTGAGAATGCGCTGAGACGGTGATTTTGTTGGAACCATTTGCGGTGGAAGAGCGTTTAGTATATGTACAATTCTTTCCCACTTCAGAGGATGGGCATTCACAATGAGATGTTTGGCAACCTGGACGACGGCAGGGGGCCTGGTATCGGTGGGGGCATTGTTCCCGGGGGACTTGGTCAGTGGTCCTTTCCGCGGGCGGGGCCCCACGCGGCTTATGGAAAGTCTTGTAACTATAGTGAGCTGGCGGCAAATGGCCGGGCTGATTAGCGCGCAAGTGGTTGTGCCGATTGAAGTTGCCACGCGGGTCGCCGGAACGCGGTTGGGGAGTGTTAATAAGGAGCGCTGGTCGTGGCTCGGTTAGCAGCCCGTTGAAGAAGCCGCGGTTTCCGGCCCTCCCCCGGTAGGAGAGGGAGTAATTCAACGGGCTGTTATGCTAAGGCTTGCCGCGAGACCGGCCCTGGCTCGTGGCGACCAATCGGAACGGACTCCTGGGGCCAATCGAACTCCCACCAGACACTCACCCATGCACACTCCTCGAATTCGCTGGTTCCCTTTGACCCTGGCCCTGGTCGCGCTTGCCGCGAGTCTCGACGGCGGGACGCGGTCGCGCGCGAGGGGCCAAGAGCCGACCGATAAAGAGGCGCCGACGAAGCAAGCTGCCGAGGCGCGGGATGAGGCGCGGCGTCCGCGGCTACGGGTGATTAACGGGACGGCGAGCGCGGTGGAGATTTTCTGGCTGAAATCGCCCGAAGAGCGAGTTCCCAGTGGCGTGCTCGAACCGGGAAAGGACACGGTGATTACGACGACGCTCGGTCATCGGTTTGCCGTCGTGCGGCGCGCTGGCGGGGCGGAGGAGGTCGTGACGAGCGAGGTTCCGGTGCAGGCGTTTCGCGTCGGCGGGCTACCTGCGATTTACACCCAGCAAGCGAGCGCCGAGGGATTTTTGGTCGTGGCTTCGGAGCGGGTGAATCCGTTCGCCCTGAAGGAGGCGGTGTACATCGTCAATCAACTGCTCGCCCAGCGGCCCGATGTGCGCGCGGCGATGATCAAGAGCGGCGCTCGGCTCAGCATCATGGCGCACGACGAATTCACCACCGATCTGCCCGAATGGGCCTGGCTGGCCGACGAACCGGCGCCCGGTTTCGAGGAGATTTCGGCGCGCGACTATCGCGACGCGCGGGCTCGCGGCATGGGGGGAAGCCTGACCGATCCGTATTGCTCATGCGCGGAGGAGAATCTGCTGGCATATGACGGCGATCCGTATGCCGCCGAGAACATTTTGATTCACGAGCTGGCGCATAACATCCATTTGCGGGGGATGAGCAACGTGGATCCGACGTTTGATGGGCGGGTGCGGGGCGCGTGGGATGCGGCGATGAGCGCGGGGCTGTGGAAGGGGAAGTATGCCGCGGTGAATCATCACGAGTATTTCGCCGAGGGGGTGCAATCGTGGTTCGACGACAACCGGGAGAACGACCACGATCACAACCACGTCAACACCCGCGCCGAGCTGCTGGAATACGATCCGCGGCTGGCCGCCCTCTGCCGCGAGGTATTTGGCGAGACGGAGTTTCGCTACACGAAGCCGACGACGCGGCTGACGGGGCACCTGGCCGGCTACGATCCGACGAAGGCCCCGCGATTTGAGTTTCCGCCCCGCCTGGCCGCCGCGCGCAAGCAAATTCGCGCGGCCGCCCAAGCGCGGAACGCGAAGGCGAATGGAGAGTAAGACGGGGCGGCGATGAGTAGGCCATGCTTTAGCATGACATTTTAATAAGTCATCAATAGTTATGAAAGAATAATCTACGCGCTACGCGCGAACGGGTGCGGCTTTGGTCATCCGCAGGATGAGCTGCTCGAGGGCCCAGCGGGCGTGGTCGTCTTGCGAGTGCGAGCCTTTGAGCGCGAGGTCGAGGTCGAGCAGCCAGCGATAGAGCTGGCCGGCCCGGCGGCGACCGAGCTGCTTGAGGCGCTCCTCGGACTTCGCGAGCGCGCCCAGGGGCCAATCGCGCACCCCCGCCTGAGCCAGCGCCTCGCGCAGCGAGATCCGCGAGCCGCCGCGCTCGGCCCGCTCGAATACCCGCACCGCAGCCGCGTAGCGCCGCAGCGACCAGCCGATGGACCCGACGAGCGCCAGCGGATGCTCGCCGGCTTGCAACAGGCGGTCGAGCTGCACGAGGGCCTCGGCCGCATTGCCGGCGGCGGCGGCATCGACGAGGTCCCAGGTGGTTTTGGTCCGCCAGCCGCCGACGATTTGCTGCACCATTTCGGGCGTCGTTTTGCCGCCGCTGGTCGCGAACAAAGCCAGCTTGGCGAGGTCTTGATCCAACAAACCAAACGACGGGCCGGAGAGGTCGAGCAACAGCTGCGCGGCCTCCCGGTCGAGCAAAACCTGATGACGCGATTGGCCCCAAGCGACGATCCACTTGACGATTTGCCCTTCGTCGAGATCCTTGCTTTTGCCCCCTTTTTGCGGCGGGCGGCAATCGATGGCGAGCCCTGCCTGATCGACCGCTTTGTAAAGCCGGGTGTTGCTCGCGAATTCGTCAATCAGCAGGATGAGCAATCCCGCCCGGCGCGGCTTGGCGACATAGTCCTCCAGGCGCGGGCGGTGGGTCGAGACAAAGCCATCGGCCCCTTGCAGGACGACGATTCGCGGGCCGCCGCCGCCAAAGAGCGACACCGTGGCCAGGGCGTCGGCCACGTCGCGCCATTCCGGCGGGCGGTCTTCGCAGTCGTGCAGCTCGATCGAAGCCTCGGCATCGTCTCCCGCGGCGAGTCGGCGGACCGCCTCCAGCGCGAGCCGCTTGAGGAAGGGCTCGTCGCCGAAGAGAACACAGACGCCGGCCGGCCGATGCTGGCCGGGCTGAGCGAGAAAGTCGAGAGCGTGAAGCGTGGGCACGGCGGAGTTGGGAGCGAAGCGAAGATACGGATGGACCAGATTCTACTGCACGCCCGGCGCGCGGTGCGGCTCGAAGGTCGTTTGCCGCGATTGCTCGGCCTCCTTGATTCTCCGGACGGCATCTTCGTAGAGCGATTCCTGGGCGCGGCGGCGCTTTTTGCCGCGGGGGGTTTTCGCGCGGACATAGGTGCCGTCGGGTTGCAGGTGGCGGGCTTTGACGTTGTCCTCGAAATACGTTTCGAGCACGCCGACCAAGCGGCTTTTGAGGGGCGGATCCTCGACCGGCACGAAGAGCTCGATCCGGCGGTCGAGATTGCGGGGCATCCAGTCGGCACTGGAGATGAAGACGAGGTCGTCGCCGCCGTGCGAGAAGCGGAGGATGCGGGCATGTTCCAGGTAGCGGTCGATGATGCTGACGACGCTGATGTTCTCGCTGAGTCCCGGCACTCCGGGGCGCAAGCAGCAGATTCCCCGAATATTTAGGCGCACCGGCACCCCCGCCTGCGACGCGGCATAGAGGGCCGAGATCACCTCGGGATCGACGAGCGAATTGATCTTGGCGTCGATTTGGGCGGGCAGGCCTTGCTGTTTGCGCTGGGTTTCGCCATCGATCAGCTCCAAAATGCGGCCGCGGAGGCCGGTCGGCGCGGCTTCGATCTTGCGATAGCGCTGCGGCTGCGAATAGCCGGTGATGGCGTTGAAAAAGCTGACGGCATCCGCGCCGAGCTCTTCGTGGCTGGTGAGCAGGCTGACATCGCTATAGATGCGGGCAGTGCTTTCGTTGTAGTTGCCGGTGCCGAAGTGGACATAGCGGACGATGCCATGCGGCTCGCGGCGGACGACGATGCAGAGCTTGGCGTGGGTTTTGAGCCCCTTGACGCCGTAAATGACCTGCACGCCGTGCTCTTCGAGGTTCTTCGCCCATTCGATATTGCGGGCTTCGTCGAAGCGGGCCTTCAGCTCGACGATGGCGGTGACCGACTTGCCGCGCTGAGCCGCCTTGACGAGCGCCGCGACGATGGGGCTTCCCTTGCTGGTGCGATAGAGAATTTGCTTGATGGCGAGGACATCGGGATCGGCCGCGGCCTCTTCGATGAACTTCACCACGGGATCGAACGATTGATACGGATGGACGAGGAGCAAATCGCTGGCGGCGACCGCGTCGAGCAGGCTCCCTCCCGGTTCGATGTCGGGGGAGGGCTGCGGCGGCCACGGTTCGTATTTGAGGCTCTCGAAGCCGGGAAGATCGGCCAGATGCCAGAACGCGGCGAGGTCGATGGGGGCGGTGGTGGCGAAGATGTCGGCGGGGCCGACTTCGAGCGAGCGGGTAAGGAATTCGAGCGTCTCTTTGCTGGCCGCGGCGGCGATTTCGAGGCGGACGCAGTCGCCATGCTTGCGGGCCGTCAAAATGCCCGCCATGCCGCTGACCAGATCGACCGCCAGATCGTCGCGCAGGCTGAAATCGGCATTGCGTGTGATGCGAAACGACGTGGCGCCGATCACCTCTTCCCCCGAAAAAAATCGGCCGATGAACCGGCACACGACATCCTCCAGCAGGATGCAGGCATAGCCCCGGTCGGCACCGAGGGTGAAGAAGCGGGGCAGCGTGCGCCCCAGGGGGATGATGGCGAAGCGCGGCTGGCCATCGCTCGTGGCATCGGGCGCGAGCTGCGCGCAGACGTGCAGCATCTGATTGACGAGCAGCGGGAATTCGTCGCCGGGGCGGATGGCGCGGGGCGTGAGGACCGAGAAGATCTCGCTCTCGAAGACTTGCTCAACCGCCTTGAGCTGCCGGTCCGAAAGCTCGCCGCCGCGGACCCGCTTGAGGCCCGCCTCGGCGAGCTTGCCATCCAGGCTGGCGAAGCAGGTTTGCTGCTGGTGGACCATCTCGTGGGCGCGGCGGCTGACAGCGGCGAGCTGCTCGGTGGGAGTCAGGCCCGAGGGATCGGGCGTGGTGATTTTTTGCTCGGCGAGGATTCGCAGCCCGCCGACGCGGACCATGAAGAATTCGTCGAGATTCGACGAGGTGATCGCCAGAAACTTGAGCCGCTCGAGCAGGGGGAGCGATTCGTCGAGCGCCTCGTCGAGCACGCGCTGATTGAATTCGAGCCAGCTCAGCTCGCGGCTGAAGAAGCGGATGGGTTGGTCGGACATGAGTCGTGAATCAAGTTGGGTTGTCGCCGGCTACGATGCGCTGCTCACGGCAAGTGCGCTCATAGGTGGCCGCCAAATCGACGCGCAAACACAGATTTCCCCGCAGCCAGAGGGGCAGCGTCGGCAGGGGCTCGCCCAAGCGGAGCGTCTCTTGCCAGATGTCGAGGTTGGTCTCCCCCTCGCGCTCGACGGGGCGATACGCGGCCGCATACAGCTCCTCCCCCGCGGTAGTGGCGGAGGTGGCCAAGAGGCGCCGGAGCAATTCGTCGTGCAACCGGGCGTGCCGATCGGTCACGATATCGACGATCAAAAGTCCGATGCCCTGCTGCAAATAGGCCGCTCCCTTGGAAACGAACGCCTCGCGACTCGCCTGGCGATCCTTGTTCGCGGGGCTGACCAGCTCGATGGCACCGGCCAGCGTCGGCCCGGCCTCGCGCTCGAAAACTAGCACCTCAACCAGGTCGGTCTGCACGGCAATGGGCACGGTGAGCGTCGGCGCGGGGGCTTGCCAGCCAGTGGCGGGTTCGGCTCCCCCTCCGCCGGCTTCCTCCCAGGTGGCGACATCGATCTCGATGCCGAATTGGACGCTGGGTTCGGCGAAATAGCCGGGAGGCAACTGCTCGTTGAGCGCCGACGACAGGTAGGTACACCAAGCGTTGTGAAACGAATGCCAATGTCGCCGCTGCGACAAAGGTGGTCGAAAATGGTCGAGCAATCCGAACATGGGCACGGCTGCGTGGCGAATGGCAATGCCTCAATTTACCACAACGGCAGCGGGCCTGCCCAATCTGCTATCCTGCGAGCAATCCACCTTCACGAGAGATTCATGCCATGCTGATGTTACCCCAGCCAATGCTCGATCCCGCTCCGATTTTTGAGACCTTTCGCGGCAATCAGGCGATGGAGTTGCTGACGGCGGCGGTGGCGCATTTCGACCTGTTCGGCAAACTGGCGGCGGGGCCAGTGGAGCTATCGCGCTTGCAAGCCGAGCTTGGTTTGGCGGATCGGCCGCTGCGCGTGCTGCTCACGGGGCTGGCGGCGGTGGGGCTCGTTGCCGAAAGCGGCGGACTGGCGCGGCTGACTCCGCTGGCGGAAGAGCATTTGGTGCCGGGGGGGCTGCTCGATGTGGGTGACTACATTCGCATGGGGGCCGATGCGCCAGGAGTGCTGACGCTGGTCGCGCGGATGCGAGCCAATAGGCCGGCGGGAATCGCGGCGGGGGACGACCGGCCAGCGTTTCTGTTCAAGGAAGGCGAGGCGTCGTCGATGGACGAAGCGGCCACCTCGCGCCACCTGACACTGATGCTGGCGGGGCGCGCGAAGAACATCGCCCCGGTGCTGGCCCAGCGGGTCGATCTGTCGTCGGCCCGGCAACTGCTCGATGTCGGCGGCGGGACGGGAGTTTACACCATTGCCTTTTTGCAGCGCTATCCGCGCCTGCGGGGAGTGATTTTTGATCGGCCGCCGGTGCTGGAGGTAGCGGCCGAGTTCGCCCAGCGGCATGGCGTGGCGGACCGGATGGAGTTCGTGCCGGGAGATATGTTTCGCGATCCGCTGCCAGCCGATTGCGACGCGATTTTGCTCTCCAACGTGCTGCACGACTGGGACATTCCCGATTGCCAGCGGCTCGTGGGGCGGTGCGCGGCGGCACTCCCCGCGGGGGGAAGGCTCCTCGTTCACGATTGCTTTCTGAACGACGATCTTTCCGGCCCATGGTATCCGGCGATGTTCTCGGTGGCGCTCTTCCTGCTTACCGAAGGGCGCAACTACAGCGGAGCGGAATACAAAACGATGCTCACCAGCGCGGGGCTATTGCCCGGCGAAGTGCTGCCGACCTTGGTGCATAGCAGCGTGGTCGTGGGGACCAAGCGGTAGATCACTCGGTTTCGGATGAGGGATCCGTCGGCGAGTCCGTGGATGGATCGGTCGGCGAATCGGACGGGAAATTCAGTTCCATCGCATCATCGGCGGGGGGAATGATCGTGATCTTCTCGCCGTCGCTGAAGACCACGTCGATCGAGGTCAGCTTCCAGAAGCTCCCGGCCTTGGTGGCGTGGCCGGTGGCATTGGCCTCCCCCTTGGTGCCGACGATCTTGAACTGGAACGACTCATGCACCGGGTTGATTTCGCCCGTGTTGTCGCGGGCCGGCAGGCCGGGCACGGTGAGCGGCTCGCCGAGCTTGTCGATGACGCGCTGATCCTCTTGCGCGTGCGTCATCGAATCGACCATGACCGACATGATTTCGAATTGGGCGCCGACCTGCTGCGCCGCGCGCCCCGCCCCCCAAATGCAGACGCCGCAAGCCCCGGCACAGCCCAAGAACAGCACGCCGACGACGATCAAGATGATGACGACGACGCTCCCACCCGACTTTTTCGGTTCGGGAGTGGGATTGAAGGGGCCAGTGCTCATGAGAATTCCTAACTCTTGGCGTCGGTTTTACGGCAGTAAGCGACTTGCTCGGCGACCGTCGTGATTTTGTCTTTCAACGATTTGAGACCACCGGTATCGCTACTGGCGGCGGCCGGAGCGGGTTCTTCGTCGGCCGGCGGCGTTTCTTGGACTGGCGCGGGAGCAGATACGGCGGCAGCAACCGGCGCTGGAGCGGGCGCGGCGGCGGCGGCGGGCGCGCCGCCCCCTTTGGTGCGGGCGGCAGCCAGGATCTCGGCCATGCTCATCCCCTTGCCACCGGCAGGCATTTTGCCGGCGGGGGCAGGTGCCGCGGCGGCGGGAGCTTCCGCGACAGGGGCGGGCTTGGCCGGTGCGGCAGCAGCGGGGGGCGGTGCGGCGGCAGCGGCGGCCGGCGCGCCGCCCCCTTTGTTGCGGGCGGCAGCCAGAATGTCAGCCATGCTCATCCCCTTGCCACCGGGGGGCGCTTTGCCGGCCGGAGCAGCGGGGGATGCCGGCGCTTCCGCCTTCGGCGCGGCAGGTGCGGCACCCGTCGGCTTCGAGCGGGCGGCGGCCAGAATATCGGCCACCGACTTCCCCGCGGCCGGCGCGGCGGCGGGTTTGGCTGGCGGCGCGGCGGCGGGCTTTTCGGCCTTGGGAGCGGCCTCTTTCTTTTTGGCGGGCTTCTCCTCGGCCTTGGGCAATGGAGCGTCCACTACCTTGAGGAACGCCGGCTCGATGTCGTACCAGCCGATATTGTTGTAGCCATCAAACTCGACAAGCGCCCGGCCGCTCATGTTGACGGTCTTCACGGTGCCGGTGAGGCCCCGAAAGCGGCGCAGCTCGGGGCGCGATTCGTCCACCACGACAAATTTGTCGGTGTACTGCTTCTTCAGCGTTTCGATATGTTGAAAGATCATCGGGCGGGCAGCCGGCAAGATGGGCGGAAGTCGTTGCCGCCAGCCGACTTGCGGCGGGCGACCAGCTTTGGCGAATTCGCATTGTCGGAGCGACAGGCCACGAAATCAAGGGCGGTAGCGGACTTAAACGAGGCCCGCCAGCGAAGAAAGGCCGATCGGCTCGCGACAGTGGAACGGCTCGCCATAGGCCACGCCGATGGTTTTTCCCCAATAGGCGGCTTCGTCGCGGAGCTGGTCGAGAAAAGTTGGCGGATCGGCCGGCCGCCCCGCGATAAACTGGCTCTCGTAGCAACGGATGGCGGCCAGCTTGGTTTCCCAATAGGGGCTGATATCGAGCACAAACGCCGGCTGCGCCGCCATTTTGAGATGTACGCAGTAGTAGTTGTAAATTCGCCGCGGATGCCACGGCTCCCCCGGCATGTCGGTCTTCGTCAGCTTCGACCAGAAGCGGGCCGCCTCGACCAGCTGCGTGGCGGCGACGTGGTCGGGATGGGCATCGACCCAATACGGGGCAAAGAGCCACTTGGGGCGGGTCTGGCGAAAGACGATCGCCAGCTCGCGGCGGGCGTCGAGCGTCGCCTCCAGGCTGCGATTCGGCAGACCCAGATTCTGCCGCCATGCGAGGCCGAGCACCTTGGTTGCCGCGGCCGTCTCCGCGATGCGCTTCTCAGGCGTGCCAAACGGCGTTGGTTCGCCACTCGTCAGGTCGAGCACGCCCACCTTCGCCCCTTCGGCCTGCAACTTCAGAATCGCCCCCCCCATGCCCAATTCGGCATCGTCCGGGTGCGGCGCGATGATGAGGATGTCGAGCATGAATGGTTGCCGAAGGGATCCAAGTTTGTGACTTCATCATACCTGGAGCCATGCCGGATGTGCCGCTACGCCCGCCACCGCCTCGCAACCTCGGACTTCATGTAGGCGAGCGAATCGCGACTGAGCTGCTCTTCGCTTTGGAACATCCGCCGCCAAATTTTCGTCGCGGCGGCCAGCTCGGGCAGGGCGAGGCCAAAGGCTTCGACAACCAGCCAGCCGTCGTAGTTGATCTGCCGGAGGGCGTCCCAGTTTTCGCACCAGCGGACGTTCCCCGTGCCCGGCGTGCTGCGGTCGTTCTCGCTGATGTGAACATGGCAGAGCATGTCGGCACAGCAGTGGATCGCCTGCGTGATCGATTTTTCCTCGATGTTCGAGTGAAACGTGTCGTACATCATCCGGCAGCGAGGATGATTCACCTCGCGGCAAAAGCGGGCCGCGTCGGCATGGGTGTTGAGCAGGTAGGTCTCAAAGCGGTTCAGGCACTCGACACCGAGCGTCACCCGCGCCTGAGCCGCGTGCTCGGCCACGGCTCGCATCGACTCGACCCCCCATTTCCACTCGTCGTCGGTGCGCCCCTTGCCGCTAAAGTGGCCGAGTGCCGAGTGATACGGCCCGACGAGGGTCGTCGCCCCGACCGCCGCACAGCAATCGAGCACCTTTTTGGTGCCGTCGATCCCCTTCTTCCGCACACCGGCATCGGAGCTGATGGGGTTGTCGGCTTCGGTGCGGACGGTCACGGCGGTGCGGGCGAGGCCGATGCCATCGAGGACGCGGCCCCACTTCGCATAGTCGAGATCGGTATTGAAGATCGGCAGTTCGACGCCGTCGTAGCCCTGATGCTTGAGCATGTGCAACACCGGGATCATCCCGTCGTTCAGTTCGCCGGTCCAGAGCAGCAGGTTCATGCCGAATTTCATGGGAGAGTTCTTCAAAGCGAAGGGGTGCGGAAGAAAAAGA
Organism: Pirellulaceae bacterium; assembly: GCA_033762315.1. Taxonomy (GTDB): domain Bacteria; phylum Planctomycetota; class Planctomycetia; order Pirellulales; family Pirellulaceae; genus CAYLLN01. The sequence goes on from JANRLS010000266.1 coordinate 43,061, forward strand.
AGATGTTAGCCGGGCCGGGGGAGAAGTTCTAGGATGCCGTTCGGGGTTCAAAGTTCAAAGTCGTTCTGCTGGCTCCCGGCACTCGGCTCCTGGCACCTATTTCCCGAGCGACTTGGCGACATCGGTTCGATAGGCGCTGAGCGCGGGCCAAAGGCCGACGATGACGGCGAGCAGAATGAGAGCGGGGATGAGTACGAGCTCGACAGGAACGCGAAACGCATCGGCCAGTTCGCTTTGCACGCCCAAAAGGCTCAGAATGGCGACCGACGGCTCGAAGTTGAAAAAGCCGACGGAAACTCCGGTGCGGTCTTCGATCAGGGGACTGAAGAGCGTTACCCCCACATGACCGGCTGCCCAGCCGACGAGGCCGCCTGCTAAAGACAACAGCGTCGATTCGAGCAGAATGACCCACATCACGGTGCCGCGGCTTGCGCCCAGTGCCCGCATGACGGCGATTTCGTGCCGTCGTTCGCTCATGCTGTTGTAAATGCTGACCAGGATGCTGATCCCGGAGACCACGCAGATCATCGCGGTGAGCACCAGCAAAATAGACTGCACCGGCGAAACAAAGAACTTGAAGAGGTTGTAAATCACTTTGACGGGCAACACCCCTTGGGCATACAGCCCCTCGTTGATCGCGTTTTCCAGCCCGGGAGCGATCATCGTCGGGGCTTTGATAAGGACCGCCGTCACTTCGCGCTGCTCGGCCGGCAGCGGCTCCGGATCGGCGGCACGTTGCAACTCTAGTTCGAGCTTCTTCTTGGCGATGAACTCGGCTTTGGCTCGTTCCATCGCTTCGGGAGTGCCGTCGGCGGGTGTCGGCGCGAGCTGGGGCGTTTCCAGCGGCTTGGCGTGGTCTTCCATCAAATAGAAGCCTTCCATGTTGACGAAGACCGCCCGGTCGTTCGGCGTGCCGCTCGGTTTGAGCAGGCCGACGACGATGAACTTGCGGGCATGAACGTGCCCTTCGGGGCTGCCGTGCGCGGGAGAGATCGCATCTCCCACCGCCAGCGGCCGGCTTGAGCGGCGAATGACGGCAGCCGGATCGCGCAAGGCATCGAGCGCTGTTTGCTGAGCGGCGGGAAGCTGCTTCGTTCCCTTGTCCAAGTCTTTTTGCAGGCGGGCGAGGGCCTGGAAAAAGTTGTCTTCGCTGTTGCCCTGGGCGAGCGTCACGACGAGGGTGCCGTTTTGCTCTTCGATGCGGGTCCAGGCGGTGTAGTTCGCGACGACGGCGCGGGCGGCGGCCAGGTCGGTGCCGGGGCGCAAATGCAGCTCGACGAGGCGAATTTCGCTAGCCACCTTCCCCCCGACCACCGCCTCGAAATAGCCGTTCTCTTCGCTGCGATGCCGCAGGTTGCGCCCTTGGGCGAACTCGTAGCGGCGGTCGTTTTCGATGTCGTACACCAAATCGTCGAACATTGCCGGCGTGGTGCCGACGACGCGGAACTGCCCGTAGTAATCTCCCAGGCAAACCGGAATCGCCAGGTCGGTCATCAGGGCATATTGCCCGCCGCGGCTCATGTCGGCGACGCCGGGCTCCAGGCTCGCCGCCGCCGCGAGCGACAGTCGCAGCCCCAAGCTGGCGAGGCCAGCGGAATCTCCCAGCGCGGCGAGCTCGGCCGCCTGCCCTTGCGCCGCCAAAGACTGCGCGGCCAGCGAATCGGCCAGCAGGCGGGCCCGCTTTTCTTGCGGCAGGAATTCGAGGTAATACGAGTACGGAATGTTCTCGACCGGCCGGCTCAGGTAATAGACGGTGTTGAGGACGAGCTGCTCTTGGCCCCCCTTGGCCCCGACGATCATGTTGTAGCCGAGGCTGGCATTGTTCGCGAACGACTGGGCCACGACGCCATGAATCGTCAACACCGCGACGACCAGCATCACGCCGAGCGCCATCGAAATGATCGTCAACAGCGACGCCACGCCACGCTGGCGAATGCTGCGATAGGCGATACCGAGGAGGTCGAGGAGGAGCATGACGAATCGGAGTAGGTGGTGAGTGGTCCGTTGTCCGTTGTCCGTTGTCCGTGGTCCGTGGTACGTGGTCCGTTGGAAAATGCCTGGCCGTTAACCGATTCTGCCACGGACTACGGACAACGGACCAAGAACCTTCCCTCACGTCGCAACCGCCGCCGTGACTCGATTGATCTCTTCCAGCTTATCGACGCGGGGGAATTGGCTGGCGACTTCGGGAGAGTGGGTCACGATCACTAGCGCGATCGACTCTTCGCGGCAGGTGTCGCGAATCAGGTCGATGATCTTCTGCTGGTTGCGGGGATCGATGTTCGCGGTCGGTTCGTCGGCCAACAGGACGCGGGGCTTGTTCGCGAGGGCGCGGGCGACCGCCACCCGTTGCTGCTCGCCGACCGAGAGCGCGCCGGGTTTGTGCGTGGCCCGGTGCGACAGGCCGACCCGGTCGAGCAAGTGCCGGGCCCGGACCGGGTCTTTGCGGCCGCGGGCGAAGGTCATCCCCAGCAGCACGTTTTCGAGGGCGGTAAAGCCAGGGAGCAGGTTGAAGGTCTGAAAGACATAGCCCAACTTCGAGGCTCGCACCTTATCAACTCCCGACTCGGATAGGCCGGCGAGCTCGATGCCATCGATGTTGATCTCGCCACTATCGGCCCGCGTGATGCCGGCGATGACATGCAGTAATGTCGTCTTTCCGCAGCCGCTGCGACCGACGAGGACCATCTGCTCGCCGGCAGAGACGGCGAAGCTCGGAATATCGAGAATCGGCAGCCGTTCGCCGCTCGGCTCGACATAGGCTTTTTTGACGTTGCGAAGCTGGAGCATGGCGGTTCCAGGGGAACGGATACGAGGTGCGACCAGGGTAGCCGCTGTAACTCCAAACCGGCAAGTGCTTTACGCGGGGTCGGCCAACTTGGTTCGGACATCCCTCGCGATGCCGACTGCAATCGCCCGGCGGAATCCACTAGATTGGCCCCCGCAGGCGGATGGGAACAAGGATTGCCACATGCCACACCGGACCGATTCTCCCCCCACTGCCGAAATCGCCCCCGAAGTGGCCGGCTCCCCCTATTTCAGCCCGGATTTGGCCCCGGTTCCCGCCAGCGGCCGCAAATGGGGGCTGCGCGACATTGCGGTCCTTTGGATCAGCATGGCCGCCTGCATTCCGACGTATATGCTCGCCGCCTCGCTAATTGAAATCGGCATGGACTGGCAACAGGCGGTGCTGACCATCTTTCTCGGTAACTGCATCGTGCTCGTGCCGATGGTGCTCAATGCCCATGCCGGCACGAAGTACGGCATTTCGTTTCCCGTCTATTGCCGGGCGTCGTTCGGCATTTTAGGGGCCAATGTGCCGGCGATGCTGCGGGCGCTGGTCGCTTGCGGCTGGTTTGGCATCCAGGCGTGGATCGGCGGCGCAGCGATTTTCACGCTGCTGTCCGTGTGGTTTCCCGCGTGGCGCGACGCGGCCAAGTTGCCCGGCCTGGGAATCAGCCTGCCGCAACTGGCGTGCTTTCTGCTGTTTTGGCTGCTCAACATGGCGATCGTGTGGCGCGGCATCGATTCGATTCGCGTGCTGCTGAATATCAAAGCGCCGCTTTTGATCGCGCTGGGCCTGGTGCTGCTCGGCTGGGCTTATCGCGAGGCGGGGGGCTTTGGACCGATGCTCAGCCGCCCGTCGCAATTTGCCGCCGGCCAGCCCAAAGCGGGGCAATTCTGGCTCTATTTCATCCCGGCACTGACGGCCAACGTCAGCTTTTGGGCGACTCTTTCGCTGAACATTCCCGACTTCAGCCGCTATGCCCGCTCGCAGCGCGACCAGGTACTGGGGCAAGCCCTCGGCCTGCCGACGACGATGGGGCTTTATTCGTTCATCGGCGTCGCGGTCACCTCGGCCACGACCATCATCTATGGCGAGGCGATCTGGGATCCAATCGTGCTGCTCGGCAAGTTCGACAATCCCATCGTGCTGGTGATTGCCATGTTCTCGCTGTGCCTCGCCACGGTGGCGACGAACATCGCCGCGAATGTGGTCGGCCCGGCCAACGACTTTGCCCATCTCTGGCCTGAGCGGATTTCGTTCCGCATTGGCGGACTCATCACCGGTCTCATCGGCATTCTGATTCAACCTTGGCGACTGCTCGAAAACGCTGCCGTTTATATTGACAAGTGGCTGATCGGCTACTCGCTGCTCTTGGGGGCGGTGGGCGGCATCTTGATTGCCGACTATTACCTCGTTCGCCGGCTGAAGCTGGACCTGACCGGCCTCTATCGCCAAGAGGGCCCCTATTGGTATTGGCACGGCTTCAACCCACTGGCGTTGATCGCCCTGGCTCTGGGCATCGCCCCCTGCCTGCCCGGCTTTTTCGCCGCCATTGGGCTCGTGGCTTCCGTCGATCCGCTCTGGACCCGGCTCTACTCGTATGCCTGGTTTGTAAGCTTTGGCATCAGCTTCGCCACCTATGCCGCAATGATGCAGGTGCGAAGGATGGCGATGCGCGGCTGAAGCGCTTCTGCTGATTTTTCCGGACTTGCTGACTTGCCGGCCGCCAACTCCTCCGCTGGCCGTGGTTCCCTCTTGATCCCACCGGCACGCGAAGCAGCATGGAACCTACCGGCAAATTCGCCGGCGGTTTTTGCTGGCAGGTGCCCCGTTGATCGCTCGTATTTGGCGCTCGTGGAATCGCAAGGCGCGGCGCGCGGCCGCGCCGCGCCCCAGGCGGCTTGGTTTGGAAACGCTGGAAGCCAAAACGCTGCTGGCGACGCTGCCGACGGGCTTCGTCGAAACGCGCGTCGCCAGCGCGCTGGCCAGTCCCACGGCCCTGGAGATCGCCCCCGACGGTCGGGTGTTCGTCGCGCAGCAGAACGGCACGATCCGGATCGTCAAAAACGACGCTCTCCTGCCGACGCCGTTCGCCACGCTCCCCGTTGATGCGAGCTACGAACGGGGGCTCCTCGGCATCACGCTCGATCCCCATTTCGACCACAATGGCTACGTCTATGTCTATTACACGGCTGCCGGCACGGGGGGCGCGGAGAGCCACAACCGCGTCAGCCGGTTGACGGCGGCGGGCGACCAAAGCGCGGGAAGCGAACAGGTGCTGCTCGACCTGGGACCGGTGGGGGACGCCCATTGGCACATGGGGGGCGCGATTCATTTTGGTCCCGATGGGATGCTCTACGTGGCGACCGGCGATCAGCAAACGCCGGCGAGCTCGCAATCGCTCGACAACCCCTTCGGCAAAATCCTGCGAATCCACCCCGATGGCACGATTCCCACGGACAACCCGTTCTATGGCGCGGCGACCGGCGTGAACCGGGCGATCTGGGCGCTCGGCCTGCGAAATCCCTTCACATTCTCCTTTCAATCCGGTTCGGGACGCATGTTCATCAATGACGTGGGCGAGACCAACTGGGAAGAGATCAATGACGGAA
>JANRLS010000267.1:0-11376 GCA_033762315.1 Pirellulaceae bacterium
CCCGCCAGCGAGGAAGAGCAGCGCGACTACGACGAGCGCCAAGCCCTCACCGCCAAGCTGCGCGCGAAATATGGCCTGCCGCCGAAGCGGCGGTAGGGTAGGCTGCGCCCACCAGCGGCAGGGTGTATGAGCGGAGCGAAATACACCAGGCCTTTGTCGGCGACACGCTTGGTGCATTTCGCGGCGCTTGGGCACCCTACAAATTTGGTGGGCGGAGCCCACCCTACAAGAACTGTCCTGCTGCGGAGCGGGGGACTACCTGAATCGGCGAACTACGACGGGGACGACTAGGCGAGCAGCTTGTGGACGACATGCCCGTGGACGTCGGTGAGGCGGAAGTCACGGCCTTGGAAGCGAAAGGTGAGCTTCAGGTGGTCGAGGCCCAAGAGGTGCAGCACGGTGGCGTGCAGATCGTGGACGTGGACGACATCCTCGACGCCGTAGTAGCCGATGTCGTCGGTCTTGCCGAGCGCAAGGCCGGGCTTCACGCCGCCGCCGGCGAGCCACATGGTGAACGACTCGATGTGGTGGTCGCGGCCGATCATGTCGCGCGGTTCTCCTTGTGGCGTGCGGCCGAATTCGCCCCCCCAGATGACCAGCGTGTCCTTGAGCAGGCCGCGACGCTTGAGGTCGAGCACCAGGGCGGCGGCCCCCTGGTCGGTTTCGTGGCAGATCTTGTCGAGCGATTCCCCGAGCTCGGTTCCTTTGTTGCCGTGATGATCCCAATCGGTGTGATAAAGCTGCACGAAGCGGACGCCCCGCTCGACGAGGCGGCGGGCCAAAAGGCAATTCATTGCGAACGAGGGCTTGCCGGGCTCGCAGCCGTAAAGTGCGAGCGTTTCGGCCGATTCGCCGGAGAGGTCCATCAGTTCCGGGGCGCTCGACTGCATGCGGAAGGCCATTTCGTAGGCGGCGATGCGGGTGGCGATTTCGCCGTCGCCGGTTTCCGCGAAGCGGAGGCGATTGAAGTCGTTCACCGCGCCGATAAACCGCTGCTGGTCGGCCGCGGCAATTCCCTCGGGATTGTCGAGGTTCAGAATCGGCGCGCCTTTGTTCCGCAGCGGCACTCCCTGATAAGTCGTCGGCAGAAAGCCGCTGCCCCAATTCGGGCCGCCGCCACGCGGCCCGCGAGGCCCGGACTGCAACACGACAAACCCCGGCAAATCGCGCGATTGGCTGCCGATGCCGTACGTCACCCAGGCCCCCATGCTCGGCCGGCCAAACAGGGGGGAGCCGGTGTTCATAAAAAACTTGGCCGGGCCGTGGTTGAAGACGTCGGTCTTCATCGCCCGGAGCGTGCAGATTTCGTCAGCCACCTGGGCCAAATGCGGCAGGCACTCGCTGATTGTCTGGCCGCTTTCGCCATGCTGGGCAAACTTGCGGACGCTGCCAAGCAGCTTGGCATCTTTTTTGATAAAGGCGAATCGCTTGCTGGCGACGAACGATTCGGGAATCACCTCGCCGGAAAGCTCTTGCAGCCTGGGCTTGGGATCGAACAGTTCCAGTTGGCTCGGCCCCCCCGCCATGAACAGGAAAATGACGCTTTTGGCCTTCGGTGGGTGGTGGCCAGGGCGAGGGGCGAGGGGATCGTCCGCGACCGATGGCGACGGCATTGCTGCGTGTGCCCCCTCCTCCGTCAACAGCGACCCCAGAGCCATTGCCCCCAAGCCGACACGGCACTGCTGGAAGAAGTGGCGGCGAGCCGCAAACAGGAGCAATTCGGGATTCGGGAGTTGGGATTGCGGATTGGTAGGCATGGGAGTGGTCTGGCTATTCCCTCGTAATCGTCTCGTCCAGATTCAGCAGCACGCGGCAAATGCGCGTCCAGGCGGCGGCGGGCTCGCCGGAAGTGGCCTTGGTTTCATCGGCAACAAGGCGAGACAGCAATTCGCGCTCGGCGGAAGTCGGCTCGCGGGCCAGGCAGAGGCGGAAGGCATACTCGGCCCGGTTGGCATCGTCGGCGGAGTGATCGATCGCACGGATGGCGAGGGCCTGGGCACACTCGAAAAAGGCTTGGTCGTTGGCGAGCGTGAGCGACTGCAGCGGCGTGTTGCTGCGCAAACGGCGGGTGCAGGTGACATTGCCGCCGGGAGCGTCGAACGTCAGCAGCATCGGATACGGACTCGACCGCCAAAAATGCGTGTACATTCCGCGGCGATAGCGGTCGCCACCGGTCGCTGCCTTCCACGGCTTGGGGTCCTGCGTGAAGTCGAAAACGCCTTCGGGCTGCGGCGGGAAAACGCTGGGGCCGCCAATGGTTTCCGTAAGCAGGCCGCCGATCGCCAGAGCGACATCGCGAACGATCTCCGCATCGAGCCGCAACCGCGCTTGCCGGCCCAGCAGCTTGTTCTGAGGATCGGCAGCCGCCAGGTCGGATCGGACTTCGGATGATTGCCGATACGTATTCGAACACACGATCTGCCGGTGCATCGTTTTCACGTCCCAGCCACGATGGATGAACTCTCTCGCCAACCAATCGAGCAATTCCGGATGCGAGGGCTTCGAACCTTGCGTGCCAAAATCGTCCTCGGTTTCGACCAGTCCTCGGCCGAAGAACTTCTGCCAATCGCGATTCATCGCCACGCGCGGCGTCAGCGGATTGTCGGCCGCAACCAGCCAGCGCGCAAAATCAAGCCGGCTGACCATCCCTTCGTCGGCATGATCGATGGACGGCATGACTGCTAAAACGCCGCCGGTCACCTTGGCGCCGGGATCGAGAAAATCGCCCCGCTTGTGGACGAACGTTTCCCGCGGCTTGGCCCGCTCGCGGAGGATCATTGTCGTGGCGATTTTCGGCTCTTGCTCGCGCAGCTGAAAAATCTGCTGCAACAGCGGAAATGCCTGCCGGGCCGCTTCGGTACCCTTGTAATAATCCTCGATGAGCTTCTTCTGCTTCGCGTCCCGGTCGGCGAATTTCATGTCGTAGGCGACTTGCACCGGCCCCGGCAGACGGGCGCGCTCTTGCGGGGTGACCTCGGCTTCCCACGCCTGCTGCTTGGCTTCCAGTTCCGGCCGCAGCCTCTCTTGCTCCGCTTCGAGCCGTTTGATTTCGGCCCGCACTTGCTCGCGCCGCTCCAGGTCGCCGCGAGCCACTTGCAACTTCGAAGGCACCTCAATCTGTGGCTCGTCGCAGTTATTCAGCAAGGCGAAAAACTGATAATACTCGGTTTGGGTGATCGGGTCGTACTTATGCGTGTGGCAGCGCGCACAGCCTAGCGTCAGGCCGAGCCAAACCGAGCCGGTCGTGTTGACCCGGTCGGCCACCGCCTCAATGCGAAACTGCTCCTGGTCGGTGCCCCCTTCCTCATTGATCAGCGTATTGCGATGAAAGCCGGTCGCGACGAGTTGCTCTTGGGTCGGTTGCGGTAGCATGTCGCCGGCAATCTGGTCGATCGTGAACTGGTCGAACGGCTGGCCGCGGTTGATCGCATCGATGACCCACTCGCGATACTTCCAGATTTGCCGGCCGAAATCGCGCGTATAGCCGTTGCTGTCGGCATAGCGGGCCATGTCGAGCCAGTGCCGACCCCAGCGTTCGCCATAATGGGGCGAGGCGAGCAGGCGGTCGATCAGCCGCTCATAAGCATCGGGACTTTGGTCGCCGGCGAACGCCGCCACTTCTTCGGGCGCGGGAGGCAGGCCCACCAGGTCGAGCGAAACGCGGCGAATCAGCGTCGGCCGCTCGGCCTCGGGCGAGGGGACCAGCTTTTGTTTTTCAAGAGCAGCCAGGATAAAGGCATCAATCGCGCCCCTCGGCCACGCCGGGTCTTTGACCAGTGGCAGCGGCGGGCGAACCACCGGCTGAAAGGACCAGTGGCTGCTTTGGGCCGATTGAGCCAGGGCTTCGTTCGGGGCTTTCGGGCCGGCATCGATCCAGCGGGCAAGCAGGGCGATTTGCTCGGTCGAAAGGGGATTCCCCTTGGGGGGCATTTGCGAAACGACCTCGCTCGTGCCGCGAATCGCCTCAATCAGCAGGCTCTTGGCGGACTTGCCGGCCATGATCGCCGGGCCATTGTCGCCCCCGGCAAAAATTCCCTGGGCCGCGTCGAGCCGCAGGCCGTTTTCCTGCTTTTTGGGACCGTGGCAGGCAGTGCAATGGGCCGCGAAAATCGGCTTGATGTCGCGCAGGTAATCGACTTCCGCCGGCTCGGCGGCAATGGCCAAAAAATCGAGGCCGGCGAAGAAAATCGCTCCCAGCGCAGGACGGAAAAAGTACATCGACTGACTACTCATCATGAAGGAAGGCGGGAGCAAGCGGGCAGGGCCGGACAAGTCCGGCGGCAAGCCTCCAGTATCGGCGGGGCGCAAACCCTCGGCAAGCCTTTTTGCCCCGGTTATCGTCCGCCGGAGACTGTCATTTCAGCGGTTCGGCTTGACCCCCTCCAAAATCAGGGTCTCCAATCGCAGGAACCCGACGGGCAACCGGGACTCGTTTTCGAGGTTGGCAAGCGATTGATGCTGGCTGCGATTCAACTCGCAGCGGGAGATTTCCTCGAAACCGGCCGCTTGCATGGCGGCGGCCAGCGTGGGCTCGTCGTAGATAAACTGATGCCCCCAATCGCGCACGAAGTTGTTGATGACATAGACATCGCCGGCCGGCGCGTCGGGAATGAACCGCTCGGTGGCCCAGGCGATGTAGCGCCGCTGCAGGTCGGACTTGTCCGGGCGATACAGATCGATGAGAAACGCGAGGTCGGGAGTCGAAATGCGAATGCGGCCGCCGGGCTTCAGCACGCGCTGGCACTCGGCAAGCATTCGCGCTCCGGCGGCGCGGGGAATGTGCTCGATCATGTGCTCGCTGAAGACGGCGTCGAACTGATCCGCAGGCAGCGGAAATTGGCGGGTCGCATCGAGATGCAGCACCGACCGCGAGTTGGGATACAGATCCGAATTGAGCCACCCCGTCAGCCGATTCCCTCCGCATCCCAAATGCAGCAATTTCGGGTCGGGCCCGCGCAAGTAAGTTCGCGTCAAACTCCGATCCACGGCACCCAGTCCGCGCCGCAAATGCCACCACAATCTTCGCAACCTTGCCTCCTTTGACTCCTGATTATGGTTCCAGGCTCCTGAACCCTTCCCGCACTCGGCAGGCTCGAAACCTGTCCCACGCTACTCATATCGCAGGGCCTCGATCGGATCGAGCATGCTCGCCCGACGGGCGGGATAGAAGCCGAAAAATATGCCCACCGCGGCGGCGAAGCCAAAGGCCAGTGCGGCGGCGGGAAGCGAAATCACAATCGGCCACTTGGTGCCGCTGGTCAGGTTATTGATGAGCAAGGTCAGCCCGACCGAAGCCCCGACTCCGAGCGCGAAGCCGATCAGGCCGCCGATGAACGACAATAGCACCGCTTCGACCAGGAACTGCAGCAAAATATCGCGCCCCCGCGCGCCGACGGCCATCCGAATGCCGATCTCGCGCGTTCGCTCGGTCACGCTGACGAGCATGATGTTCATGATGCCCACGCCGCCGACGATCAGCGAAATGCCGGCGATTGACGAGAGCATCATTGTCAGCGTGCCCGTAATCATTCCCAGCACGGCGGCTATTTCAGTCGTGTTTTACACGAGAAAATCTTGCGGCTCGCCGGGGTGAATGCGATGGCGTTCGGCCAGAAGCTGCTCGATTTCGTATTCGGCATTGGGCATGTCGAGGGTCGATTTCGCCGAGCAAAGGATGGCGTTGACGTTGTCGAATTCCGAGCCTTGCAGTCGCTTGCGGACCGTGGTGTAGGGCATGAGGACGATGTCGTCCTGGTCGTCGCCGACCATGTTGGCCCCTTTTTCATCCAGCACGCCCACCACGCGGAAGGGAATGTTCTTGATCCGGATCGATTGCCCGACGGGATCAGTCGTCTGAAACAGGCGGGCGACCAAGGTCTGGCCGATCACGCACACTTTAGCGGCCGAGGTAATATCGCGGTCGGTGATGAAGCCGCCGCTGCGGAGGGGCCAATTGCGCACGGTGATGAAATCGGTTCCGACGCCGAACATGTCTTTCGGCTTGTAGTTCGAGTTGCCGAAAATGACCTGCCCCTGAGCGCCGACGAGCGGCGAACTGGCGACGACCGAGGGACATTGCTCGCCGATCGCCTTGGAATCGGCCGCCGTGAGCGTGGGCGAGAGACCTTGACTCACGCCCCCCCGCCGCTGATCGCCAGGAAAGACGACGATGACGTTCGTTCCCAACGATTCAAACTGCCCTTGCACCAGGCTGCTCGCGCTTTGGCCGAGCGACACCATCGTTGTCACCGCCGCGATGCCGATGACCACTCCCAGTACCGTCAGTCCCGCACGAAGCTTGTTCTTGCCCAGGGCGCGGATGGCGATGCGGATCGTGAGGAGGAGATTCATGCCTACCCTCCCCAGCCCTGCGTCGGCTTGACGCCAATGACGAGTTTGTCCCCTGGTTTCAGGTCGCCGCTGACGAGCTCCGAAAACTTGCTGTCCGACAGGCCAATCGTCACTTCAATGGCCCGCAAGAGGTGCCCGTCTTGCACCCACACATGCCGCTTCGCCCGGTCACGGCGGGTCTGGGCCCGCTCTTCGGCTGACTGCCCGGCATCTTGCACCTGGCTGTCGTCGGCTTCTTCCTCGACCTTTCCCTCGATCAGCGGCTTGTCTTGCTCCCGCACTTGTCGGGCGAGGGGAAAAAACCGCAGGGCCGAATTGGGGACCTTGACCACCTTAGTTCGCCGATCCACCTCGAACGACAGACTGGCCGTCATCCCCGGCAGCAACTTCAAGTCGGGATTCGCCGCCGCGACGACGACCGGATACGTCACCACGTTCTGCGTCGTCGTCGAGCTGAGGCGAATTTCCTCGATTTTTCCGGTGAAGAGATCGTCGGGATAGGCATCCACGGTGAAGGTCACGGGAAGCGACTTGCTTTTCGCCGCCGAAATGAGCCCCACGTCGGCTTCATCGACCGAGGCATGAACGTGCATCTGTTCGCGCATGTCGGGAGCGACGATGAACAGCTCCGGCGTTTGGAAGCTGGCCGCCACCGTTTGCCCTGGATCGATCTTCCGATTGATGACAATCCCATCGACGGGCGAGATGATCTTGGTGTATTCGAGATTAGCGAGCGACTGATCGAGTTGTCCCTGCGCCTGATCGACCGAGGTTTTGGCGACGGTGAGCTGGGCTTCGAGCGACAGGCGGTTGAAGCGGACCTTGTCGATTTCCTGCTGGGCGATGAAGGTCGGGTCTTCGGCTCGCAGGGCGAGGGCCCGCTTTTCATCGTTAATCGCCTGCTGCAGCACCGCCTTCGCGCGCTCGACATCCGCCACGCGGCTGGCCAGGGTCGCGCGGTCGCGAACCACGTTCGCGTCGTAGATGCGTGGGTCGATCGTCGCCAGCAATTCCCCTTTTTTCACCTCGTCGTTGAATTCGCAGAAAATATCGAGCACCGGCCCCGAAACAAACGAGCCGACCGTCACCTGCAGCACCGGCTTGACCGTTCCGGTCGAATTGACGACCGAGACGACGTCTCCCACTACGACCTCGGCCGTCCGCCACTTGGGGGCGGTCCGCGCGCGATACCAATCCGTCGTCGGCTGCCACGCGGCCACGCCGATGCCGATGGCCAGGGCCAGAATCACGACGAGAATGAGGAGGGTGCGCATGGCGAGCTCGATTGCTCGCATTGTACGCGAGCGACGGCCAATCCACAGGCGGCGAAGCCAAAAGCGTTGCAAACGCCATGCGTGCGAATCATCGTCGGGATGTCGAGCCACCGTGCTCCCCAGAACTCGCCCACGGCGTAGGCGGCCGCGAGGCTCATTCCCGCCACCAGCGCCGCCGCGGCGACCCCCGCGAGCGCTAACCTAGTCGCCTCGCGCGATTCGGCGGCCCGCAACAGTTGCTGGACGGCGACCACGATACAGGCGATCGCCAAAATCACCGCCGAGACCACCTCCAAGTGGGGCGACAGAGAAATCCCCAATCCAACCGCCGGCACGCCGAGCACCACCCCCAGCAAAACTGCGCGCTCGGCCAAACTCGGCGGTATCGGCCGCGGCTTAACTCGCCTCCGTACCGACAGCCCGGCAAGCAGCGGCAGCACGAAGCCGGCGTAGTGAAAATGGATGGCGGTGAGCAGGACGATTTCGTCGCTGAAGTTCTGTGGCCGCGATCCGAGCCGCGATAGCACTCCCCACCCGCCCCCGACCGCTACCAGCACCAGGGACGCGGAAATCGCCAGTTTCGCGTCGATTCTCAGCCCGCATCGCACCAGGCGGCCCAGCCCCGTAGCCGCCAACAGGAGCGTCACGAAGAGCCACGGAATTGCGAGCGTCGCGGCCGCCTTGCCACGCGGCAGGGCAAAGCTGACCGCCAGGATTGTCGCTGCGGGTAACTGCACATGGTTTGCAGTCGCTAGCAGGATCCGTTCGCGCGGCGATCCATCGCATTGCCTCGCGAGCTCGATCCCCCGCCGCACCAACACCAGCGGCGCGAAGAGCCAAATCGCCACTTCCAAGGGGAGCGCCAGGCCGACCCACGCGGCGAGCCAAATTGCAGCAACTAATCCCAGCAGCATGCGATCACTGGTCATTGCCGCTCCCCGTTGCGACCGCGCGCTCCATCGCGGCACACGACTGCCGGCGAAAGCGGGCCTGCTCCCAGCGGGTGTACGGATAGCCGAGCCACGTTAGCGGGTGCGCGGGGCGAGACACTGCGAGGAGGTCGTACCAGACCGTGTCGTCGGCCCGGTTCCACTCGACGAGAAACCGCTCCTCTCCTGCTTCGGGATGCCCCACCACCGTGCCATAAGCAAAGCCAAACCTCGCCGCCGGGGCGGCACCTTCCGGCTGTTCATCGATCTGATACACCACCTGTGCCGGAAACAGCAGCCAGAGCCGGCAGGGGGCCGCCCAATAGAGGACGCCGACGATGGTGCCGGGCGTTTGCGGGGCGTCGGGCCAGCACAGTTTGGCGATTTGCGGCGGGAACATCTGCCAGCGGGCAATCGCCTCAGCCGCCGCTCGAAACGCCGGTTCGCCGTGGCCCAGCAGCACTCGCTCGTGGTCGATATTCCAACCGCGCCGGGCGGGGGGCGGGCCGTCGCGTGTGACCCCCACCAAATCATACGACCAGGGTTTCCCCGCCTGCCGGGCGAGAAACTCGCGAATGGCGTCGTCGCTCGGCCGGAAAATGCGAAGCATGGCGGTGCTAACCGCAGCAGGAGGACACAGTTAACCGGCTAATGGCCGCTCCGCTTAGGCGGCTTCGCTCCCCCGCTCGACATCGCGCGGAAAGCCGGCCTGCGACAGGATCGCAAGAGCCTCTTCGATCCCCCCCGCCTGCACGATGAAGGCCGCCAGGTGCTCGGCCTGCTCGGGAGAAATCTCGGTCCCCGCGTCGATCAGTAGCTCGCGAATTTCGTCGATGGCGAGATCCTGGGCCTCGACTTCCATGTCGTCTTGCATCGTTGGCTCGGCGGAGGTTGCTAGCGGTCGGGGCACAGAAATGGGCTTCTTCATGAGCATCGGCCCGACGCCGCATCGGTCTAGCGGGAATCTGGCCAGCGCGGGGCGGGGCCACCTTGCCGGCTGGGTAAGCTGTGCCGATTGTCTCGCGCGGGCAAATGGGACGGGGTCGGGCTGGTCGATGCTGGGAGTGGCTCGCCCTCTTGCCATCAACGCCCCGTCATGCATCACGCTCAACGGACCCACGAAGTTCGCCGCCTGGTCGCGACCACATTTGCCGACCTCGGTGTCGCTGAGCCGGAGCAGTTTCGCGAGAGCATCCTGATTCGAGACGGGAGCTATTGCGGCCGCCGCTTCGTCTCCGACAGCGCGACAGCGATCTGGTTCATCGAAGAGAACGAGGTGAAGTTCTATCGGGCCGATGGCCGCGTCGCCCGCGTCGTCGAACCCGCCCCACGCGACATCGCGCTCCCCGCCGCGGCGTAGTCCGAGGCATACCGTCTTGTCCGCCGAGCAGCACATTCCGGCGGACTTCCTGGCCGGGCGAGTTCTTGGTCGTCTCTGGGCTCGAAACGGCCGTCCCCCGCGACGGCGTGCGGCGACGTGCCTATAATTCGCGGCAATGGACCACGGACCACCTACAGACATCCCCCATGCCCTACCAGCACGTTCAATCGCAGCCCGTCACGGTCGCCCTCGTGCAAATGACCTGCACCGAGGCCAAGGAGCCGAACGTCGAAAAGGCCGTGGCCCGCATCGGCGAGGCGGCGGCTTTGGGGGCGAATATCGTCTGCCTGCAAGAGCTGTTCACGGGCCACTACTTTTGCCAGACCGAAGACCATCGCCACTTTGCCACGGCCGAGCCAATTCCAGGCCCGACGAGCCAGGCCCTCGCCGCCGCGGCGAAAAGGCACGGCGTGGTGGTCATCGGCTCCCTCTTCGAGCGGCGGGCGGCCGGCCTCTATCATAATACCGCCGTCATCCTCGATGCCGACGGCTCGCAAGCCGGGGTGTATCGCAAGATGCACATCCCGGACGATCCGCTGTACTACGAGAAGTTCTATTTTACCCCTGGCGATCTCGGCTTTCAGAGCTTCGCGACTCGCTTCGGCCGCGTCGGCGTTTGCGTTTGCTGGGATCAGTGGTATCCCGAAGCGGCCCGGCTGACGGCACTCGCTGGTGCGGAGATTCTGTTCTATCCCACCGCCATCGGCTGGCTGCCGGACGAAAAGGCCGAGTTCGGCGCCAGCCAGCACAGCGCCTGGGAAACGATGATGCGGAGCCACGCCATCGCCAACGGCCTGTTCGTCGCCGCGCCGAATCGGGTCGGCCACGAAGGGGCACTGCAGTTCTGGGGGGGCTCGTTCATCAGCGATCCCAACGGCAATCTGATCGCCAAGGGGCAGCATGAGCGGGAGGAAATCGTGCTGGCCAGATGCGACCTCGGACTGATCGACGTCGTCCGCACCCACTGGCCTTTCTTCCGCGACCGCCGCATCGACGCCTACGGCGATCTGACCAAGCGCTACCGTGACGGTTGATCAACTATTGCTTTGTCACATTCTAAAATTGGGAGGTAGGACTATGCCGTGCATCGTCCAGAGCGGTAGTTGTAAGGAATTATTTGGTCGAAGCACGGCTTCGACCTACGCGAATATTCAATGGAGACAAGGCACTAGTTCCAAATAGCCAGGGCCAAACCGAGTGCCGGCGGTCCGCTGATTGGGCGGTTTACTGCTTTGGCGGCGGGGCCGCGAAATCGATCACCTTGCGGAACGCTAGCTCCAGCAGCCACTCGGCGGTCACGAACACGCTGGTGGCGTAGCCCGACATCAGCAGCAAGTTCCACCAGCGAGTCCAGACGTAGTATTCCCGAGGGTCCATCTGCTCGCGGTCGATGGCGAGCCACGTTTCGCCGAGGGCGAACGTGGCGATGGGAAACAGAGCC
>JANRLS010000268.1:0-1693 GCA_033762315.1 Pirellulaceae bacterium
GCGAGGCCGCGCTCTTCGCGCTTGATCGTCACCTCGCAATAGCCGCCGCGGGTGGGAGGGGAGGCAATCGTGTACGAACGGCGGACCGGCCGGCCCTCGATTGGCAGCGCCAGATTCAGATATTGTCCCGGCAGATGCTCAAACGGCAGCCGCGAGCCTTGCACTGGGACCAGGCGAAAGGTGCGGACTTCCGGCGTTTCGACGAAGATTTTGGCGACGCGCAGCTGGCCCGACCACGCGCGGGGTTTGCGCGCCGCGGTGGTGCTGGGCGGCGGGCTGGCGCGCAACTTGCGCGAATCGGCAACCAGGCCCAGGTAGTGACTGATCGCCCGATAAGCGAGCAACACCGCCAGGACTGCCGCATAGATTAGCGGCCAGGTGGTGTCGGCCTTGACCAGCAGATAATAGTGCGTGACGCCGGCGATCGCCGCCACATAGGCGAGGCGATGCAAGAGCTTCCAACGTTTCGGTCCGAGCCAGCGAATCATGCCGTCGGTCGAAGTGACCGCCAGCGGCACCATGATGACGAGGCCCACCGCCCCAATCGCGAGATAAGGCCGCAGGAAAATTTCGGACACGGTATCGGCGACGTTGCCCGCCCGGTCGAGCAGAAAAAACAGCAGGAAGTGGACCGCCGTGTGAAAAAAGGCATAGAGACCCGCGACTCGGCGGAATTGGCCCAGCCAGCTGGCGCTCGACAACCGGATGATGGGGGTAATCGCCAGTGACGAAACTAAAAACAACAACGCGAGTAGGCCGGTCGTCCGAATCGCGAAGTTGACCGGATTCGAACCCAGCTGCCCCTGAATCGCATCCCAACCAAGCAGCAAGGCGGGCACAGCGCAGTTGAGCAGCACTAGCAAATAGGTCAGCCGAGTGATTTTCATCTTGCGATCCTTGGAACAAAAGAATGCCCGTGGCGCGACTTCGCGGAGGGCTCGGCTGCCGCTGGAATCACTTCCGCCCGCCGAGCTTTAGTAATTCGCCCGCAGATCGAGCCCCTGATACAGGCTCGCCACTTGCTCGGCATAGCCGTTGAAGGGGAGGGTCTGGCGGCGGCCCGCTTCGCCGAGGCGCTGTTCGGTGGCTTGGCTCCAGCGAGGATGGGGCACGGCCGGATTCACGTTGGCATAGAAACCATATTCCCGCGGGGCGGCCCGGCTCCAGGTGGTCGGGGGCGGGTCGGCGAGCAGGGTGATTTTCACGATCGACTTGATCCCCTTGAAGCCATATTTCCAAGGAACGACGAGCCGCAGCGGCGCGCCGTTTTGCCCCGGCAACCGGCGGCCATACATGCCGACGGCGAGGATCGTGAGCGGATGGCGGGCCTCGTCGAGGCGGAGCCCCTCGACATAGGGCCAGCGGAGGACCATTTTGTTTTGCCCCGGAAAGCGGCCGGCATCGAGGAGCGTTTCGAACGCGACATAGCGGGCATTCCCCAGCGGTTCAACCTTATCGAGCAGCCTGCCGAGCGGAAAACCGATCCAGGGAATGACCATCGACCAGGCTTCGACACACCGCATCCGATAGACGCGCTCTTCAAGCGGGCTGATCTTAAAGAGGTCGTCGAGATCGAAGGTGCGCGGCCGGTGGACGAGTCCCTCGACCGAAACTTGCCACGGTTTGGGGGAGAAGTTCATCGCCTTGGCGGCGACCATTTCTTTGTTCGTGGTGAATTCGTAGAAGTTGTTGT
>JANRLS010000269.1:0-22491 GCA_033762315.1 Pirellulaceae bacterium
ACAGGGCGCGAAGCCGGGCGAGAAGTCGGCGGCAGTACAGGGCGCGAAGCCGGGCGAGAAGTCGGGGGCAAAGTCGGGCGAGAAGTCGGAGGCAAAGTCTGGCGCAAAGTCGGAGGGTATGATGCCGAAGCACAACCTACAACAACCATCCGCGACGCCCCAACCGATCCTGCCCAAATCGCAGCGACCCAAAACCATTCTCCACGGCGGCATGCCCCCCGTTCCCCCCGCGCATGTCGAATGCACCCCCGCCGCCTTCGCGAAGTATTGGGCAGGGCAGGATTGAGGAGAGAGGATTGCGACGTGCCAAGGGAGGTGAAGCGAGGGGCGGTGTGCCCTTGCGCTTCCGGCGCTTCGCGGAGTACGATGCCAATATCCCAGGCAGTCGTCACTTCCGCGGAGCCACCGATGATTCTCGATGTTCTCGCCAATAGCCACCTCTATGGTGGCCTGCCGCGACTGGCGGCGGGGCTCGCCTGGCTGCAAAACACTGATCTCGATGGTGTCCCGCTCGGCAAAACGGTCCTCGATGGCGACCGACTCTTCGCCCTCGTGCAGGAATACACCCCGAAGCCGGCAACCGTGGGCAAATTCGAGGCCCATCGCCGCTATTGGGACATTCAATACGTGGCCCGCGGCATCGAACGGATGGGCTGGAACACGCTGGCCCGGATGACCGTCAGCGAGTCGCACAGCGACGAGCGCGACGTCGCCTTTTTCCACGGCCCCGGTGACTTTTTCCTCGTCCCCGCCGGCTCGTTCGCGATCTTTGGCCCCCACGATGTCCACATGCCTGGCGTCGCGCTGGAACAACCCCACCACAGCGACACCCTCGTGAGAAAGATCGTGCTGAAGGTGGAAATGTAGGGGAGGAGAAATCCGAAATCCGAAGCACGAAATCCGAGACAAATCCGAAATCTGAAATCCAAAATCTGACCCTTGACCCCTGGCTCCTGGCTCCCTGCCCGCCATGCCCCTTCGCGCCGTCTTCTTCGACTTCGACTTCACGCTTGCCGATTCCACGGCGGCGGCGGTCGAATGCACCAACCACGCCCTGGTGACGTTGGGCTATCCGGCGGCTGAGCGTGAGGCGATTCGGAAAACGGTCGCCTACCCGCTGCCGGAGGTTTTCGCGCGGCTGACGGGGATCGACGGGGACCGGCGCGCGACCGCCGACTTCGTGCAGACCTTCATCTCCCATGCCGACCAGGTGATGGCTCCGCTGATTAGCCTCTTTCCCGGCGCGGCGGAGGCGGTGGCGCAGCTGCGGCGCGAGAACTACCAAACGGCGATCGTCAGCACCAAATTCCGCTACCGAATCGAGACGGTGCTGGCCAACCACTCGGCGGGGGAGCTGTTCGACCTGGTCGTCGGCGGCGAGGATGTCGAGCGACATAAGCCGCATCCCGACGCTCTGCATCGCGCGCTCGACCGGCTGCGGTTGACAACGGAGCAGGTGCTGTATGTCGGGGATCATCCGATCGACGCCCAGGCGGCGCGCGCGGCGGGGATTCCGTTCGTCGCGATGCTGACCGGAGCCTCGGTCGAAAGCGATTTCGATGGCCTCCCGCGCCGCGGCCTGCTGACGAACCTGGCCCAGCTTCCCCGCTGGCTCAGGCTTTGGCGGCAGTTCGAAAAGGCGAGCGGATAGAGTTCAATCATGCCCCAGCCGACGCGCGACCAGCTCGCCAGCCTCTATCTCGATCAGCTCCCCTTTCCGCCGTATCCGGTGCAGGAAGAGGCGCTGCTGACCTACTTTACCGCCGAGCAAGGGGTGCTGGTTTGCGCCCCGACCGGCACCGGCAAGACGCTGATTGCCGAGGCCGCCCTGTTCGAGGCGCTGCACACCGGTACGCGAGCCTATTACACCACGCCGCTGATCGCCCTCACCGAGCAAAAGCTGCTGGAAATGCAAGCCGCCGCCGTGCGGTGGGGCTTCTCGGCCAGCGACGTGGGGCTCGTCACCGGCAATCGCCGCGTCAATCCCGACGCGCCGATTCTCGTCGTCGTCGCCGAGATTCTGTTCAACCGACTGTTGCACGCCAGCAGAGAGAGGGGGAGTGGGAGAGGGGGTGAGGGGGAGACGGTCTATTCTCCCGCTCCCCCCCTCTCCCCCTCTCCCCCTCGAAACGACAACCTCACAGAACTCGCCGCCCCGGCCGCCCTCGACTTTTCAAACGTCTCCGCCGTCGTCATGGACGAGTTTCACAACTTCGCCGACCCGGAGCGGGGGATCGTGTGGGAATTGGCTCTCGGCCTGTTGCCCGCGCACGTGCGGCTGCTCTTGCTGTCGGCGACGGTGGGGAACGCCTTCGAATTCACGCAGTGGCTAAAGATGGCCCACGGCCGCTCGCTGGAGTTGGTGCAGGGAACCGAACGCAAGGTGCCGCTCAGCTATCACTGGGTGGGGGATCAACTGCTGGCCGAGCAAATCGAGCTGATGGTTGCCGGCGACGACGCCACGCGGCACACGCCGGCGCTGGTGTTTTGCTTCAACCGCGACGAGTGCTGGAACGTGGCCGAGCTTTTGAAGGGCAAGCCGCTCTTGGCCGAGGGGCAGCAAAAGCGATTGGCCGACGAGCTGGCTCAGCGCGATTTCTCCGAGGGTGCCGGGCCGAAGCTGAAGGCCATTTTGCAGCGGGGCGTGGGCGTGCATCATGCCGGCGTGCTGCCAAGGTATCGCCGCATCGTCGAAGAGCTGTTCCAGCAAAAGTTGCTGTCGGTTTGTGTTTGTACCGAAACGCTGGCGGCGGGAATCAATCTGCCGGCGCGAAGCGTCGTGCTGCCGACGCTGCTGAAAGGAAAGCCGGGCGAGATGAAGCTGATCGACCCCAGCTCGGCCCATCAGATTTTCGGGCGGGCGGGGAGGCCGCAATTCGACAAGCAGGGGTATGTGTTCGCGCTAGCCCACGAAGACGACGTAAAGATCCTCCGCTGGCGCGAGAAATTCGACCAGATTCCGGAGAACACCAAGGATCCCGGCCTGCTCAAGATGAAGAAAGACCTGAAGCGCAAACAGCCGACGCGGCGGAGCACCGAGCAGTATTGGACCAAGGAACAGTGGGAGAAGCTCCGCGCGGCGCCGCCGCAAAAGCTGGCCAGTCGCGGCCCGATTCCGTGGCGACTGCTGGCGCACATGCTGGAGGTGTCTCCCGAGGTCGAGCCGATCCGGCGGCTCGTCGGCCAGCGGCTCATGGAAGGGGGGCGCATCACCAGCGGTCAGAAACAGCTCGACGAAATGCTACTCACGCTGAATGCCGC
Source organism: Pirellulaceae bacterium (assembly GCA_033762315.1). Taxonomy (GTDB): domain Bacteria; phylum Planctomycetota; class Planctomycetia; order Pirellulales; family Pirellulaceae; genus CAYLLN01. The sequence goes on from JANRLS010000269.1 coordinate 3,262, forward strand.
CGGCTATGTGACGCTCGAGCCGCCACCACCGAAGAAGGAAGAGGGGCTAGGGCTAGGGGCTGGGGGAGAAGAAAAAAACCAGCAGCCGACGAAGAAGCCAACCGAGACCGAGCGGATGCTCGCCGCCGCCCTTGCCGAGTTGGCTTCGGAGCGCACCTCCAGTAATGAGACATCTTCATCCTCCTCCTCCCCAGCCCTAGCCCCCAGCCCTAGCCCTCCTACCGCCTACCGCCCGCTCCTCGCCCACGCCACGCCCGACCTCGCCAAGCTGCTCAGGCTCCGCGGCATCAACCCGCTGTATGGCGTGTATCTCGTCAACCAGCTCGGCATCGCCAGTCGCGAGGAGCGGATTCAGGCCTTTGAAAGCGTGCTCGAAATGCCCGGCTCGGTGGCGAAGTTCGTGCGCGTCCCACGCTATGACGACATGCCTCCCGGCCCGCTCGCCACCACGCGGCTCGACATCGAGCTGTTGCAAATGGGGCTCGCCACGCCGGAGCAACTCGGCGCGAAACCGGCCGAGGAAGACGAAGACGACCGCCGCCGCCGCGAGATGTTTCCCGAAGAGAAAGTTTGGCCCCTCACCTTAGGCGAGAAACTGCGGCTTCTCTTCGACGCGACCTTTCCCCACGTGCATTCCCTGTTCACGAACTCCGTCTGGGCAGCCGGCGAAGTGCTCGAATTCGGGGGCAATTTCAACAAGTTCATCACCAGCCGCGGCCTGCAAAAGCAGGAGGGGGTGATCTTTCGACACCTCCTGCGGATGATTCTGCTGGTCAAGGAGTTTTTGCCCTTCACCCCTCCCGACTGCACTTCCGACGAATGGCAAGCCGAGCTGCGCGACATCGCCGATCGCCTCACCGACTGCTGCCACCGCGTCGATCCCACCAGCACCGATCAAGCCCTCGCCGAGGCGGAGGAGTGAGCGGGAGTCGGGAGCCAGAAATGAAACGAATTCGCCACCGAGTGCCATTCAAAAATGACCAATGACAACGGACAACGGACAACGGACAATCAACCGTGACCCCTCTCCCCTTCGACCCTTACGAACAATGGCTCGGCATCGCGCCGCGGGAGCGGCCGATCGACCACTATCGGCTGCTCGGTCTGCCGCGGTTTGAGACCGATCTGGCGAAAATCGCCACGGCCGCCGACGAGCGGATGGGGGTGGTGCGGAGTGCCCAAACGGGAAAGCGCGGTCTCGACGCCCAGCGGATTTTGAACGAGCTTTCGACCGCCAAGGTCTGCCTCCTTTCGCCGGCCGCCAAGCGGGCCTACGACCTCACGCTGCAGCTGGCAACTCCCGCCCCTTCCCCCGCGCCGAGCCCGCAAGCCTATTGGCCGCCGCCGCAATATCCCGCGCTCCCGCCGCAGCCGGCCGCGCCGAGCTACTACCCCCCGCAACCCAACTGGAATGCCGTTCCGCCTCCCGTTCCGCCGCCGACCATTGCCCCGCGACTCGCCGAAGTGCGTGCCGTCCCCTCGCGCGTCGTCCCCTTGTCCTCGCCGGTGGACAACGCCCCTGCTGCTGACGAGGCTTTGCCCGGCGTTCCACTTTGGCGACGACTGCTTGTTCCGGGGATCGCCGCCGTGCTGCTCGCCGTTTCGGCGGTCGCGAGCTGGCAGATCTATCGGCGGCTCACAAGTCCGTCGGCGATCGCCGAGCCGTCGCCGGTCGAGCTTCCCGCCGAAGCGCCTCCGGCGGAAGAGCCCCCGCCCCCACCCGACCTCTTGCGGCAAGACGCGAGCGGCGGCGTGGCGTTTCCGCTGGCGCAGGCGTCGCTGGGGGGCCTCGTCACTTTGCGGGACGACGAACTTGCCGGTTGGGACTCGGCCGAAGCCCGCGCGCAATGGCCGTTTCAGGTGACTCAACCCGGCTTTTTCCGGCTGGAGCTGGAGTATGCCACCAGCCAGCAAACCGCGGCGGGCGAGCTGGAGGCGACCATTGGCCAGCAACGCAAGCTGTGCGAGCTGCGCCCCAGCGGCGGGCTGGATCGTTTTTTGATCGACACTTACCCCATCGCCATTCGGGCGAGCGGTCGGCACACCCTGACCCTCCGTCCGACTCGCCAGCCCGGCGGCGATTGGCTGGTTATTCGCTCGGTGCGGCTTATTCCGGTCGGCGGAGCGTCGCTGCGTCCATGAGGTAAGGTTCGGATAGCATGCATAACCGCTTCGTGTCACTCGTCGTTCTCCTCATCGCCGCGCCACTGGCCGCGGAAGATGCGGTCGTGCGCTTCACGTTCGCGGGCCGGCCGGTCGAAGGGCAGGCGCTGGCGTGGAACTCGCGGCAAATCTTCTTGCTCGCTCGCGATGGCCAGGTGCTGGAGCTGGCCCCCGCGCAAGCCGAGAATCCCAGCCGAGTGGCCGGTCCGCTGCGGAGCTTTTCGCAAGCCGAGATGCGCGGCACCCTGCTGGCGGAGTTTGGTCGCGGTTACGAAGTGTCGGGGGTCGGGCACTATCTGGTGGTTCATCCCGCTGGGCAGCGCGATCAGTGGGCCCCTCGCTTTGAGCAGCTCTACCGTTCGCTCGTGCATTACTTCTCGGCGCGCGGTTGGCAATTGGCCGAGCCGCGGTTTCCGCTGGTGGCGGTGGTCTTTCCGCGTCATGCCGACTTCGCCGAGCACGCCGCCCGCGATGGACTGAACGCCGCGCCGGGCCTCTTGGGCTATTACTCGACCCGCACCAACCGCATTTTGCTGTACGACGCCGCCCGCTCGGGGCACGACTGGGCCGCCGGTGCCGACACGATCATCCACGAAGCGGCGCATCAGGCGGCGTTCAACACGGGAGTCCACAGCCGGTTTGGGGTCGCGCCGCGGTGGGTTTGCGAAGGGCTGGGGACAATGTTCGAGGCTCGCGGCGTCTGGCAGTCGCGGACCTATCCGCACCAAAGCGACCGGATCAATCGCGGCCGGCTCGACGACTGGCGGTCGCACGCCGCCTCCGGCCGCCGCGCGCCCGAGACGCTCGCGCAGCTCGTTTCTTCCGACCGCCCCTTCGCCACCGCGCCGATCTCCGCCTATGCCGAAGCCTGGGCGCTGACGTTTTTCCTCTGCGAGAGCGAGCCAAAAAAGTACTTCACTTATCTCGCGAAAACGGCTGCCGTGCCGCCGTTTAGCGACTATCGCTCCCCCGCGCGGCTGAAGGATTTTACCGACGTTTTCGGCAACGACTTCGCGATGCTCGATGCCCGCCTCGCGCGGTTTATGGCGGGGCTGAAGTAGCCGGGCGGCAACGGGCGCGCCTCGGCAACTCACCCCAATTCGTGCGGCGAGATGCCGATGCCGACGATGCTGCACGCCTGAATCGGCTCGATTCCCAGCTTCCGCGCGGCGGCGACCAGCTCTTCGCTGTCGCTGCCGGGATTGAGCCACACTTCCGCCGCGCCGCGGGCCGCGATTTCGGGAAGAGTGGCGAGGCCAATTGCGGGAGGCAGATAGACGCTGACTCGGTCGAGCTTGATCTCGGCGGGAATTTCGCCGAGCGATTTGAACGCGGCGAGTCCCTCGATTTCGCCCCCCTTGGGGTTGACCGGATACACGGTATAGCCGCGGGCGAGAAACGCGCGGACCGCCTTATTTCCGAATTTGCCGCGGTCTGCGGAAGCACCCAGGATGGCGACAGTGGGCATGGGAATTTTCAATCGAGTAATGGTGGCAAATGCGAAACTTTGTCAGGCATGGCGTCAGAGCATCCTGCTATGATAGAGGTGGGGATGAAGCATGAGGAGAACCGTATGCAGACTTTAGTTCTAAGCGATCAAACGGCGGCAATCTCCCTGGGTGGGTTGATCGAGAAGTCGGCCGGAGAAGGCTTGGAGGTACGCGACCAGAATGGCAAGGTCGTTGCTTACTTGCTTTCGCCCGACAATCGCGGTGCTTGGCTGTATGCCCAGGCCCGGCTCGATTTTGAAGAGCATCGACAGGAGATTGAATTGGCGCTGACCCGCAAGGGCGGCATCTCGACTGCGGAACTCCTCGCCAAAGCCGTCGCCTTGGGCGAATCGGCGACGCGCCCATGATCCGCTTCACCGTGGTTTGGGACGCGGTCGTCGAAGCACACTTTCTGCAGGCTTGGCTCGAATCGGACGCGGCCACGCGAGCCATCTTGTCGGAAGTCGCGACGACGATCGACCGGACCCTTGCCGTGGACGCGCATACGAAAGGAGAGTTGCAGGCCAACCCGCAGGTGCGCGGTGAAGTGATCCAGGTGGCGAAGGCGAGCATCTCGGTCTTCTACGAGGTCGAAACGGAAGAGCGAATCGTTCGCGTCGTGCGTCTCGTTTTTCGCCGAACAACCTGACTGCCAGTTACTGGAATCGTGAAGAGTCTTTGCCTTACGCCTCCTCCACCACCGGATTCGTCAGCTTCCCGATCTTCTCGATCTCAATCGTGATGCTGTCGCCCGACTTGAGGAACACCGGCGGCTTGCGGGCGGCTCCGACACCGTGCGGCGTGCCAGTCATAATGACGGTTCCCGGATGTAGCGTGGTGCTGCCGCTGAGAAAAGCGATGAGCGTGGGAACGTCGAAAATCATGTCTCCGGTGGTCCAATCCTGCATCGTTTCGCCGTTCAGAATCGTCTTGATTTGCAAGGCATTGGGGTTGGGGATTTCGTCCTTCAGCACGAGCGCCGGGCCGAGCGGGGCGAAGGTGTCGAAGGTTTTGCCCCGGCACCACTGCGAGCCGCCAAAGTCCTTTTGCCAGTCGCGGGCCGAAACGTCGTTGCCGCAGGTGTAGCCGAGCACGAAGTCGAGGGCATTTTCCTTGGTCGCGTTTTTGCAAGGCTTGCCAATCACGACTGCTAGCTCGCACTCGTAATCGACCTGCGTGCTCTTCAGCTTCGTCGGCAGGACGATCGGATCGCCAGGGTTTTGCACCGCGCCGGGGTTCTTCATGAAGAGCACCGGCCACTGGGGAATGGGGGACTTGCCCTCCTCCGCGTGCTTGCGATAGTTGAGGCCGATGCAAAAGAACGCCTTGGGATCGACCGGCGCGAGCAGCTTGGCGATGTTCGCCCGGCGACTGCTGACGGTGAATTGTCCGAAAACATCCCCGTCGATTTCCAGCCCCGTCCCGTCGGGCTGCTGGCTGGCGAAGCGAATTTGGCCGGACGGATCGGCATAGCGAAGGATGCGCATGGCGGAATCGTTGGGGGAAAGGTGGGTGGCAAAAGCAACGTGGCGGAAGCTACCGTACTGACTGCGCGGCCGGTTGTCGATGGCCCCGATTTCGCCGGACGTTAAGATGACCCGTGCCCGCGGCGCGCGTGCCGTCGCCGGCCAGCAAGCTCCAATCAGCCAACAGGCATGGCGAACGACAGCAACCAACGACTCGGCAAATACCTGCTCAAGTCGCGCTTGGGACAGGGGGGCATGGGGGTCGTCTATCTGGCCACCGACCAGCGGCTGGCGCGCGATGTGGCCCTGAAGATTTTGCCCAAGGAGCTGGCGGCCAATCCCGACGCGGTGCGGCGATTCTTGCGCGAAGCCCGCGTCGCCGCCCGGCTGAATCACCCGAATGTCGTGGCGATCCACGACGTCGATCAGCAGCGGGGGGTCTGCTTTCTGGTGCTGGAGCTGATGTCCGGCGGCAACGCCCAAGAGCTGCTCGGACGCGGTCCGCTCGGCTGGCGCGAGGCGACGCGGATCATCGCCGAAACATGTCGCGGCCTCGCCGCCGCCCACGACGCCGGTCTGCTGCATCGCGACATCAAGCCCGCCAACATCATGCTCACCGCGAGCGGCCACGTGAAGCTGGCCGATTTCGGCCTCGCCAAAATCGAAGGAGACGCGGCCAGTGGCGGCCCGCTGACCAAGTCGTCCGCCGTCTTCGGCACGCCGCAATACATGAGCCCCGAGCAATGCCAGGGAGAGACCCTCGATCCCCGATCCGACATCTACTCGCTCGGCGCGACTTGGTTCGCCCTCCTCACCGGGCAAACGCCGTTCGTCGCCGAGCAGCCCGTGCAGATGATGTTCGCCCACTGCTCGAAGCCCCCGCCCGATCCGCGGACGTTGCGCCCGGAGATTCCCGCCGAGTGCGCGCAGGTGGTGCTCAAATGCCTCGAAAAGAGCCGCAGCGAGCGCTATGCCTCGGCCAGCGACTTGCTGGCGGCTCTCGACAAGCTGCTGGCCGACGCGCCGACGCTGCGGCTCCCCGGCGATTCACTGACGAAAGCGGGACTGACTGCCGCGAGCGAGCCGCTTCCCCCCGCGCCGACCCAGCAGCTCGATATATCCACGTTGGGAGGCACCGCGGCCAGCACCAAGAGCGTTTCGTCATTGTGGAAGATGCCGCGCCTCTCGCGCCGCGGTTGGCTCGCTGGCGCGGCGACCGGCGCGGGGCTATTTGCGCTTGGTGCCGGTTGGGGCGTGCGGCAGTGGCTGGTGGGGAGCCAAGCGCGACGGCCCATCGACCTGGTCTTTGCCGCCGCCGCGCCGAGCGTCTCCGCGCCGATTCGCGGCCTCGCCTTCGCAACCAGCGGCGGTTCGCTCGTCACCGGCTCGCTGGACGGCGGGGTTCGCGCGTGGAGCAGCTCGTGGAGCAACTCCCCATCGCAAGTGACGCGCGAATTCACCGGCACCAGCCTGGCGATTCGCGCGGTCGCCGTGGGGGAGGATTGGCTCGTTGCCGGCGGAGACGCGAAGACCCTCTGGAAATGGACCTCCGATGAGACTGCCCCGCGACAATCGATCACCGACTTTATCGGCGAAATCAGTGCCCTGGCGATCAGTCCCGACGGCAGCCGGCTGGCGGTGGGAACTTACGCCGAAGTGCGGCTTTACGACTGCGGCGGGCCGGAGTTGAAGCTGATGGAGGTGCTGGGAACCAGCACGACCGGCGAAGTGAAGTGCTACATGGTGAAGTCGGTCGCCTTTTCCTCCGATAGTCGCTGGCTGGCGGCCACCAGTTGGGCCGACAAGACGGTCGCGGTGTGGAATGCCGTCGATGGCACGCTATCTCAGGCAAAGCAAAACCTGGGGAACGAGCCGCTGGCGTGCGCATTCGTGCCGACGACGGAGGAGCTGGTGTTTGGCGCGTCGCACGACGGCCTCGCGATGTGGAATTTGGCCCAGGACGTGGTTCGCCCGATTGCCGAAAGTGAGGGGATCGAGGTTCGCTCTCTCGCGATCACTCCCGACGGGGCCAGCGTCATCGCCATCGGTCAATGGGATGGCGACATCCGGATTTACGATCTCGCCGGTCGCATTCCGCCGCGCACCATTCGCAAATCGACCGGCTCCTCGGCGGCTGCGGTGGCGATCAGCCCCGATGGCAAACTGTTGGCGACGGCCGGCGGCGACGAAGGGCAACCTCGCGGCTACTTGCACTTGTGGAGCGTCGAACCGGGGAAGCAGCCGTGAGCGAACCGACCCCCAAGTCGATGCTGGAGCAGATTTCGACCTGCTGGCCGCTGATTCACAATCCGCTGCAGTTCGTGATGCGCTATGCGCGGGCGATTGGCAAATACGTCGCCGCCATCGTCCGCGATCCGCACGATGCCGAGGAAGTGGCGCAGGACTTCCTCGTCCGCGTGTTCGACCAGGGTTTTTGCCCGGAGAACGTCTCGCGCGGCCGGTTTCGCGACTATCTCAAGGCGGCGGTCCGCTATGTCGCGATCAGCCATCTCCGCCGCAAGCGGCCGGCGCAGCTGAGCGAAGCGGAGATCGAATCGCTCGCCCCGCCCGATGCGGCAGCCGACCGCGAATGGGCCGAAGCGTGGCGGGCGTGCCTGCTCGAACGGGTTTGGCAGGCCCTGGAACTGCATCAGCAAAAGACCACTGGCAACCTGTTTCATACCGTGCTGCGGCAATACTCGGCCGATCCGGAGCTCACCTCCGAGTCGCACGCCACACAGCTCTCGCAGCGGCTCGGCCGGCCGATTCGGGCTGACGCCTTTCGCCAAACCTTGAGCCGGGCCCGCCGCCAGTTTGCCGAACTGCTGGTGGAGGAAGTTCGCCGCACGCTGCAAAACCCGACCGCCGACGCGCTGCAGCAAGAGCTGATCGACCTGGAACTGATGCCCTACGTTCGCGAATTCCTCTAATTCGCGCCGGCCGCTGGAATTTTCTTGGGCTGGCCTGTCACAACCGCGGCCCCCGCGCGACTAGGCCGATATCGGGCCTCGTTGGGGCCCGCCTTCGAGGCCCGCCTTCGAGGCTCGCTCCCGTTCGCCAGGAACAGCGCAACATGTTGTCGGCACAGAAGTTGTGGAAATGGCTCGGTTCGTCTTCCTCGCGCGGCAAGCGGCGCATCGCCGCCCGCCGCCGCCAGCTCGGGCGGATCGAGTGCTTGGAAGTTCGCCAACTCATGGCCAGCGATTTCTATGTCGCCCCCACTGGCGACGACTGGGCCGCCGGCACCTTGGCCGCTCCCTTTCAGACCATTCGCCGCGCCCTCGATGCCGCCCAGCCGGGGGACACGATCACCCTCCGTGGCGGCGTCCATCAAGGGGGCATCAATATCGACATCGACAACCTCACCATCCGCTCACAGCCGGGCGAGTGGGCGGTCATTGAATCGCCGCTCACGGAACTGACCGATGGCCGGGCCAATTCCGTTATCCGCTATGGCTTTGATGTCGTCGGCGGACGACTCGAAAACCTGGAAATCACCGGCGGCTATTGGTATGGCGTCATGTTCTGGGATTGGTGGGATCCCACCTGGGAAGCAGGCAGCACGCACATCGGCGCCAGCGGCATCACGCTGGAGGGCGTCAAGGTGCATAACACCGGCGTGGACGGCATCAAAATCACTCCCGGCGCGAACGACATCACGATCCTCAATTCCGAGATTCATAGCACCGGCCGTCGCACCGCCAGCAGCGCCGACGGCATCGACAACAACAACGGCGACCGCATGGTGGCCCGCGGCAACTATCTCCACGACATCCCCAGCATCGGCATCCTCACTTCCGGCGGTGCCGAGGAGGTGCTGATCGAGCAAAACCTGGTGCAAGACACTGCCGGCGCGGGGATCGTCGTCGGCTACTACAGCGAGCTCGAATGGCTCGAACCGGCCGCCAACCCTGGCTATTTCGCCAGCATCGACACCATTGCCCGCAACAACATCGTCGTGGATGCGGGGCAGGCGGGCATCGGCATCTATGGCGCGCTAGATGCGCTGGTTTACAACAACACCCTCGTCAACGCGGCCGACGACGCGCAGGCTCCGATTCAATTCGGCGGCTACGACATGTGGGTCTCGAACACCGCTCCGTCGTACTATCACGTCGCCTCGGTCAATCCGACCGTCGTCAACAACATCGTCGTCACCAATCCCGACAACCACACGCGAATGGTCGATATTCGCGAGGGGAGCATCGCCGGTCCCCTCACGCTCGACTACAACCTCTATTTCGGTTCGAGCACCCGCGGCGTCCTGTTCATCGACCGCAATCTGACCGGCGACGGCACGCCGGAGCAAACCTTCAGCCAGTGGCAAGCCAACTACGGCTACGACACGCATAGCCTCGTCGCCAATCCTTTGCTCGATGCTGATTGGCACCTCACCGCCGCCAGCCCAGCCATTGGCAAAGCCCTCGCGCTCGCCGGCTTGACTGACGATTTCGACGGCAATCCGCGACTTGCCGATCCGCCGCGGCCCGATCTGGGGGCCGATGAATTCGGCGCGGGAGCGAATCTGGTGTTGCCTCCCACTCCCTTTGGCGCGCCGTCGCTCGAAATCGCCGCCCGCGGGTATCACGATTACGAAGCCCGCACGATCCAGGTCGCGGTAAAGCGGCATGGTTCGACCGCCGACACGGCAACGGTGCAGTTCGCCACGCTCGACGGTTCGGCCCGCGCCGGCCAAGACTATGTTTCCGCTGCCGGCACGCTCACCTTCGCTCCTGGCGAATCCGAAAAGACCGTGGCAATTGACCTGCTGGCCGACACGCTCGCCGAAGGGGACGAACACTTCGTCTTCCAACTGTCGAACCCGACCACGACCGGCAACTTTCCGGTCCGGCTTGGGCATCAGGCATCGGCCTTGCTCACCATCGACGACACCCAAACGCCCCTCACCCTCAGCTACGCCGCCAAATGGGTCAGCGGCGACGGGAGCGACATCACCGGCGACGGCAGCCAGGCCAAGCCGTGGAAATCGCTGCAACACGCGGCCGACAACGTCGGCCCCGGCGACTATGTCATCGTCCAGCCGGGCAAGTATTGGGGAATGAACCTCACCACCGACGGCAAGCCCGATGCCCGCATCACCTTCCATGCCCTGCCCGGCGTCGAAATCGACGAGCCTTTCCCCGGTCAGCAAGACGGCATCAACCTGGAAGGGGCCGACTACATCACCATCGAGGGCTTTCGCATCCACGACATGCCCCGCGCCGGCCTCCGCTCGGTCAATAACACGGGCGTCATCCTGCGCGAGAACATCGCCGACCACAACGCAATGTGGGGCATCCTCACCGGCTGGTCGGATAGCATCCTCGTCGAAAACAACGTCACTTCGCGGTCGCAAGTCGAGCATGGCATCTACATCAGTAACTCTTCGGACGACGCGATCATTCGTAACAACCTCGTCTTCGGCAACAACGCCAGCGGCATTCAGTTCAATGGCGACCGCTACTTGCCGGGGGATGGCATCCACTCGCGAAACCTGGTCGAGGGGAACGTCGTTTACGACAACGGCCGCGGCGGCGGGGCGGCCCTAAATTTCGACGGCTTCCAGGACGGCATCGTGCGCAACAACCTGATCTACGACAACCACGCGACCGGCATCGTCCTCTATGTCGGCTTCGCGGCCGATAGCTCGACGAACAATCTGATCCAGAACAACACCGTGGTGATGGCAAGCGACGCCCGCTGGGCGCTGCTGATGACCGACGGCAGCGCGGGGAACACCCTCGTCAACAACATCCTACTCAACAAGAATCCCAGCCGCGGCAGCCTGACGATTGAGCACAACAGCCTGCCGGCCCGCTCCGATTACAACCTGGTGCAAGACCTGTATCAGCTCGATGGTTACGGCGGGACGTTCGCCCAGTGGCAGGCGTTTTCCGGCGGAGGAGACGCGAACTCGCTCGTCATCCCCCAAGCGAACGTACTCGGAGCGATCAGCAGTCTGTTTGTCGATCCGGCGGCGGGCAACTATCACCTGGCTAGCGGCAGCCCGGCCATCGACGTGGGAGATCCGACCGGCGCTCCGGCCGTCGATCTTTATCAGCACAGCCGCCCCAGCGGCGCGGGGGTCGATCTCGGCGCGCTCGAAGCCGGAACCTTTGCCCCCATCATCCAGTTCGAGTGGTCGGACTTCATCGCCTACGAATTCATCGGCATCGCGGAAATTGCCGTCACCCGTTCCGGCGATACCGAGGGGACGCTGGTAGCCCAAGTCACATCCATTGGCGGAACCGCCGGCAGCGACGATTTCATCCCGGTGAACGAAACGGTCATCTTTCGGCCTGGCGAAATGCGGAAGTCGATCCGCGTGTTCATGAACGACGACACGGCGATTGAAGACCACGAGACGATTCAACTCGATTTGCGGGTAGTCGGTGATCCGACGGGGCTCGCCCCGGCTGACCAGGCGTTGATCCACATCGTGAGTGACGACGCCTGGCGGCCGGGGCAATTCGCCTTCGCCGCCTCCAGCGTTACCTTCAGCGAAACCGACGGCCTGGCGACGATCACCGTCCACCGCACCGGCGGTAGCAGCGGCGAAGTGAGCGTCAACTTTGCCACCAGCCTCTTCACCCCCCCGAAGCAGGCGAACTGGATCAAAAAGCACACCGACATCCTGTATCCCACCGACCGCGACACCCCCGCCACGCCGGGCGACGACTTTCTCGCGCAAGCGGGCACGATCCACTTCGCCGCCGGCCAAACCACACAGACCATCACGATTCCGGTCGTCAACGACCTCTGGTACGAGGGAGGGGAAGCGTTCGTGGTTCGCCTGAGCGATCCGACCGCCGGGGCGACTCTCGGCGAGCGTAGCCAGCTCAAGGTGCGGATCGAAAGCGAGGACGCCAAGCTCCCCGGCACGTTCGTGTTCGACACGGCGGCGCTGCTCGTCACCGAAGGAACGCCGACGGTTAACGTCACCGTCAGCCACGTCGGCGGGGCCAATGTCGAGGCCTCCGTGCGGCTCTATCACACCGGAGCGGGGAACGGCACCACCACCGGCTCGGCCTGGTGGCCCAGCGACTATGGATCGCTGCCGGAATTGCTGACGTTCGCACCGGGCGAAGTCTGGAAAACGATCAGCATTCCGATTGTGGACGACACGAGCACCGAGATCGACGAGGTCTTTTCGATCCAACTGCATAGCCCTACCAATGACGCGACGATCGGCGGCGCGGCGAAAACGCACGTTACCATCGTCGATAACGAATCGACGTTCTACTTCCGCGGCGCGATCCCCAGCGCCTACGCGTTCGAGGCGGTTGAAGGAAGTGGCAAGCTCCCGGTGACTGTCGTCCGGCAAGGCTCGCTCGCCACTCCCGCGTCGATCACCGTCAGTGCCAGCGGCGGCTCGGCGATTGCGGGAGTCGATTTCACGCCGCTCGCGGTCACGCTGCAATTCGCTCCCGGCGAGACGAGCAAAACTATCGACATTCCGCTGCTCAACGACTCTCTCTTGGAACCGAAGGAGTCGCTGGCCGTGGCGATGTCCGGCGCGGTTGGCGCGCAGCAAGGAAGCTGGACTTGGTCGGGCTACATCGTGGACGACGACCTCGCCGCTACTCCCGGCAAGCTGGAACTGTCGGCTGCCGGTTACTCGGTCAGCGAAGCGGGAGGGATGGTTAACCTGACCGTGAATCGCACCGGCGGCAGTGCCGGCACGGTGACGGTGCAATACCGCACTCTCGACGGCGCGAGTGGAGCGCCGAGCGATCAAACCGCCTATGCAGGGGCCGATTACACCGGCAAGAGCGGCACGCTCACCTTCGCGCCTGGCGAGACCAGCAAAATCATCAGCCTCCCGATCACCAGCGACACGCGCGTCGAGAAGAACGAGCTGTTCACGGTCGAACTCCGCTCCCCAGCCGGCGGGGCGACCCTGGGGGCGATCACCAAGGGAGTGGTCACGATTGTTGAAGACGACAGCGCGATCGAACTCGCCACCACCAGCTACTCGGCCAGCGAAGGGACCGGCTTCGTCACGATCAAGCTCATTCGCAAAGGGAGCACCGCCAATGCGGCCGCGATTGACTTGGTGCTTTCGGGAGGAGCGACGGCGGGCCTCGATTATTTGAAGCCCTCCAGCCCGACGATTCAGTTCGCCTTCGGGGAGGCGGAGAAATCGATCCAACTGCAATTGATCGACGATGTTCTTAAGGAAGCCGACGAGTGGCTTTACCTGTCGCTTAGCAAGGCGAGTGGTGCCGCGCTCGGCAGTTCGCTATGGGGGAACCTCAAGATTACGGATAACGACTGAGCAGGCGGCGAGCAGCGGACAGTCGGTAAATTCAAGCGGCGTATTTGAGCCAGCTTCGCAGCATCAGGCGGCGCAGGTACGGAAAGCCCCTGGGCTTGAGGATCACGCCGCGCGAAATGCAGCGGGCAGCGGCACTGGCGGAGATGCGGGGCGGAATTTGCTCCATCAAGGAGAGCACGCTCGGATCGGGCAGATTCCGCGCCAGCACCACCAGCGCCAACTCGACAATCCGCCGCGTGCCGGTCCGCGCGAGCAGCGGCTGAAGAGACTGCAGGTCGGGTTCGTGAACCATTCGGCGGCACGCTTCGCGCAGATCGCAAAGCAGCAATAACCGGTCGAACTGATGACCGATCCCGTGCAGCGCCGTCAGCAGCAGGCGCGTGGCGGCAGTCGGCTCCAGCACGCCTGCCCGCGCGGTAGGCCGCCAGTCCAGGTCGTTCATCGTCACCGCCATCTGGCGACGCAGATTCTCGCGAAAAACCAGGCTCCAGTGCAGCTCCAGCAAGATCGCCTCTCCCGCGCCCAAGGTCCAGCTCGTATTGCCGCAGTTGGCGTGTTTGCGGGCGTTTCGGAGGGGAAGTTTGCCATAGCCAGCCCCCGCCAAAATGCGCTCGGCCGCGGACCAGCATTCGTCAGGCACTAGCAGGTCCACGTCGCGCGTCGGCCGCAAGGCGGGCTGGGGATACAGCTGGTCGGCGAAATCGATTCCCTTCAGAATCGCGCACGGTATTCCGGCGGCGGCGATCAGCGTTTGCAATCGCGCCGACCAATGGCGGATCCGCAAGGTTTTGGCGACTTGAGCGCGCCATACGCGGCGGGCCAGGTCCAGTCCCGGCACGTGCTCGCCAAAGGCCGTGGGATCGTGCCGCATTTGGCGCTGCAGGTTGTCGAGCACGATCCCCAACACGCCGTGCGCTTCGGCCAGGCCGAAGAACTGTCGCCAATTTTTCGCCGGCCAGTTCCAGGCCCAATCGCCGGCCGCGGGCTCGGTTTGAGCCAGCTCGATCAAGGCCCGGTTGATGGAAACATCCATGGTGGCAATCACGAATTGGATCCGATGGACTTCGGCCGGACGTCGTCGCCCCTCAGCGTCGCGATCAGGCCGCGCGCCGTTTCCGGTCGAGATGCGACTTGAGAACGGAGAGGTAGTTCGCTTGCTGGCCGCGTTGGCGGATGACGGTGTTGTTGCCATGAATCCGCCGCCGTAATACCACTTCGTCCAACGACGCCATCCGCAGTCCGGCGGCCACCGCCCGCGAATGCCAGTCGAGAAACTCGCCGACCGCCAGGTCGGTACGGAACCCACCAACCCGGTCGTAGGACGATTTGCGAATCAGCATGGCCCCGGCAGTGAAGCCCCCCTGGGGAGCTTCGGGAACCGCGATGAGCGGCCCGGCGTATGACTCGTCGAAGAACTGCTCGACTTGCCCCGCGACCAGGTCGATTTCAGGCCGAGACTGGAGTACCGCCAGTTGCCGCGCCAGCTTGTCTTCGGTCCATAGATCGTCGGCATCGAGGAAGGCCAGCAGGTCTCCCTGCACGGCCGCGACCCCCGCGTTGCGTGCCGAGCCGATGCCGCCGTTGGGCTGTCGCCAGCACCAGACATCGCGGCCGGCGCGGGCAATCTCCGCCGTTCGGTCCGTCGAGCCATCGTCGATGACGATGATCTCGAGCGGCGCGTGGCTTTGGCGATGAACGCTGGCGATCGCCTCGGCTAAGAAACGCTCGGCGTTGTAGGCGGGAATGACGACGCTGATGAGCGGGCTAAGGGACATGGCTTGTCGCGCGGGAGGGAGTTTTGCGGAATTGGCGAGCTAAGCGGCGGGGGATTGGGTATGTCGCCGCTGCACCGCCCGGCGCATCACGGACATGACGTGCGTCAGTGAAGCGCCCCGCCCGCCGGTCAATCCGCCGGAATGTCGCCGATAGACGCAGACGTTCTCGGTCAGTTGTCGGAAGGGAAGGCCCCGTTGCCGAGCGGCGGCTAGCCAATCGGAATCTTCGCCGTGGCGCAAGTTTTCGTCGAACAATCCGGCCTCGTCGAAGGCAGCCCGACGATAGAGCCCCGCCATGACTAAGAACAGTGGATGATTCTCGCGCTCAATCGCCACTTCGCGCAGATGCTCGCCATCGTCATGGCAGCGAACCCACCGCGACGAGCCCCAGACATAGCGAAGTCGGGAATCGGCCCAGAGTGGCGGCAGCAATAGGGCCAGATGATCGGGAGTCCACAGGTCGTCGGCATCGAGAAAGGCGAGCACGTCGCTCTGGGCCGCGCGAATGCCCACATTCCGGGCGCGCGAAACACCCTCATTTTCCTGGCCGATGTACCGGACATCGGGCCATTGGCCGGCGACCCGCTCGGTGTCGTCCGTGGAACCATCATCCACGAGGATGATTTCCAGGCGGGGATAGTTCTGCGCGCGGATGCTGGCGATCGCATCAGGCAAAAAGCGAGCGGCATTGAACGCGGGAATGATGACCGAAACCAGCGGCGCGGATTCGGTCGGCATCGATGGTTTTGGTGGCGATTCAGGCGGCACGGTAAGTCCTTTCGGCATCGAGCAGCGCGGCGATTTGCCGCGGGCCCGAGAGCAGGTCTTTTCCCAACAGCAGCGAGTGCGCGGGGAGCCGGCGAGTCAGGTCGGCCAGGAACGAGAGCGTGGCTTGCCGCGCGTCGGGCAACTGATACATCGTCGAAGGAGCGGCGGCGAGCAGCGCGGCGGATGCCCGCGCGGGCTGCAGGCTGGCGGCGGAATGCGTTGTCACTCTCGGGTGGAGGATCGCTTGCAGGGACAATTGGCGAATGACCTGGTCCGGCCGCGATTCGTGCAGAAAGAACAACGACTTGCGTTCGGGGCCGATCTCGGCCGCCACGCGCGATTGCCAATGCGGAACGGTCGCCCGGAGAAAGGCGGTGTGCATTTTGGCCGAGTGATAGAGGCTATGCGCGGTTGGCTGGGGATCGCTCGTCAGCAGAACGTAGTCGTCGCCGACGTAATCGAGTCCCGCCTCGACCGCCAAGAGCGCGGTGGTCGATTTGCCGCTGCCGCCGCGTCCCACGAGCAGCACTCCCCGGCCGCACTTTCCCACGGCCGCGGCATGGACGAGCTGTCCGCCGAACGTCGTGCCCCACCAATGAAAAATCGTGCGAAATGGGGCTGCCGTCTCCCAGTAGGGCAAATCCGCGGCTCGCGGCAGCCAATAAATGGCCCGCCGCGTGGAGCGCTGAAACATCGCGAGCAGGCAATGATCGCTCGTGAAATTGACCGCGAATTCGGCGCTCGATAGACCCGCGATCTCGCCGCGGGGCAAGAGATTCCGCAGATCCCACGAAGGAGGTTCCGGCAGCAGGCCGCTCGCGGTACTTTCCCAAGCAAAAATCTCCAGCGGCAATTCGCCGCTTGGTGAATCGTCGCGAATGCTCGCCAAATGCGATAAAGGTCGCGCGAGGTGAAGCAACTCCGAACCGGCCAAATGCACGCGGACGGGACGACCAGCAATGGAGAAATCGCGCGCGGTGCCCCCCAGCCGGTCGGCGACTGCGGCGAAATTCCCCCGCAGATAGGCGAAATAATCGGCCAGGGCGGCATCGCTTGGTGGTGCCGCGGGGATGTCGGGCGATGGCACGATGGCTGCCTCCGGGGCTCAGGCGGCGTCGCGGATCGGCCAGCCTGATTGGTCGATCTCGTGGATCGGATCGAGCAGCAGCTGATCGGCCATGTCGTCGTACTTTTCCAGCTTGGGTGGCGAGTAGGCGGCGGCGACGGGGCCGACGTTGCCGTCCGCCGCGTCGGCCGGCGTCGTGGCAATCAGCAATTGCTCGGCGAGCAGTTGCCCAACAAACGCCCGCGTATCGGCCAACATCCGGTCCACCGGCAGGGCATGATGATCCGCCAGGGCTGCGGCCGTTTCGCCGATCGAGCATCCCGCGAGCAGCAAATTGCAGACGTCGGCCCCCGTTTCGCGAAGGCTGTAGTAGCAACCAGAGGCAAAATGCACGAGCACCAGCTCTCCCTCCAGCACCTCGCCGATGACTTGCGGCTCGTTGAGCCGATAGCGCGCGGAATCCGACATGAGCTGACCTCGCGATGGCTACAGATGCGTTGCGGAATGCCAAGCCGGGGGGGAACTCTACTAGCCGGAGGTCAGGGCGTCAATGGAATCTGGCGCGCCGAACTCGCCGGTGCGGGGATTTGCAATTGACCGACCGACCGCCAAACCACTATTTTTCGCCACCTCTCTTGCCCCTGGAAATCGCTGATGAACGCCGACGAAATCTGCCTCGTGAGCGCCGCCGACGACAACTATGCCATGCCCCTGGCCGCGACCATCCGCTCGGCCATCGACTCCCTTCCCCGCCGCTGCCGCTTGCGGCTATTCATTCTCGATGGCGGCATGACCCCCGCTAGCCAGGAAAAGGTGCGGGCCTCGTGGCGTGATCCCCGCGTGCAGGTGAATTGGCTCCGGCCCGACCTTGACGCGATTAGCGATTTGCCCACCTGCGGCTATCTCGCCCTGACGACCTACCTGCGGCTCTTCATCGCCGAGTTGCTGCCGACCGATGTTTCGCACGCCATCTACCTCGATTCCGACGTCATCATCCGCCGCAACCTGCAGCTCCTGTGGCGCGAGCGGTCCGATGGCTTCGCCCTGCGGGCCGTGCCCGACTATCTGACGCCATTCCTGAACACCCGCGAATCGCTCGGTCGGCCGACGATGTGCGACTCGCCGCCAACGAACTCCCTGCCGGTAGTCAACTATCGCGAGCTGGGCCTTCCCGGCCATCGCCCCTATTTCAATGCGGGGGTGCTGGTGATCAACCTCGATCATTGGCGAAGGACCTCGTTCCTGCATTCCGCGCTGCGCTGCTTGCGCGACCACCGTGACCAGGTTCGCTGGGGAGACCAGTACGCGCTCAATGTGCTGCTCTCCGGCCAGTGGCAGCCGCTCGATCCGCGGTGGAATCAGCTCGGCACGATCTACGACTGCGCTTCGCCGCACGAATTCGCCCTCGACAACCATCGCCAAGCGCTCAACGATCCGTGGATCATTCACTATTGCTGGCGAAATAAGCCCTGGGCCGAAAACTCGAACCATCCGCTGGCCAAGCACTTTTTTCGCGCCCTCGACCGCACCGCTTGGCGCGGTTGGCGCGTGCTGCGCCCCCAGCGCGTGCGTCAACCCACGATCCTCGATCCCTATGTGCAAAAATATCAGCGCAAGCTCTCGCGCTTTTACACCAAGCGTGTCTCGCCGCTGATGCAAGCGATCTTCGGCAAGGCGGCTTAACCACACCTTGCCCAGGAGACGCTATTCATCGGACTTGCCGGTCACGGCGGCAACAGTGCTGCCGTTGGCGACGGTCCCGTTGGCCGCGCCAGGTTGTGCGGGGCCGCCGCTGGTAGTCGGCGGGCGGGGCGCGCCGCGGAGGCGGGCGGCGGTGGGATGATTCGAGAAGCTGACGTGGTCGTCGAGTCCCACGATGGCGAGGGCAATGCCCCGCTGGGCGAATTCCGCTTCGAGCTGGTGCAGCTTGTGCATGACCGTGTGATCGACGAGCTGCGTGTTCGACAGATCCAGCACGATGTTCATGTTCTTTTGCAGCCCGAACTGCTCGATCTTCGCCCGAATTTGCAGCCAATTGGCGAACACCGCCGAATCGCGCGGGCACACGAGCCAGGTATTGTGGTCCACTTGCCGCACCTCGGTCCGCGGCAAGAAGAGCGACGAAAACGGCACTCCACTGACGAACTGAATTAACAGCTCGATCGCGATGCCGACGAGAAAACCAATGAGCAGATCGGTCGCCAGCACGGCGATGATCGTGCCG
>JANRLS010000270.1:0-38478 GCA_033762315.1 Pirellulaceae bacterium
TTCAGCCCTTGCTGACGCCGCGGGTTCGTGTGACTAAAATCTCCACGGCAAAATGGCTCGCAGCTTCGGATCGCGGAGCACGAGCCCGAGCCAGACGAGCACCCCCAGGATGATCGGCCCGGCGAAATCGCCATCGCCGGCATGAACGTGCGTCGCCACCGCCCCGCCGAGATAGCCCGTCAACCAGATCGCGCCGAGCACCGAAGTTTGCGGAATCGCATACAGCACCACGCCGACCAGCTCCGCGATGCCAATCGGGAAGAGCACCCCTTCGGGATACTTGAACTTGGCGAAATCGTCGAGCAACCACTGCGGCTGCTGGATTTTCAGAATTCCGCTCATCGACAGTGCCGCCACGCAAAGCAAACTGATTGCCCTGCCGACCCAAGTGACGATGGTGAGGACGAGGCTCGTTTTGGGCGGGCTCGCCGTGGGCGTGGATTCGCTGGTCATGGAAAAATCTCGCGGGTGCTGCTAGAAACTCAAAGTTGGTTACCACTAAAACTGGACGAAAGAGGCCAATTTTCGCTCTTAAGTTGTTGTGACATCAAGGGTTGCGCTTGGTTGCCACGAAAGGAGCCCTCGTGGTAACCTGCGCGGGAAAAAAACGCAAAAAACCTCAGAAAAACTGCGCTTTGCCTTGGCCGTTGGTTTCCAAAAACGCGCCTCAAGGGGGTTTCTGGAAACCTGGTACGAAAATCCCCCGCCAGAGCGGTTCGTGCTTCGTGGTGCGACTTGCCGTGGCATTCGACTCCCCTCCCTCTCCAGGCATCTCTGCGAAACGGCCGTTGGCTGGACGAACGCTAACGCGAGACGATGGCGCAAGCGCCGGGCAAACGGAACGCGGATTTTACTGGCAATTCATACACTTGTCAATGAACTTGCGGGCAGAATTCGCGGCTGGCCCTGGATTGCGGTTTCGCGCAGCGATGTAAACACTTGTCACTCCATCACTTGCGCTGGCTGGCGGCCGCAAAACCTTTTTCGCCCGCCGAAACCTTCGCGGACTAGTCTGGTCCGCGTCTGGCCACCATTGGTCGAACGAGCCAGCCCCCTTTCGACATTCCGCCGATAATTTTCTTCCTCCGGCGGCGCTGTGGCGAAGTTAGGGGGCTGGGGTGGAATTCGCGGCAGGTTCGCTTTCGGCCGGGGGAGTCTCAACGACTCGCTTCAGATTGGCGAGCCCCTCTTCGTAGCTCCCGCCGATCATCCCCTCCATGTTCATCACCAGGCACATCGTCTTCGACACCCAGCTCGGATGCTTGCCGTCCATGCTCCAGGTGATCGTCGTTCCTTCGGCCACCGGCTGCAGCGTGAATCGCACGTCGGCCACGTCGGGAAATGGCTTGATGAATTCCAGCTTGATCCGCACCTGCTGACTCGGCTGACTCTCGACGATTTTCATGCTGCCGACGCCGATTTGGTCGTTTCCCGCCCAGCGAAACTCGGCTCCTTCCCCCGCGGGTGGTCCCGCGAACTCGATTTTCGCCTCCGGATCGAGCTTGCTCCACGGCGACCAGGCGTCCCAGCGATGAAAATCGTTGACGTGGTCAAACACAACCTCCGGCGGGCGGGCGATCGTCGTCGAGCGCTCGACGTGAAACTCCGCTGGCAACGTTGCCGCATAGCCGAAGAGGCCGATCACCAGCACCATGAGAACGGCGAGCAATCCGGCGGCAATCAGCAAGATGCGTTTCAGCATGCGCGTGGCCCCTCCGGACAAAAGTCAGCGTTCGGAACGACGCTGATTGTCGCACTACGGCGGGCCAAGGTGAAGGGCGAGCGGACTTTCCCGGCGGGTTCGGCCTAGCCGCTAATGCGATTCGCCGGGAATTGAGGTGGACATGCCCCAGTCGCGCAGCTTGCGCTGGAGCGTCCGCACGCTGATGCCCAGAAAATCGGCGGCACGGGTCCGATTGCCGTCGAATTGACGCAGGGCCTGCAAGATGGCCGTGCGTTTGATCGCCTCCAAATCGGCCGAGCCGACTTGGGCTTCCTCCTCGCCGGAGTCTTGCCGCAGATCGGCCGGCAAATCGGCCAGCGTCAGCAGCTCTCCCTTGACCAAGGCGTGCATCTGCTCCAGGCAATTCCGCAGTTGCCGCACGTTGCCGGGCCAAGGCAGCCGTTCCAGTTCGCGGGCCAGGTCGGGGGACAGGGCCAGCGGCTTGCGGCCCGAGCGGCTGGCGAACTCGGCCAGAAAGTGGCGCGCCAAGAGGGGCACATCCTGCCGCCGCTCGCGCAGCGGGGGCAACTGCAACGAAATGACATTCAGCCGGTAATACAAATCCTCGCGAAATTGCCCCAGTTGCCTCATGCGGCTGAGCGGTCGGCTGGTGGCGGCCACCACGCGCACATCGCAAGCGACCTCGCGATCGCCGCCGACCGGAGTCACCGTGCGATTTTCGAGCGCCCGGAGCAGCTTGGCTTGCAGCGAGAGGGGAAAATCTCCGATTTCGTCGATAAAGAGCGTTCCCCCGTGAGCCGCCTCGAAGCGGCCGGTGCGATTGGCGACGGCACTCGTGAACGCGCCCCGGACATGGCCAAACAGTTCGCTCTCGACCAGCGTCTCCGGAATCGCCGCCATGTTGACCGTGACGAACGGACCTTCGCGGCGCGGGCTGTTCGCGTGAATTGCCTCGGAGAACAGTTCCTTGCCGGTCCCCGATTCCCCCAGAATGAGCACCGTGCTTTGGGTTTGCGCCGCCCGCCGCGCTTGCTCGCACACGGCCACCAGCGCCTGCGAACTCCCCACGATGCGACTTTCCCCCCGTTCATCGACCAGCAAATTGCCGACGGCAGCCGACTGGCTCGCGGAGTCGCCCCGGCCGAGCAGGCTATTGACCAGCGACAGCAGTTGATCCGGATCGACCGGCTTGGTGAGAAAGTCGGCCGCGCCGAGCTTCATCGCGGCGACCGCCGTATCCACCGTGCCGAAGGCCGTCAGCAAGAGAAACGGCGTGCCCGGCCAGCGTTCGCGCCACCAAGCCAACAGATCGACGCCGCTTTGCGCGCCCATTCGCAAATCGCTGATGACAAGATCGACCCCCGCGGTGGCGTGCTGCATCGCCTCGGCCGGGTTGCGGGCCGCGATCACCGCGAACCCCTCGAGCCGCAGCACGCGGGCCAGGGCCTCGCGTTCGGCATCCCGGTCTTCCGCGATCAAAATGCAGCGTTGTTTGCGGATCGAAGCCATGGGGGGTCAAAAATTGGCGGGAGTGGGGGAGGGCGGAAACGCGACGCTCACTTCGTTGAGTTGAATGACGAACCGCGCGCCGCGTGGCTCGTTGGCCCGGCACACGATCGTGCCCCCCACGTCCTCGATGTAGCGCCGCACGAGGGGCAAGCCCAATCCGGTGCCCATTTCCTTGGTCGAGTAAAACGGCTCGAAAATGCGTTCGCGATCAGCGGGCGGAACGCCTGGGCCATCGTCCGCCACGCTGACCTCGACCCGGCCCCCTTGCCGAACCACCGACACCTCGATCGTGCCACCCGGGCCCGTCGCGTCCTTGGCGTTGTTGATGAGGTTGAGCACGATCTGTCGCAGCCGATCCCGATCCATGTGGACGAACACGGGCACTTCCGGCACGCGCACCCGGACCAGCATTTCGCCCCGCTCCAGCACGGGACGCAGAAAATTGAGAGTCGATTGCAGCTCTTGGCCAAAATTCAAGTCCTCGTCGTGCGGCTGATCGGGGCGGGCATAGCCCAGTAAAATGCGCATCAGCCCCTCAACCCGCTCGATTTCCTGGTTCGTTTCGTGAATGATCTGCCGCGGATCGAGTTGTTCCTCGGTACCGGCCGCGGATTCCCCGCTCGGCCCGGTTAGGGGAATGTGCCGTGCGAGGACATGCAGGTTGAGGCGCATCGCGTTCAGCGGATTGCGAATTTCGTGGGCGATGCCCGACATCAGCTGCCCGATTTCCACGAAGCGGCGCACCCGGGCCAACTTCATCGCCTCGCCAATAACCGTCATTCGCCGGCTGATTTGATAGAGCGAGAAACCGGCGATCAGCACCACGAAGGCTACGCCCACGAACACCCACGACCAAACCTGCAGCGTTTGCGAGCGCTTCTCGGCCAGCCGCTGCATGGCCCAGTCGTAACGCAGACTGGAGTGATACGTCCCCACTTCCTTGTCGTTGATGAAGATCGGCACCCGCACGTCAAAGGCGCGGGCCCCGCCGGTGAGAGCAGGCTCGGTGGTTTCGACCACGTCGTCCCCGACTTCGGGCACCAGCCGCACATACCAGGTGGCGCTGAGCTGTTTGCCCTCGAAGCTGGGCTCGCTATGGGCGATCACGCGCCCCGAGTTATCGACGATCGAGGCGTAGAGTCGCGAGGGATCGCGGAGGATCGTCCGTCCCCAGTGGCGGCGCAAGGTCTGGTCGGCTTGCAGCGAGGTCAGGTCTTTGGGCTTTTCGCTTCGCCAAACCTCATCTTGAATCATCCCCACCGTGCGGGCGGCGTGCGAGCGCAGGCGTCCCATCTCGCCTTGCAAAAGCGTGGAACTGATCAGCTCCAGGTCGTGATAAACGCCCCACAGCGAGACTCCCACGACGAGCACGAGTGTCAGCCCGATGCAGAGAAAGGCGGCCACGGTCCAGCGCGTGATTCCGATTCCCAATTCAGGATTCCAATGCCGCGATCCCGTGCCGCCCGTGCCTGTGTCTTTCACGCCCAGCCTCTCGTCTCGCTTTGCCCAGAACTACCGCCGGCGGATGGTGTTCCGCGCCACCCACCGTTGATTATAGCCTAGCCGCATTGATTTTCTCGGTGAATCGCGGGCGTCCTTCACCAAGCCAACCTACACCGTGATCGTCCAACAAAGCGGCCCCGCTGCTTTGGAATCCTGCCGCCGCTCCAGCTCCTTGAGACTATCGATCGCCGCCGCATTCCCCGGATCGAGCCGCAGGATGTCGCGAAATGCCGCCTGACACTCCTCGATGGGACTGGCGGTCCGGCCGAGCCAGCCCGCGAGCACCAGCCTGGCCCACACCATTTTGGGGGCCAGCAGTATCGCCTGGTCAATCAGGGGCTTGGCGTCGGCCAGCTCCCCTCGGGCGATCATCCCCTCCGCCTTCAGAAGCATGGCATACACCTGACCATCCTGACACTTGTGGAGCTGCTGGCAAACGTGATTCAGGTCCCCCCACCGCTCTTGTCCCAAATAGACATAGCCCAGCCCTACCCAAGCCCGCACGTAATCGGCGTGTTCGCCGAGCAGCTCTTGGAAAACCCGTTCCGCCTCTTGGGGGCGATTCTGATCGCGATAAATCATCCCCAACAAGCACCGCCCCTCGCGGCGGTCAAGCATCGCCTGGCCCCCCGCCAGCAGATGCTGCTCGCGCGGGGCCCGCAAGAGCCGCACCAACACCCGCTCGGCACCGCCCAAATCTCCCACCTGGCAGAGCAAATTCGCTTTCCGCGTCAGGAGTTCGGCATCGTGAGGAAAAAGCTGTTCACCTTGGGACAGGACGCTGAGTGCCTCTTCGCGCCGCGACAAGCGCTGCAGCGCCTCGGAAGCCAGGGCAAAGAGCCGCCGCATCCAGTCGGCCTGGCCGCGGGCGTTTTTCAGGCTCGAAAGCAGGTAGGTCAGGGCGTCGCCAAAGGCGCCGATCCGCATGTGCGTCAGCCCTAAGTTGAAAAGCGTCACCGCGTCGCCAGGGTCGATCGCATATTCGAGCCGCAACAACCGCAAGTCGCGATTGACCTTGCGGCGGACCTGCGCAGGATCGCGATAGCCCAGGTGGGTGATTTGCACGTCGGTTTGAGCGATCGCCGCCCCGGCCCGCTCCAGGCTCGGCAAAATCTGCTCATGCACCCGACGCCCCCAGCGCACCTCCGGCATTCGCGGAAACAGTCGGCAGTGGGTGATAACCGCCGCGTCATCGACCACGTGTTCGGCCGGGGACAGGCACGCCATCAGATAAGCCCGCCGATCAGGCCGCAGCTGATCGAGCACCTGCCGCAGCTTCAGACGATTTTCGGTATCGAGGCGGTCGTCGGCATCGAGCCAGAGGGCATAGTCGCTGCTGGCGTGGTCGAGGGCTGCATTGCGAGCGGCCGAAAAATCATCGCACCAGGGGAACTCGAACACCTTCGCCCCCAGTTCGGCCGCTACTTCGCGAGTTCGGTCATGCGAGCCGGTATCGACCACCACCACCTCGTCGAACAGCCCAGCCAGCGGGGCCAGGCAGTCGCGCAAATTGTGCTCTTCGTTCCGCGCGATCATGGTGAGCGAGACCGTGGCGCGATGGGGGACAGGCATGGAATTCCTAGGGGGCGAAGGGGAGATCCAGATTCGGCGACTGCGACATTCGAACGAGGCGTTAACCCCGTGAAGCAACTCGCGCGCCAGGTGCGGCACATCGCTAAATCGCCCTGAATTGCCCAGGCATCCCCGCTTCCAACAACGACAATCTGTCCGGCCAACCCGCCCCGGATACGACATTCTGACGTACTCCCTTGGGCAGCCCTCGTGCCGCACCTTGCAAATGCGCGTTTCGTTTGGCGGGGCGAACGCGGTAATCCGCTGGCGGACGCGCCGTGGAACGCAATTTGCCCATTTGCTGCGACTACTTCTCTTCTCCTCCCGGCAATTCCCGAAAGCCCCGCCCGATGCTTCGTGCCGATGGTCAGCAGGTTCTGGTCCTCTCGCCTCATCCCGACGACGAAACCTTCGGCTGCGGGGGAACTTTGCGGCTGCTGGCGAGCGCGGGAGCCGAGATCGACGTGCTCTACATGACTCGGGGAGAGCTGGGAGTCGATGCGCCGGAAAGTTCGACCCCCGCCAGCCGCGAGCGACTGGCTACCCTGCGCAGCACCGAAGCGCATGCCGCCTGCCAGCTCCTCGGCGCTCGGGAGGTAAATTTTCTCGCCGGTCGCGATGGCCAATTGTGCGAGCAGCCGGAACTGGCGACCGACATCGCCGCGCAGCTTGGTCGGCATGGCTATTCGCGCGTCTTTTGCCCCTGGAGCGAAGAATCGCACCCCGACCACCGTGCCACCTGCCACTTGCTGAAGTGGGCGCTGGGGGGGTTTTCGGGAACGCTCGATGTCTGGCTGTACGAAGTTTGGACTCCGCTCCGGCCAGCGGTGTATGTCCCCATCGACGCCACGATCGAGGCCAAGCTGGCCGCGGCTCAGTGCCACCAAAGCCAGCTCGCCTGTCTCGACTATGTCAGCGGCTTTCGCGGTCTCGCCGCTTATCGGGCGCTCGCCTGCGCGGGGGCGAAATTCGCCGAGGCTTTCCAAACGTGCGACGCGCGGCGGTTCGTGGCGGGGAATGGCCATGCCTGACAACTCCCGCCGGCGATTGCACCTCGGCTGCGGACCGATCACTCCGCTGGGCTGGATCAATTGCGACATCCAACCCGGCCCCGGCGTCGATCTGGTCGCCGATGTCCGCGCCGGCCTGCCGCTGCCGTCCGATTCGCTCGACTGCATCGTGGGGATTCATGTGCTGCCCGAAATTCCCTTTTGCGACCAACTGAAAACGCTGTCCGAACTGCGGCGTTTGCTGCGTCCCGGCGGCGTCTTGCGGCTGGGGCTCCCCGATATGGACCTGGCGATCCAGGCTTATCGAACGGGGGATGTCGATTACTTCCTGATCGGCGATGAAGTAACCCAGTCGCTGGCCGGGAAGATGATCGTGCAACTCACCTGGTATGGTCGCTCGCGCTGCATGTTCACCTGGGATTTCACCCGCGAGCTGCTCACCCGCGCGGGCTTTGGCAAAGTCACCCGCTGCGCTTATCAGCAATCGTCCTATGGCGATCCGCTGCTCACCCAACTCGACGATCGCCCCCTCGAAAGCCTCTTCGTCGAAGCGGTGAAGTAACGCCGCGATAAGCAAGGTTCCATCGCGACAAAAATAGCCGGGACCAAACCTGGTCCCGGTGTCCCGGTTTCCCGCCGCCGCATCAATCACGCTGGCATTGGGCCGATAAGTCGGCGATGATAAGCGAAGGGAAGGCGGGGTGACCTGTGGCACTTTCTCGCAACGAATTGCTGGCCGACTGGCGGGCCAAACTGGCCGACGCGACCGCAGCGCAGCAAGTGCCGGGGCGGTTCGGTTGGCTCGCACGTGTTCGAACGCGGCTCTATCGGTTTTTGCTGACGTGCTATGGCGAGGGAAACTGGACCGCCTCCTCTCCACCGGCACCGACCGATGACGCCCCCCGCACGGCGGTCGCCAGCGAATCGCCGGAAACGGCCCTGCTGCATGGCAAACCCGCGAAAACGGCCGGCAAAATCCAGGCGGTGCTGAAAGCCGTCTCGCAGGCCAACGACCATCCCCTTCCGTCGGGGCCGCATGTCACGGGACTCGATCCCGAAAGCTGGTTCCTGATCGCGACGTTCCAGGGCCTCCCCCAATCGCTCCGCCTGACAACCGCGCTGCGCAAAGCGGGCATTCCCTTCGATCTGCGAACCCACGGCCAGCAGCGGCAAGTGCTGGTGCCGGCCTATCGACGAATGGAAGCGACCGAAATTGTCGCCAGCCTGGCTGGTCCCGTGGACCGCGCGGCAACGGTCATCAAGTCGAAACGTGACTTGGTCCATGAAATCCTGCTGGCGCTAGCTTTGGGGATTCCCGCCCTGCTCGTGGTGACCGTACTGATCAGCCAGGCCGAGGACTCGTGGCGGCAGCAGAATTGGCCGGGGGTCGCGGTTTGCGGGCTGCTGGCCTTGGGGGTTGTCGCTACGTTGGCCTTTACGTTTGCCACGAATTGGCTGCGGCAAATGGCGGCCAGTATTCAGTGGACGGGTTCCTGGCTCGGTGCGCGCGTGCGAGGGGGGCTGCATCTGGCGGCCTTGCTCGTCAGCGTGCTCGTGCTGACCGTGCTGGCCGACATCGCGCTCGAAGAGCGGCTCCGTGAATCGGCGGACGATTGGCTCCTCATCGCCGCCATTTGCCTGATGACCGCCGTCACGCTCGCCATCGCCTCGCGGTGGTTTATCACGCCCAAACTTGCGATTCGCCGGTGCGAGCCTCCCGCCGATTCGTCGCCGGGCGATTCCGATTCGCCGCCGCAATCGCTAACCTCCATTGAATAACCCGCTTTCGCCCAAACCGGCGTGGCCCTAGATTGATACCGTCGGTTCCTCGCCGGCGCGTGTGCCGGGCGACTTCCCTTTCCCGCGCCGGCTCCCTTGATTCGCTATCGCCCTTTCCAGAACTGGGATCCGCCAGCCCTGGCCGAGATTTGGCGGACGCAGCCGCCGCTGCGCGGCCGGGTGCAGGCGGTCACGCCGCCGCTCCTCGAAAAGCACATCTTCGCCAAGCCTTGGTTCGACCGGCACGGGCTGATCGTCGCTTGCGATGGCGCGCGGCCGGTCGGCTTCGCGCATGTCGGCTTTGGGGCCAATCGCGATTTGGACGACATCGACCGCTCGGCTGGCACGATCTGCCAATTGCAGGTGGCGGCCCACGAGCGGCGCGGCGAAATCGCCCTGGAGCTGCTTGCCGCCGGAGAGCACCACCTGCGTCAGCACGGGGCCCAGCAGCTATTCGCCGGCGAGCAATTTCCGTTCACGCCGTTCTATGTCGGCTTTTATGGGGCCAGCCATTTGCCGGGGGTGCTGGCGAGCGACGTGACGGCGACCGAGCTGTTCGCGGCCGGGGGCTATAAGCCGGCGATAAGCCGCCACTTATATCGCCGGCAACTGGCCGGGTTTCGGCCGGCGGTCGATCGGCAGTGGATGCAGGTGCGGCGGCGGTTCGTCATCAGCCGGCGAGATGAAGTCGCCCCGGACAATTGGTTTGAGGCCAATCTGTGGGCCTGGCACGACTGGACCCGCTTCGTGCTCACCCTGCCCGATGGGGGCGAGCCAATTATTTCGGCCACCTTTTGGGACGTGCAGCCCTTGTCGCTAAGCTGGGGAGTGCAAACGGTGGGGCTCGTCAGCCTTGACGACACTCCGGAAGCCCGCGAGGCGGGGCTGTCGTCGTACCTACTCGGCGAGGCGCTCAAGCACTACCTGGCCGAGGGTTACGTTGAATTCGAGGCCCAAGCGCCGGCCGGGGATCAGTCGCTATGCGCCTTGTTCCAGCAACTGGGTCTCGAACCCTACGACACCGCCGCCTTGTGGCAAAAGACGTGAGCTACCGTGCAAACTCCCTCCTGCATTGAGAATCGCTCGCTGGCGGCCGCCCGGCTGGGCCGCACCGCGCAGATCGGCTTTGGTTTTTTTCGCCGGCACTTGTGGATCGTGCCGCTCCTCATGGCGGCGATGATTGGCGTCGCGGGGTTCTGGATTCGCCTCTCGGTCGAAGCGGCCGCCAAGCACGAAGTGGCGAACATCCTGCAAACGATCCTCGCCGCCGATGTGAAGGCCCTCGATATCTGGATGGAAAATCACATCGCCCAGGTGCAGACCATCGCCAACCAGCCCCAACTGCAAAAACTGGCCATCGAGCTGGCCCGCGAAGTGAAAGGGGCGACCGATCCGACGAGCGCGGCAATCGCATCCTCCTTGCGGCCCGAGATCGATGCCCTGCTGCGGCCCGACATGGTCGCCCGCCGCTACATCGGCTTCGTGCTGATTGATACGAGCGGCCTGGTGCTGGCGAGTTCGCATGTCGAATTGGTCGGCACCACGCCGCCGCCGCCGTATGACGAACTGATTCGCCGCGTGCTGGCGGCGGGGGCGACGGTGACGCGGCCGGTCCCCAGCAAAGTGCTGCTGCGGGACGAAACGGGGGAGCTGAAGGCGGGGGTGCCGACAATGTTCGCCGCCGCGACGCTGCGCGATCAGACCGGCGAGCCGATTGGCGTTCTGGCGCTCCGAATTCGACCGGAGGTGGAGTTCACCGAGATTTTGCAAGTCGCCGCGACCGGGGCGACCGGCGAAACCTATGCCTTCGATAAGGAAGGGCGAATCCTTTCCGAAAGCCGCTTTACAAGCGAGTTGATTCGCGCCGGCCTCTTGCCCGACCAGCCGGGAGTGCGCTCGACGCTCAATCTGACGTTGAAGGATCCGGGGGTGAACATGGTGCAGGGGGGGCATCGCGCTCCGCCGCGCGGCAGCCAGCCCTTCACGCAGATGGTGGCGAGCGGCATTCGGGAGGAAGCGGGGATCAATGTCGATGGCTTTCGCGATTATCGCGGCGTTCCCGTCGTCGCCGCGTGGCAGTGGCTGCCGGCCTACAACTTTGGCGTGGGAACGCAAATCGACGTGGCCGAAGCGTTTCAGCCCCTGTACATCATGCGGCGGGCATTTTGGGGGCTGTTTGGCCTGCTCGCGACGGCGGGAGTGCTGGTGCTCGCCTTCACGGTGATTACCGCCCGGCTGCAGGCGGCAGCCCACTCGGCGACCTTGGCGGCGAAGGAGCTAGGGCAATATCGCTTGGAGGAAAAGCTGGGCGAAGGGGGGATGGGGGTTGTTTATCGGGGGCAACACAAGCTGCTGCGGCGGCCCACGGCGATCAAGCTGCTGCATCCCGAAAAGACGACCGATGCCGCCATCGCCCGCTTCGAGCGCGAAGTGCAGCTCACCTGTCAACTGAATCATCCGAATACGATCGCGATTTTCGATTACGGCCGCACCCCCGACGGCATCTTTTTCTATGCGATGGAGTATCTCGACGGCCTGAACCTGGAAACGCTCGTCAAGCGGTTTGGCCACCAGCCGGAAGGGCGCGTGATTCACATCCTGCGGCAACTCTGCGGCTCGCTGGCCGAGGCGCACGAAATTGGCCTCGTGCATCGCGACATCAAGCCCGCCAACCTGGTGCTCAATCGCCGCGGCGGCATTGGAGATGTGCTCAAGGTGCTCGATTTTGGCCTCGTCAAAGCCAACGACGCGACCAAAGAGGCGGCCCTGACGGCGGCGAATACGATCATCGGCACGCCGCACTATATGTCCCCCGAAGCGGTTGAGGCGTCGGACACGGTCGATGCCCGCAGCGACCTTTATGCGGTGGCGGCGGTCGGCTATTTTTTGCTGACCGGCGGGCCGCCGTTTGAAGGAGGCTCGATCATGGAGATTTGCCTCGCCCAGATCAACACGCCGCCGACTCCCCCATCGAGCCGCGGGGCCATCGTTTCACCCGAATTGGATGCGATCATCCTCAAGGGGCTCGCCAAAAAGCGGGACAATCGCTTCGCCTCGGCCCGGGAATTCGCCGCCGCCCTGGCGGCCTGTCCCACCGCAGGCAGCTGGACCGCCGAGCAGGCCGACGCCTGGTGGAACGAACTGTCCACGACGGCGAATCCCCCCTCGGCAACCGTAACCGCAGAAGTCCACCAGGTGCCCACGGTGACGGTCGCCAGCAACGCGGCAACAATCATCCACCCGGCGAATCACTCCTAAGTCGCTGTCTGTAAAGGACTTGCAGCGCCATCTTTGGTCGCTGAAATAATTTGCAGGAATCTCCGCGAACCTTTTGCACGGCATTCCGTCTAAACGTGCGATCCGTCCGAGCAGGGGTCTTTTGTCGGCCAGTCGCCTCGCACGCGATTGCCGAACCCCCCATCTGGCGGTAAGATTGCAATATCGAGTGGCCAGTTTGCCGATGGAATAATTGGGTCGCACTGTGTCTCTAAGAGACAAGGACTCTAAGTAGAGGGAGCGCCCTTTGTGGCGTTCCGGTTCGGTCAGCATTCCTTTGCGACCTGCCGGGACGACACTCAGGGGGAACCCTCTCGCCATCGGCAAGTGGTCCGATTTGTGTTTCGAGCTTCACGGTTCTCTCGCGCTGTGCGCAAGGCCGCACAGGGGAGTTTGTCATGCGTAGCACGCTTAACGCCATCGCCAATCTGACGACCACCGTCATTGCGAACGTCCTCGTTCGCACGGTCGTAGCCGGCGCCAGCGTGCTGCGCGGACCCGCCCCGCACGCCTTGCGCCTCTATGCCGCATCACCGTCGAAGCCGTGGTCCGAGTTTGGCGGCAAACAAAAGTCGCCTTGCCAAGGGACCATGCCGGGCGGTGAAAGTCACTGCCACCGGGATGAATCCCGGTGCCGGCGTCCGCGAACAGGGTGCGGGCGAGGAAGAAGCTAATCGGTCGGCCGTTAGGCCAGCCTTAGCCCACAACTCGCCAGCCCAATAGCGGACGCCAGCCGAGCGGAATCGCGGTCATCCACCGCGAAAATCCCTCGCCGCTGCCGGTCGCTGTTTTCTCCCCCTTCCCTCGCGAACGCCGTCCTGGCCACTTGTGGCCCAGGCCCGGTGGTTCGCGTGTTTTGATCGCTCTTCCGGAGATTCCGCCATGAACTTCGCACTCGAAAACACCGACAAGACCGAGCTGATCGACCTCGTCGTTCGCGCTCAGCGCGGCGACCGTGCCGCGTTCGGCCGCCTGTTCGAGCGGTTCGAGCGGCACGTCATGGCGGTCGCGGTGCGCCGGCTCGGCGATTTTGCCGAGGCGCAGGAGCTGTGCCAGGACGTGTTCATCCAGGCGATGGCCAAGATCGGCCAGCTCCGCGAGCCGGCGGCGTTTGCCGGCTGGCTGCGCTCGATCACCGGACGGATGGCGATCAACCGGATCGTCCGCCGGCCGGCCGATCGGGCCCTGGAGCAGGAGGCGCTCGATGCCGCGTGCGTCGAAACCGACACCCCGCTCAGCGAGGTGCTGGCCGACGAGCGGCAGGATCACGTCCGGGCGGGTCTGGCTCGGCTGGGCCGGCTCGATCGCGAGACGCTCGAGGCGTTTTACGTCCGCGGGCAGTCGCTGATCGAAATGGCCGGCGAGTTCGACGCCCCGGTCGGCACCATCAAGCGCCGGCTGCACGTCGCCCGCAAGCGGCTCGCCAAGCACGTCGAAGAGTTCGCCGCCGTGTGATACTGACCCGCAGCGTCAGCCAAGGTCTGTGTTACACAAGCCCGCAGCGCCAGCAAGGGTCCGTGTTCCACTAACCCGCAGCGTAAGCAAGGGCCGTGTCACACTCTCCCGCCGCGTCAGCCAGGGCCTAACGATCGTCCCACCAGCAAGGGCGCGGGTTGGCAACCCGCCGCTCCGCTAGTAACCAGGGGAGCGCGAGGATTCCCCATCCTCGCGCTCCCCAATTTTTTTCGCCGTGAACGGACGAATCGCGGGTGATTGGCATCGCCCAACGGAAGAGAACCCTTGCTGGCGCTGCGGGCTTGTGTTGGCGCGCTTGTGTTGGCGCGCTTGTGTTGCGACGAAAGCGCGTAGGGAGTGCTCCTCCCACCAATCTTGTTTTCGGCGGGCGGATCCCCACCCTACGGTCAACGATTTATCGTCCCCGTCGCCGCGTGGCGACGAGCGCGGGCTCGACGAACCGGGCGATGAGATGCTCGTTGGCCGCCAGATTGATGAGCATTCGACTGGCGAGGACATTGCCGCGGCCGAGAATGTCGAACCGCTGGCGATGGTCGGCGGCATAGGTGACGAGCGGCCCGCGCGGCTCCAGTTGCCAGGCGGGATGGCGATAGCCGCGGAGCACGGTGCCGGAATCGACCATCCAGCTGCCGGCGGCGAAAGTCAGCTCGGTCGGTTCAGGGGGACCGGCTTCGTCCAAGAGGCGGGCGACGGCGGGCAGAAGTCCGGTCATCGGCAAGCGGCGGCCGCAAGGAAGGGCCATTTCGCGGCATAAATAGGCGACGCCGCTCCCCTCGGCATAGATGCGTCCGCCGCCAGCGGCAAAGCTGCGGAGCGATTGCTGCAGGCAATGATTGCCGGCAATCGCCTCGGGCCGGCGCTCGGGATGGCCACAGCCGAAATAGACGACATCGGCATCGTCGGGCAAAGCGCCGCTGCGAAGCGGCGAAAAGTCGCACAGCTCGGCCCCCGATTGCTCCAGCAGATCGAGCGTATCGGGAAAATAGCCGCAGCAATCTTCGTCGTAGGCCAAGGCGATGCGGAGCGGGCGATGCGGCAGTTCGAGCAACAGGTCGTCGGCCGGCAGCGGCGGCAGCGGCCAGCGTTCGGCCAGGGCGAGCAGCTTCTCGAGCCGCAGGTTGGGGCGCAAGCGTTTGCCGAGCGCCAGGCACAGTTCGGGCGAGGGATCGCGCCCCGCCGGCAGCGTTTCGCAGAGGGTGCGCAGCGCGGGGGCTTCGTCGAGCCAGCCGAGCACGGGGACTTTGGCGACCGCCTCCAACGTGACTTGCCAGCGGGCGGCATGATCGCGGTCGTGGGCGTTATCGAGCAAGATGCCATCCAGCCGGCGAGGTAATCCCGGCAGCTGGCAGGGGCCAAGTTGCGCGAGATCGACAATCGCGAGCCGCGGCAGATCGAGCCAATCGCACAAGGTATCGAGGCTGCTGCCGGGTGGGGCGTCGATGGCAGTGTTGGCGGGGGTAGCGAGGTCGAATTCCCCGGTCACGAGGGAGATTTCGGCATGTTCGGACGACCGCAAAATCGTGCGCAGGCAGCTGGAGCGGCTCATTGCCCAACTGTCGAGATGACGCGTGCCGGAGCCGATGAGCGAGCGCGTCGGGTCGTGCGGGGCGAGCCACGAGCACGATTGCAACAGGGCGGGGGTGCGTTCGGCGGCGTGCAAGGCCGCGAGCAATCCCCAGACTAGCGGCTCCGTCTGCGTGGCGGGTTGCACGGTTCCCAGCGCCAGTCGCGACAAATGCCTCATGACGCCACCCTGTCAGCACGCGAATCGCGGGGCGACGGTCGCCACGCCAAGGCGAAGCGTTGCTCGCCCCGTCGCTCGATTGTTCGACTGGACAGCGGCCCGGTCAAGCGGTTTGCCGCAGCGAGTGAAAACCGGCTCGGCCATCCGAATTTGGCCGCCGAGCGACCGCAATGCCGGAAAATAGCCCGAACAGGGGGTCTTTGCTAAGGTTTCCGACGCTCAAACTCCAGCGGCTCGTCGGCTCGCGGGTCGGCGATGCGAATCGCCACATCCCCGGCGAGCAAATCATCAATCACCTGACCCACGACTTCGGCCCGCCACCCACGCGCCAAAAGGGGGACCTCGCCGTCGTCAAAGCCCCCCAAATCGAGCCGATAGGCGATCAAATCGCGCACATCCTGCGCCGTGCCGGTCAGGCTCGCCGCCACTTGGGCCTTGCGGCAGATGCTGCCGAGGGCGGTGCTGAGGAACTGCCCCAGCAGATTGAGCTGCGGCCGCGAGCTCTTGCGCCCCAGGCGGGGCAATTCTCGGTCGGGCAAGGCGAGGGCGCGGTCGATGGCCTCACTTAGCTTAGGCAAAAACCGCTGCAAATCGCCCCGCTCCATGCCGCGCAGGGCCCGAATCCGCTTCGGATCGCTCGTTTGCCGCTTGGCGAGCTCAATCAGAAGGTCGTCGCGCAAAATCCGCCGCGGTGGCTGGTCGCGGCGCTGCGCCTCGCCATCACGCCAGTTCCACAATTCGCGGACAATCGCCAGGCTGCGCGGATTCAGTCCCGCCAGCCCCCCCATCCGCGGCCACCGCTCGCTTGCCTCCACCTCGGCCAGCTCGCGCTGCCAGGTGGTCAGCTCCTCTTCGAGCCAGCCGAGCCGGCCCAGCTGAGACAAGCGGCGATGCAAGGCATTGCGGATATCGGTCAAATCGGCGACATCTTGCAAGGCATATTCGAGCTGCCGGGCCGACAAGGGGCGCTTCCGCCAATCGGTGCGGGTCTCGTCTTTCGACAGCGATTTCCCCAAGAGCCGCCCGGCGAGAGTGCCATACGACGCGGGAAACTCCATCCCAATCAGCCCGGCGGCAATTTGCACGTCGAACCAGCTTTGCGGCCGGCGGCCGGCATGGCGCAGGCAAAAGCGAAATTCCTCGCGGCCGGCATGAACGAGCGTCTCCCGCCCCGGGCCCGTCAGCAATTCCCACAGCGGGGCCAAATTCTCGAACGCCAGCGGATCGACAATCGCCAGGTGCTCGCCAGCCGCCAGTTGCACCAGGCAAAGCTCAGGCTGATAGCTGTCTTCGGAGACAAACTCCGTGTCGAAGGCGACAATCGGCGCGGTGGCGATGGTGTCGCAGAAATCGCGCAGGTGCTGTTCGGACGTGATGTGTTCGTAGCGCACGAAAAACGCAGGCTGGGGGACGCGACCCACGGATGGGAGGCGAGCACCGGCGGGGCAAGGTGGGAAATCTCCGCACCCGCATCGTAGCGGGCCGCCCTTCCCTTGGCCAGCCGCATGGCGCGACCGGCGATTCACTGGGTTTTGCTGACGCTAAACGCCAGCCAACCAATTCTGCAGTCCTCCTGCCCAAACCCGCCTGATTAGGGTGGACGCTAGCGGCCACAAACTCGCCGTAATCGGCAAGGTCGGCAAGATCGTTCAAGTCCAAACCGTTTTCTCCCGAATATTTCCAAGACGAATCGATCTCTCGACATGCGAGCCGCGGCATGATGCCCCCTACCAGCACGCCCAACAATACTGCCGAGCTGCCGCCGTCTCCGGCGGGAGAAGACGAACGACTGCTTTGGCTGATTCACCGGGCGAGCCATGCCGGCCGCGTGCTGCGGCGACTTCTGGCCGAACGGGCCGCCGAAGTGGGCCTGAGCGACGGCGAGCTGCTGGTCATCTGGCTATGCGAAGCGGGGGCGGGGCGGGCGCAAGTCGAGCTCGCGGCCGAGATTGGCGTTTCCCCCGCGCAGATGAGCGCCACGGTCGAACGCTTGCGGCAGCGCGAAATGATCGAGGTGCAGCGCTCGCCGGTCGATCGCCGAAGGCAGGTTTGGAAAGCCGCCCCGGCGGGCAGGCAAGTCCTGGCCACTGTTCGCGCGGGACTAATTTCCCTGACGAACCGACTCGACGACGAACTTCCCGCCGCCGAGCAAGGCTCGCTGACCACGCTGTGCGTTTCGCTCACCGCGGCGCTGCTGCGGCTGGATGGCGCCGGGCTCGCCGGCGCGGCGCGGGCCGCCGTGCTACTGGTGTTGGTGGCCGCGATGGCGTTTTCGTCGGGCTGCGCGCGTTCCTGGTATCGCCGCCAGGCCGACTGGGATGCCTACAACCTGATTCGCGAAAAGGCGAATCACCCCCACTGGGCCAATGCGAACTACACCATCGCCCTCGACCCGCGCTCGCGCATGTACGACCCGTACTGCGCCGATTGCCCCCCGCTGCCGCCGGACGATCCGACCGCGCACCAGTTCATGCACTGCGTCGATCATCACCGGGGGTGGCCCTTCTGGCACAACCACGGCGATACGCCGAACGTCGAGAACCCCGCCTGGCCCGCCTACATCGAATTCGACGAGCAGGGGGTGATGATCGTCGGTGCCGACGATGCGGTGCGCCTCGGCCTCTTGCACTCGCGCAACTATCAGCAAGAGCAGGAAGACCTGTATCTCTCGGCCCTCGACGTCAGCTTCGAGCGGTTCCGCTTTCAGACGCAGGGCTTTGCCGGCTATCAGACGTTCTTCACCGCCGATGGCAACCTGCGCAATGCCGGGGGGGAATCTTCAAGCATTTTGCAAGCCTCGACCTTCTCAACCGGCGCGCGGCCGAATGGCTGGTCGCTGCAAAAGCTGACGACGACCGGCGGCTCGATCGTCGTCGGCTTCGCCAATTCGCTCGTCTGGCAATTCTCGGGGCCCGACAGCTACACCCCCAACACGCTGATCGATTTCACTGTTTTGCAGCCCCTTCTTCGCAATGCCTGCCGCGATCGGGTGCTGGAGCGCCTGACGCGAGCCGAGCGGCAGTTGCTCTACAATGTCCGCGCGATGGAGCAATATCGCCAAGGGTTCTATGTGAACATCATGACCGGCCGCGACATCGGCCAAGGAGTGCAGCGGCAAGGTGGCGTCTTCGGAGCGGGGCTCGAAGGCTTCAGCGGCGTCGGCGGCGGCGGCTTTGGCCGGATCACCACCACGGCCGGCGGCGGCGGTTCCGCGAGCGGCGGCGGCGGAGCCGGAGGCGGCGGCGCGGGGGGCTATATCGGCCTGTTGCAAAATGCCCAGGTCATTCGCAATCAGGAAGACAATGTCGAGCGGCTGCGGCGCAATCTGGAGCGGCTCGAAGCCTTTCGCGACGAGCTGAAGCTGCGCAAGGACATTACCATCGGCAGCTTCAACAACATCGTGCGGCAAGAGCTGCAGGTCGCCCAGGCCCGGCAAGCGCTGTTCAATGCCGAAAGCACGCTGCTCAACACGAATAACCAATATCAGCAGACGCTCGATGCCTTCAAAATCACCCTCGGCCTGCCGCCACAGCTCTGTTTCCGCGTGCAAGACAAAATGCTCGACGAATTCGAGCTGATCGAGCCACAGTCCGAGGTGCTGCAGCGACAGGTGGACCAAATCGTGCGCGATTTCGGCGCGGTCCCGCTGCGGATTTCGCAGCATGTTCGCTCGGTCGAGCCCGATCCCAATGCTCCCGCCGCCACCCGCAACGCCCTCGATTGGTATCCGGAACTGGAGCAAGACATCGTCGAGCTGAAAAAGCGGCTGCAATCGATTCGCGGCGTGCGCGAGCGGCTGCTGGCCGATTTGCTGCCGCAACTGGATGGCGACCTGGCCCGTTTGGAAGCCGCCTTGCCCCGCCGCAAGGAGTCGTTGGCCAAGCTCCGCGAGCGGATTGTCGCCTCGCAAAGCGAGCCATGTCCGCTGCTCCCCGTCACCGACGTGAATGCCGACATCTTTCGCCCGGACCGGCTCGATCAATCGCTGGCCAATGCCCGGTCCGAGGTCGAGCGGCTCGCCGCCAAAATCAAGGAGCAATACGAGCAGCACATGAGCGAACGGGCCGCCAAGCTCGACGAAATTCTCGCTCAAGGTAAAACGTGGACTCCCGAAAAGCTCTACCTGGAGCTGTACGACGGGGTGCTCGTGCCCCGCGCGGCGGCCGGCGGCATTCGGGACATTCTCAACGAGATTCCCAGCGATATTCTCGCCCTGCAACTGGTGCAGGCCCAGGCACGCAGCGAGAGCATCGAGCTGGCCGCCGTTGACATTCGGGCCGAAAAGGCGCTCGACGTGGCCCGCAAATATCGCCGCGACTGGATGAACGCCCGCGCCGGCCTCGTCGATTCGTGGCGGCTGATCCAGTTCAATGCCGACCAGCTGCAATCGACAGTCAACATTCTCTTCAGCGGCGACATCAGCAACGTCGGCGACAACCCGTTCAATCTCAACAGCAACACCGGCCGCCTGCGGACCGGCTTTCAGTTCGACGCCCCGATCACCCGCCGCTCGGAGCGGAATGTCTATCGCCAGGCGCTGATCGAATATCAGCAGGCCCGGCGGAGCTTCTATGCCTTTGAAGATCAGGTGGCCGCCGCGCTGCGGTCCGAACTGCGCACCATCTACACCAACCAAATCAACTTCGAGCTGCAACGCCAGGCGGTGCTGATCGCCGCCCAGCAGATCGAATTCAACGGCTATTTGCAGACCGAGCAGGAGCAAAGCCAGACCGCCGGCGTCACCGCGGCTCGCGATTCGGTGTCGGCCCTCAGCGACTTGCTGCAAGCCCAAAACAACTTTCTCACGATCTGGACCAACTACGAATCGCTCCGGCGGGCCCTCGATTTCGACCTGGGCACCCTGCAGCTCGATGGCGAAGGGCTGTGGATCGATCCGGGCAAGATTAGCGAGGACTATGGCGAATTCGATCCTTGGATTTGGCGCACGGGCGACGGGGTTCTGCCGCTGCCGCAGCCCGACGAAGTGGTCCCCGCCGACTTGCTGCCGCACGGCCACCACGGCCATGCCGAACCGCTGCCGATGACCGAGCCGCAAGCGATGGAATCGCCCGAGGCCCCACTGACTCCGCAAATCTATGGCGAATTGCCGCTGCTGCCGACGGTGCCGGCGGGACCAGCCGAGCGATAAGGGGGATCAGCGGCGGCGAGGCCGATTTCGTCCGCTGGCCGGGCGTGGTATTCTGGCACCATGTTTTACGGCTTCATCAAGCATCTTTCCGAGCGTGGGTTTGGGTTCATTGGCCAAGAAGGGGGGCTGGATGTCTATTTTCATGCCTCGATCATGCCCCCGGAGCAATTCGCGAACCTGCGCCCCGATCAGCCGGTGATGTTTGAATATGCGAAGCGCGATCCGGACGAAAAGCCCGGCGAGAAGCGCGGGCCCCGGGCGGCGAAGGTGCAGCTCATCGACAAGATGCCCGGCGGCGTGTTGCCTCCGCCCCCGCGGCAAATGCTCGCCCAACGGCATCCCAAGGCAATCGGCCGCAAGGCAACCTGGAAGCGGCGAATCAGCGTCCCCGCGCTCGAAAAACAGTCCCCGCCCCAACCTGGCAACACCAAGTCTGGCGACACTGAGCTTGGTTCCGCCGAATCCTCTCCCGCCGAATAACACGGAGCAACCCCTTGGCCCACTGCCGCTTGTCGCTTGCGCTGGGGATATTCGCCAGTTGGCTGCTGGTAGCGTTGTGCGCCTTGCCCGCGCTTTCAGCCGCCGAGCCGCAACTGCTCGGCCGGACACGCGACCAATGGCTGGCGGACCTCGATCCCAATGTCGATCGCCGGAAGCGAACCCTCGCCGCCTGGGCTTTGTCCGAAATGGCGGTCCAGCAGGCCGAGGGACCCGATAAGCTGATCTGGCTCAACGAGTTGCTCCTCTTGTGCGAGGATGAAAGCGGCACGATTCGCTATTGGGCGCTGGCCGGCGTGCGGCGATTCGCCCTCAAGCTCCCCGCCGACCATGCCGGCCGGGCGACGGCGGTGACTCTCTTTTCCGATGCCCTCATCGACTCGTCAGTGGCCTGCCGGATCGTCGCGGCCGAAGGGCTGACGGTGCTGGGCGCGGCCGATAAGGGGCTGCCGGTGCTCGTTGGCACGCTCGCCAATCCCCAAGAGGCAGCCCGCATCCAGGCGGTCAGCGCCCTCGAAAGACTGGGGGACACCGCCCAGCCCGCCGAACAAGCCCTGCAAGCGGCGACCAAAGACAGTAGCGAATATGTCAAACGCATCTCCAGCCGCGCGCTGGAAAAGCTGCAACCCCCGCGGTGAATTCATGCGCCTGTCGCTCGTCTCGCTGGTTTCGCTTTTTGGGAGCGTCTTGCTCGCTTTTCCAACGGCCGCCGACGAGCCGGCGGCTCCGTCGGTGAAGGAACTGGCGGCACGGGTCAAGGCTTCCATCGTCGTCATTTCGCATGGCGGCCGCGAAGGGGGCCAGCAAGGGCTGGGGACCGGCTTTATCATCGATCAGGCGGGCCTCGTGGCGACGAACCTGCATGTCATCGGCGAGGCGCGGCCAATCACCGTGCAAACCGCCGCGGGAAAATCGCTGAAAGTGACGGCAGTCGAAGCCTCGGACCGGGCGATGGACCTTGCGATTGTCCGGGTCGAAACGCTCGACAACCTCCCCGCTTTGGAACTGGCCGATTCCGAGGCCATCGACCAAGGGGAGCCGGTCGTCGTGATGGGAAACCCGCAGGGGCTCAAGCACAGCGTGGTGAGCGGCGTCGTCTCGGGCCGGCGCGAATTCGACGGCCGCAAAATGATTCAGCTCGCCATGCCGGTTGAACCCGGCAATAGCGGCGGGCCGGTGATCGATGCCCAGGGGCGCGTGCTGGGGATCGTCACGATGAAGTCGCTCGTCACCGACAATCTCGGTTTCGCGGTCGAGATCAACGCCTTGAAGACGTTGCTCGCCAGGCCCAATCCCGTGCCCATCGACCGCTGGCTGACGATTGGCACGGTCGATCTAGCCCAGTGGGAACCGCTGTTTGGTGCGCGCTGGCAGCAGCGAGCGGGGCGCATTCTGGCGGGGGGCTCGGGCTCGGGCTTTGGCGGGCGAGCGCTGCTGCTCGCGCGCGAAGCGCCGCCGGAGCTCCCTTATGAGATCGCCGTGACCGTGAAGCTGGACGACGAATCGGGAGCGGCCGGCCTCGCCTTTCATGCCGATGGGGACGAAAAGCATTACGGCTTCTATCCCTCGGCCGGCAAACTGCGGCTCAGCCGGTTCGATGGGCCGGACGTCTTCAGCTGGCGGGTGCTGATCGAGCGCCCTTCGTCCGCTTATTTGCCCGGCGAGTGGAATCGGCTCAAGGTGCGGGTCGAGAAGGGGAAGCTGTCGTGCTATGTCAACGAAGAGCTGGCCTTCGCCTCGACCGACGATGTTTTCACTTCCGGGCGAATCGGCCTCGCCAAGTTTCGGACGACCGAAGCGCAGTTCCGCCAGTTCGCCGTCGGCAAGGAATTGCCCAGCCACAAGCCGAGCCCGGAGGCAATCGCCAAAATTTCGGCCCAGATCGAAAAGCTCCCTGCGTGGGCCGAAACGCTCCCTCCCGCCGCGGCCTCACTCGCCGGTGAACGGCCGCAAGACGCGCAAGCGGTGCTGCTAACGCGGGCCGCGGAGCTGGAATCGCGCGCTCGCGAGCTGAAGCTGCTTGCTGGCGATGTGCGGCTGGCGAGCGTGCTGGCCGAGTTCGAGAAGTTGGCGGGGCCGATGGTCAAGGAGATCGACCTG
This sequence comes from Pirellulaceae bacterium, assembly GCA_033762315.1. Lineage (GTDB taxonomy): Bacteria > Planctomycetota > Planctomycetia > Pirellulales > Pirellulaceae > CAYLLN01. The sequence continues at coordinate 23,301 of JANRLS010000270.1, forward strand.
TTGCGAGCGGCCCTGACCATTGCCGCACTCGACGAAGAGGACTTGGATGTCGCGGCGTATGTGAAGCATGTCGAGCGGATGGCTGCCGAAGTGCAAAAGAAACTGCCGCCGCAGGCCGGTGCTGGTGAAAAGCTCGCGACCCTCAACGATTATCTTTTCAAGGGGAACGGCTTCCACGGCAGCCGGTCGGATTATTACCACCGGGCAAATAGCTATCTTAATCGCGTGATCGACGACCGCGAAGGGCTGCCCATTACCCTCTCGGTGCTCTACCTGGAACTGGCCCGCCGGCTAGGGGTGAAGCTCGAAGGGGTTGGCCTGCCGGGGCATTTTGTGGTGCGGCACGTGCCGGAAAGGGGAGAGCCGCAATTGATCGATGTCTTCGAGGGGGGCGTTCCGCTGTCGCGCGAGGCGGCAGAGAAGAAGGTCCTCGAGTTTACCGGCGAGGCGGCAACGGACGCCCATTTCAAAGCCACCGGCGAGAGGCAGATTTTGCTGCGGATGTTGCAGAATTTGCTTGGCGTGGCCCAAGGGGGCAAAGCGCCCGACCGCGAGGCGATTGGCCGCTATACAAGCGCAATGCTGGTGCTCGATCCGGCGCTCGTTCGCGAACGGGGTTTGCGGGCCGTGGTTCGCTGGGAAACCGGCCGCCGCGATGCCGCCGTGGCGGATATCGACGCCATCCTCGCCGCGAAACCCGACGGCATCGACCTGGAAGAGTTGCGGAACATGCGCGACTATTTCCAGGCGAACAAGCCGCCGGCGCTGAAATAGCGGCCAGCTCTCAGGCCGCTTTGCGGTTCCAGATTTGCCGGACGAGCCGCTTAAGGCCGCGGGCGCGAGGATGCAGCAGGCTGGCCTGCGCTTCGCGCTCGGTCAGCAGCTTGTCGAGCAGGCCGGGCAAGCGAGCGGGAACGTCGGCCAGCGACCACTGATGATGGATGATCCGGTCGAGCACTTCGGTCAGCGGCTCGACGAACACGGCCGATTTTCCGCGGGCGAGCGACTGCGTCGCGGCCGTGGTTCGCGCTCCATCGGGCCCCAGGCAGAGCACCGCGCCGACATGCCGAAACACCGCCCGGCCATAGCACAGCACCGGCAAGTGGTTGGCCAGCGCCTCGACTCCGCTCGAGGAGTTGATCGTGGCGACCGCCCGGCAGGCGCGGAGCGATTCGGCCAGCGTCGGAGCCTCGTCCCAGGGAATTTTTCGCTCGCGGGCCAGCTCGACGATCCGCGGATCGACCTCGTGCCGCGGATGTTTGCGCAGCCGCAGCGGCAGGCGCGAATGTTCGACGAGGAACTTGACCAGCGAAAACATGTCGGGAAACCAGGGGGACATCAGCGGCGAAAGCTGCGTATCGCAATCGAACTGCATGATGACGAGCAGGTCTCCCCGGTCCCGGATTGGCAGCGGTGTTTTGGCCTCCGAATGGAGCGGCAGCGAAACCCAACCCGCATTGGCGTTGATGCCGCTGGGATCGACCTGCCAATGGTCGCGCTGCGGATACCAGCCCGCTTCGGTGTAGAGCTTGGTCGCCCCGGTTCGCTCCAGCCGATAGCGCCAGCTCCGATGCTCGCAGTTCAGGCCGTTGTAGATGATGACGAGGTCCGGCTTGCCGACGACCAGCAACCGCAAGCTGGTGTCGAGGTTGCCCAGCGAGTGCCAGCGCAAGCAGCGATGTCCCAGATCGGTGCAGACGCCGGCCATCGCGTCGAGCACCGCCTTGCCGTAGGCGTGCGTGCGGGAGTCCACCAGGATTGTCGCCATCGCGATTGCTTCACCGCTCGCGCCGGTGCACGGAATTGTCGGGGGCCGAAACAAGCGCGGAAACTAACAGAGCAGGGAGGTGGGGCAAAGATCAATCACCGCCGAATCGTCGCTCATGCTAGCAAGGCCTGCCGCTGCTAGCGTTTTTGCTTCTCGCCGAGGGGGACATCCCGAAATTGCCGGTGGCAGGTGGCGCATGAGAAGTCCACCTCGGTGAAAGCACGGCCGATTTCCTCGGGAGGAGTGGCGGCTGGCGCTTTGAGCCAGGCGCGGAGCGCGGTCTCCAGCGATTCGGCCGCTTTTTCGCCATCGCGCAGAATCTGCTGGAAAGAGGCCGGTTCGCGCCGCACTTCAGGCCGGCGGAGTAGCTCGTGGTAATGTTCCTTCACCAAAAGCGCCTCGTGGGCGGGATCAAGCGCGGGCTGCTTGGGCAAGGGCTTCCAGCCGGCGGCTTGAAAGACCTTGAGATTGTCGAAGGCGTGCTCGATTTCGACCATCGCGCCGGCCAGCGCGGGAATTTTAGCCGTTTCGGGAAATTCGACCACCAGCTGGTCGAGCGTCTCGTCGGGAACGCGGCGCGCCTCCCGTGCCGATTGATACAGACCGCGGTAGTTTTCGCTCGTTCCCGCCGCCTGCAGCACGCCGAGCGCGCTATCGGCCGGCAAGAGGCCCGCCGCAACGCAGGCGACCGCCGAAGCCGCCGGGCTGCGGTGCTTGCCGTGGTGGCAATGCAAATAGATCGGCCCCGGCAGATCGCGCACCCCCTTGGCGAGCGCGCGCCCCCGCTCGGCCGGAATGCCGTCGTAGCCGTGCGGCAGGTGGACATAGCGGAGGCCGAATTTCTTGGCGGTCGCCACGTCGGGCTTCGCCCCATCGACGCTGATGATCGTCTTGATTCCCAGCTTTTTCAGGGCGGCGAAAGCCTCGTCCCCCTCGGGCAGGCCGCCGGAAATGACCTTCTCCACCACGCGATAAGCATTGGGAAGCAGGGGGTTGTCGATTTCTTCCGGCGGAGGGGCATCGTCGGCGAGCGAGAATCGCGCGGCGAAAACAAGCGCGAGAACCGTCCCCTTTCCGATAAACCAGCGAGCAATGCGACGCATATCCATGATCCTTGAGGTTCAGCCGCTCATTCTCAGTCGTGTCGCCATAGAAATCAATCGGCAGGGGAACTGCCCGAAAAGGGCTTGCTGTTTCATCGTGGCGGACCAAAATGACGACATGGCAGCGTTTACCCATCACATCTTTATCTGCGTCAATCAGCGCGACTCGAAAAGCGATCGCGGCAGCTGCGATCCCAAGGGGGACGAACGCCTGCGGGACGCTTTCAAAAGCGAAGTGAAGCGGCGGGGCCTCAAAACGACGGTGCGGGCCAATTCGGCCGGCTGCCTCGACCAGTGCGAACTGGGGCCGACCATCGTCATCTATCCGCAAGCGATCTGGTACGGCGGCGTGCGGGTCGAGGATGTGCCCCGAATCGTCGAAGAAACGATTATCCAGGGCCGAATTCTCGAAGACCTGCGGATTCCCGACGACCAGCTCAATTGCAAGAAAAAGTGACGCCGAGGTGCTATTCCTCTTCCTCGCGGGCGAGTCGCCGCCGGCGAGCGGCGAGCATTACCAGCCAAAAGCCAGCGAAGAGCACTACCACGCCAAAGACAATCGCCGAACGTTGCCACAACATCGTCCGGCCATGCAGATACGAGCCGACCGCCAAATATCCTCCCCAGGCCACCAGGGCGGCGATGATCCACAGGGCGATGTTCGGGCCTTTCGCGGATTCGGTCATGGCTGCGTCGCCCCATAGTAAGCCGTCGCGGGAATGCCGGCGCGGTCGCGCACCAGCCGGACGATGGCATCGACTTCCCCGTCCTCCAAAGGCTGGACGAAGCTCTCGGCCGGTTTGCGGGCCACGGTGTAAACCTGCACCAGCGAGAGCTGGCCGCCGCCGGCGAGGATCTCTTGCAGACGGTGGGTGAAGGCAACCAGTTCGGCATCGCTCGGTGGCTCGTCATTCACCCGCATGAAGAGGGCCTGAATCACCAGCGGCCGGACCCGCGCGGCGGCGGTGATGTTGTCCAGAATCTGGCGGAAGGGAATCGGCGTGCGATCGACGAGGCGAAAATACGCTTCGGTCCCCGCTTCGAGTTTGGCCCAGATTTCGCCGTTGTTCTGGTCGAGAATCGCCAGGCCTCGCTCGACATGCGGGCGATGAAACAGGCTGGCGTTGGTGATCAGCACCATTTTGACGCCATCCAGCCCGAGCCGCCGCTTGATCTCGGCACAGGCGGCGACCACCTCGTCGAAATTGCGGTGCGACGTCGGCTCGCCGTCGCCGCTGAAGGCGATGTCGTTCAGCCGGCGCAGATGCGGGGGAGTCCCCTGAAATGGCGGATGGTCGAAAATCTCGCCGCTGGCCGCCAGTTGCAGCGTCTCGTCGAGCTCGACCAGCAGCCGGTCGGTCTCGACGAAGCGGGTTTCCGCCTGGCTCGTCCGATCAACCTGGCAATAGATGCAATCGAAATTGCAAACCTTGTCGGGATTCAGATTCACCCCAATCGACACGCCGCCACTCCGCCGGCTGAGGACCGGATAGACGAACCGGTTCTGCTCGAACCGGCGCGGATGGAGCGTATGCAGGGGAACGAGCGACATGGCGGAATGAACGGTTTTGGACAAAGTTCCTTCATTATACCCGCCGGCCACTGGCCGGCTTAGCGGACAATTGCTCGCCGCGAGCCTTCAGCGGAGGGACTTTCCGGGTAAAATGCGGAGTCGTTTCGCCACTGTCCGCCGAGGTTTCGCGTCATGAGAATCCACTCGCTTGCCCTGCTCGCCGCGTTGGCGGGAATCCATCCTTCGTTGGCCCTGGCCGAACATCCCGCCCCGCTGCCGGTCGAAAACGCGGCCGCGAAGACCGCGGCCGAGATGAAGCCCTATGTCGAGCTGATCGAGCACACCGAGGCCAAAATCGAGATGCTGCCAATTCCCGGCGGCAAGTTCACGATGGGGAGCCCCGACGCCGAACCGGGCCGCAAGGCCGACGAAGGGCCGCGGCACGAGGTGACGCTCGATCCCTTCTGGATGGCGAAGTGCGAGATCACCTGGGATGCGTACGAAGTCTGGATGGCCGATCTCGACATCGCCCGCCGGCAGATTCTGGGTTCCGCCGAAACCGAACGCGACCGGGTCGCCGAAAAGTATCAGCTCACCCAGCCGACCAAGCCCTACACCGACATGACCTTCGGCATGGGCAAGCGGGGCTATCCGGCGATTTGCATGACGCAGCACGCGGCTCGCGTCTTTTGCCAGTGGCTGACCGCGAAAACGGGCCGCTATTATCGCCTGCCGACCGAAGCCGAGTGGGAATATGCCTGCCGGGCCGGCACGACCACGGCGTATTCGTTTGGCGACGATCCGGCGGCATTGGGGGACTATGCCTGGTACTACGACAACAGCAACGAGAAGTATCAAAAGGTCGGCCAGAAAAAGCCCAACACGTGGGGCCTGCACGACATGCACGGCAACGTTTCGGAATGGGTGCTCGATCAGTACACGCGGAAGTTCTATTCCACGAGTGAGGGAGCGAAGAACCCGCTGGCGATTCCGCTCGTCGAGTATCCGCGGGTCGTGCGGGGTGGCTCGTGGGATGCCGATGCCGCCCTCTGCCGCAGCGCCGCCCGCGTCGGCTCCAGCGAGGATTGGAAGCAGCAAGACCCGCAAATTCCGCAGAGCATTTGGTATTTCACCGACGCGCTCGGCGTCGGCTTTCGGATCGTCCGCCCGCTCACCGAGCCGAGCGACGAAGAGAAGGCCGCCAAGTGGGATAAATCCGAACCGCCGCAAATCGATAAGGACAAATCGAAGGGGTAGGACGAAGCCGTGCTTCGTCGAGCTCCCGCGCGGGTCTCTTGGCAGATTCCCTTGCTGGCGCTGCGGGCTTGTGTGGGGAGAGCTCCCTCGCTGACGCTTCGGGTTAGTGTGCGGACTACTTCTTGGCCGGCAACGGCGGGAGATCGCCGATCTTGGCGAAGGCGGCGAATTCCTCGTCGATCGTCGTAGCAGTTGGCATGCCGGCATGGACCCAGAGGCCGTAGCGCAACTTCAGCGGCTGGCCAGGTTCAATCGTGCGCGGGGCCGAGAAGGTGAGCGCGGCCCCCATCCAGCCGTCGTCCCGCACGTGAAACACCGTGGGATGATTCGGATTGAGCGGGTGATCGAACAGCGTGATCCCCTCGCGGGCCTCGCGGGTGATCGGCCCCGAATAATCGACCCAGCGAGCCGGCTTCTCGTGAACTTGCGGCTCGTTGATCCCCCCCTCGCTATTGCGGATTGTGCCGCCGCCGTCGTGTACGCCAATCGTCTTCGCCATCCGCACACCAAGCATCCCGAAGTTCGTCTTGCCGAGCGTCACCGGCTCCTTGGGGGAGGCAAACGTCAAATCGAGGACGAGGAGCCACTGGCCCCCGTCTTGCGGGCGAAAGCGCATCCCCCGCTGCTCGGTAAGCAGCGTCTTGCCGGCATCGTCTTGCCAGAGGTTCACCACTTCAATCAGCGCCTCGTCGTCGGCATCCTCGTAGCGAACAACCCGCTGCTGGACGATCCGCCCTTTGCTGCTGGGGGCATCGTTCCAAAAGGCGACGCCCCCCACATCGTGATGCGTCACCCAGACCGAGTTGTGGTGGCTATGGCCGTTCGGATCGCGCGGATGCCCCATCCGCGTCAGCGATTTGCCGCTAGGCCCGATCAGCGGAAACAGAAAAGGCCGCCGCAGGTCGCCTCCGAAATGGTAGCGCGAAACTTCCTCCCCATTCCGCTCGATCCGCGCCTCGCCGCGAGGCAGCGGAATCACCTGCATGGCCGGCACCGGCCGGGCGGCGGGAAGATCGACTTGCGCGGGGAGAGTCACCGCGAAGATTAGCAGTGAAGCGAGCATGAGGGTGAGAGGGGGCGAGGGGGAAAGGGGGTGAGCGGCTTGCTACGCGTCCCCTTCGAGGTAGTCGAAGGCGATGGAAACGACCTCCAGATCGTAAGCCCCCTTCGGTGCGGGGATTTTGGCTTTCTGACCGATCTTCTTGCCGAGCAGCCCTTGGCCGAGCGGGCTGGTGACGAGAATCCGCCCCTGGTCGTAGTCCTCTTCGCCGGCACCGACGAGCGTATAAACCTCTTCGTCGCCGTACTTGGGGTCCTTCACCGTCACCGTGGCTCCGAAGCAAACCTGATCGCGCGGCAGCGTCGTCGGATCGATAATCTGGGCCTTCGCCAGCTTCGTCCGGTTCATGTTGATCTTGGCTTGCAACAGCCCCTGCGCTTCGCGCTGGGCGTGATACTCGGCATTCTCCTTGAGATCTCCCTCCGCGCGCGCCGCCGCGATCTTCTCGGCAATGCCGGGCATGAGCACATTTTCCATGTGGTCGGTTTCGGATTTGATCTTCTCAAAGCCCTTGCGGGTCATCGGATAGTAGTCGTCCATGGCAACTTGCTGGGCAGGCGAAAAAAACGCGACCTCCGGTGGGGAGGCCGCGTAGGGAATTCAACTTGAACTGGCGTTATTGTGGCCCATCGCGCCGGGGGGCACAAGGGCGATGCTACATCCGCCGGCGGGATTGCTAGGTTGGGTGGCTGGCGTTTTGCGTCAGCAAAACCCAGCAAGTGGGCAGCCGGGTTTCGCTATCTCGAAACACCTGCACCCCTCCTGTCGAGGAACGTCGCAGCCGTCCTGCTACATCCGCCGGCGGGTCAGGGTCACTTCGGTCTCGATCGTCTCCTGGCCCCGCTTCAGCACCACCTTCACCTTATCCCCCGGCTTGTGCTTGCGCAGGGCGCTTTCAAAGTCTTCGAGCACGGTGATTTTGCTTTCGCCAAACTTGATGAGCACGTCCCCCCCTTTCACCCCCCCCTTTTCGGCCGCGCTGCCGGGAATGACGGCTTCCAGCATTACCCCGTAATCGACGGGGTTGGGATAGGCGGGCATGGAGCCAAACGACGGGCGGTCGCCTCCAGCATCGTCGGACATGGCGAGCTGCTCGACCTTTTTCACTTCGATGTAGGTCGGCCGGGTCGAGGAACCATCGGTCGCCTCGACAATCGCCGAGAGCAAATCGGTCACCCGCCGCATTCCTTCAATATTGAGCTTGGGTGCATCGTCGCTGGGGCGGTGATAATCGGTGTGCGTCCCCGTGAAGAGGTGCAGCACGGGAATTTTCTTGCCGTAGAACGACGAGTGATCGCTCGGCCCAAAACCGCCGGCATGCTTGGTCAATTTGAAGCCGGCCTTGGCGCACAGGGCATCGACCAGCGGCTCGAATTCCTTCGCGGTGCCGGTGCCATAAATGGCAAGGTTGTCGTCCTTGAGGCGGCCGACCATGTCGAGATTGAACATGGCGATGGTGCTTTCCAGCGGAAACCGCGGATTGCGAACGTAATAGGCACTGCCCAAAAGGCCCCGCTCTTCGGCGGTGAAAGCCATGAACACAATCCGGTGCTTGGGCTTCTGGCCGCTGGTCGCCAGGCGAGTTGCCATTTCCAGCAGCGTGGCGGTGCCCGAGGCATTGTCGTCGGCCCCGTTGTGAATGTCGGTCGTCCACGGTGCCAGAGAGCCGGCGCCGCCCAGTCCGAGATGGTCGTAGTGCGCGCCGATCACAATCGTTTCGTCGGCGTGCGGGCCCTCCCCTTCCAGTACGCCCACGACGTTTTTCACTTGCGCCTTTTTCTGGACCAGTTGCGTCTCCCCTTCCGCCCGCCAGCCGGTCAGTTCGGCCGAGCGGGGAACGAGATCGCCGTCGATTTCCTTTTCGAGCGTGGCCAGGTCCTTGCCCAGCGCCTTTTTGACGAGTTCATCGACCGAGCCCCGCGTCGCGAAAAACACGGGGAGCTTGGGATGCGAGGTTTCGTCCCCCGCGTCGGTGAAGGCAAGAATGGCGTCGGCCGGCGTGGCCAGGCGGCGGCTGAATTCGGCCACTTGCTCGGCCGATTTTTGAATCTCGGCGGCCAGGGCGGTTTGCTCGCCGGCTGGGGCGGCTTTGAGCTTGTCGCGCAGGACAACTAGCTTTTCGAGTTCCTCGGCCAGCGAATTGGCCGACTTCTCGCGGCGGCCTTCCAGTTCCAAGCCGTCGTTGACCAAAATGATCGCCGCCGCCCCGTGCTCGCTGGCGTTGGCCAGCTTCGAGCGGAAAATCGCGTGCTGGCTTGGCTTGTCGCCGTTGAACACGCTCTTGGCGGCCTTTTGCTGCGGCTCTTTGCGGATGACGATGACCACCTTCCCTTTCACGTCGAGCCCGGCATAGTCGTCGTAGGTGAATTCCTTGTCCCCTTGCTTCATGTTTTTGGCGGTAATGCCATAGCCGGCAAAGACGAGCGGGGCGTCGAACTGCCCAGTGCCGCCAACGGCCAGCGGCGTGAACGTGTCGCTGAGCTTGAGTTCGATCTTTTCGGGGGAGGCCCCTTCTTTGGCCGGGCCGATAAGCGTGAGCCGGTTCTTTTCTGGCGGCCCCATTTCGACGGTGACATTCACCTCGAACTTTTGAAACGGGGTGCCGTCGAACAGGTCGGTTTTCAGGCCGAGCTTGGCGAAGTGATCGGCGATGAAGTCGGCTGCTTTGTCGATCCCCTTGGTGCCGACGCCCCGTCCTTCGAGTTCGTCGGAAGAGAGGTACGTCACGGTTTCCCGCAAGCGCGCTTCACTGACGGCGGCCGTTTCCGCCCCCCAGCTAGCGAGCGGCAGCATGAGGCCGACGAGGGCCGAGGCAAAAAGGTGACGGAAGCAGATTGGTTTGGCAGATTTCGTCATGGCGAAAGGGCGTTGAAAAATAGCGGGAAGTGGACGGAAGCGTGGGGCGTGGAGTTGCCTGATTATACGCACGGGGCGGGGGTTCGCGCCTGGTGTTTGTCGCGGATCGAGTTTAGGGTGAGAAAAAGCCCCGCCCACCTTTGGCAATCCCCCGACCGGCGACGAAGCATGGCTTCGTCCTACGCGAAGCACCCCATGCCCCGTTCCCTATTCCAGCGCCTGGGCTACAACGCCCTGCGAGTGCTTTGCCGACTGGTGGCGGTGTGGCTGTTTGGCCTGCGCGTGGCGGGTCGCGAGCATTGGCCGGCCGCGGGGGGCGGGCTGGTCTGCGCGAATCATCAAAGCTATTTCGATCCGCCGCTGGTGGGCCTCACATGCGGCCGCCGGATGAACTATCTGGCGCGGGACACGCTGTTTCGCGTGCCGGTGCTGAGCCAACTGATTCGCTTTCTGGACGCCATTCCGATTGATCGCGACGGCGGCGGCCTGGCGGGCCTCAAAGAGACGCTCCGCCGCCTCAAGGCGGGCGAGCTCGTGCTGATTTTCCCGGAAGGAACCCGCAGCAGCGACGGCGAGGTTGCCCCGCTAAAACCGGGGTTCATCGCGGTGGCCCGGCGGAGCAAGGTTCCCCTCATTCCGGTCGGGCTTGACGGCGCGTATCAGGCCTGGCCGCGGACGGCAAAGTGGCCGCGGCTCTCCCGGTTGGGGGTGGTGGTCGGCCGGCCGATTTTGCCCGAGGAAGTAGCCCAGCTTTCCGACGAAGACCTGCTCGCCGAGCTAGAGCAGCGCCTGCTCGATTGTCACGCCCAAGCCCGCGAAATGCGAACCAGGCGGATTCGTGGTGATTCCCCGGCGATTATCGGATCGCTATAAAAATGACGCGAATCTCCACACCGCAAGGTGCCTCGGGGAAATAATCCTTGTCAATCGCCTTATCATCCAGCCGGCAGCTCGTTTCCGACGGGAAATCCTAAGCCGACGTCGGTCACCGTGTTTGGCGTGCTCAACATCGCCTTTGGCCTGATGGGCCTGTGCGGCGTGGCGTTTTCCTCGGTGATCTTTTTCATCCCAGCCGATGCCGCCGGCCCGAACCCGATACTGCAATTGATGGAAGAGTATCCGCTCTATCGGACCTTCATGATGGTCTCGGTGGGGCTGGGACTGATCGCGACGCTCGTGCTGATCGTCGCTGGCATCGGCCTCATGCAATTCAAAAACTATGGCCGATTGCTATCGCTGGACAATGCCTTCTACGCCATTGTTTCCGGCTTGGTGGGAACCGTCGTCAACTTCGTATTCGTGGTCATGCCGCTGATGGAAAAGTTGGGAGACGGTCCGGAAGCGGCTGGAGCGATGGGGGGCATGATCGGGAGAACTATTGGCGGCCTGGTTGGGCTGATCTATCCGGGGCTGCTGATCTATTTCATTCATGACCCGGCCGCACGTCGTACGGGCTTTGAATTGACTGGCGAAGAACCGGATTCCCTGCTGATGTCGGCCAGCGAATCAAAATCTGTCAGTTGGCTGGAATGGGCCGTTTTGATTGCGATTGGCATGTTCGCGATAGCGTGCTTCGTCGCCATTTGGCTCTGGCTGGGCGATTTCCCAATCGGTCCGCCGGGATAAAATCGTCGGGATGAGTGCATCGCACAATCGCCGCGCGTGGGACGAAATGGCGGCACGGGGCCAGCGGTTCACCAAGCCGGCTCCAGACGAGGATTTTGTCAACCCGCTGGCCAAGGTCGATCAACTCGGCTGGCTGGGGGGGGACATTCGCGGCAAGTCGCTGCTTTGCCTGGCGGCGGGGGGCGGCAAACATGGCCCGCTCTATGCCGCGGCGGGGGCCAGCGTGACGGTGCTCGATCTCAGCCCCGCGATGCTGGAACTCGACCGGCAAGTGGCGGCCGAGCGCCGCTTACCGCTACGAACCATTGAGGGCTCGATGGAAGACGTCGCCATGCTGGCCGCCGGAGAGTTCGACATCGTCGTTCACCCGGTCAGCACCTGCTACGTTCCCCGCATCGAACCGGTGTATCGCGAAGTGGCTCGCGTGACGCGGCCGGGCGGCATCTACATCAGCCAGCACAAGTCTCCCCCCAGCTTGCAGGCGGGCATCGCACCGGCAGCGCGGGGCTATGAGCTGACCGAGCCGTACTATCGATCAGGCCCGCTGCCGCCGGTTGTCGGCAGCCCGCATCGCGAGGAAGGGACGCTTGAATACCTGCACCGCTGGGAAGAGCTGCTCGGCCTTTTGTGCCGCAGCGGCTTCGTGATCGAAGACCTGGTGGAACCGCTCCACGCCAAGCCGAACGCCCCGGTCGGCGATTTTGCCCACCGAAGCCGGTATGTCGCGCCGTATGTGCGGATCAAGGCTCGGCGGAGTGGCGGTACCTCGGCCAATGGCGGGAAGCTATTGTGGACGCCGGCGGAGTAATCTTCGGCCCTTTGGCCTCCGATAAATAAACATCAAAATTGCTTGATAGGTCGCGCTCGCCGTGGCAGAATAATGGACGTTCTCCTGCTCTTTAGGGTGATTAATTCACCAAGTGCGAGGGCCCTCTTATGGCGACGTCCGCGATTCTCGTGCGCTGTCGGCAGTGCCAACAGGAGGTGGCACCGATTCAAACGGCGACCTGGTGGTTCTGCCCGAACTGCGGCGAGCGGCTGGTGCCGACGGCTGGAGGCGGCGGGCAGGCAAGCTCCTCAAGCGTGAAAAAACCGCCCGACGGCAAGGAGAGCGGGCCGGGCGATGTTCAAAAGGGCAAATAGTCGATTCCCGTGACTGGTACGCAAGCAACTCGTGAGACGAAGCCTTGCTTTCTCGAAGAGCACTCGGCCGACGCGAAGCATGTCTTCGCCCTGCAAATCCCTGGGGCATAGCGCGGTCCACTCCCTTACAATGCGGGGCCTCACACGAAAGGCACCGCCGATGATGAACTACCGTCTTTTGTCTCTGGTCGGAATATTGCTGATGACGACCAACGCCGTATCCGCCGCCGAAACAGCCGAGGGGATTCGGACGCGGGCGAAAACCGTCCTCGCGCCGCTCGCCGGTGATATTTCGCTCGCAGGGCTCGAGCAGCCGGTGGAAGTGCTCCGCGACGAGTGGGGCATTCCGCATATTTACGCCCAGAACCAGGACGACATGTTCTTCGCCCAGGGGTTCGTCGCCGCGCAAGATCGGCTGTTTCAGCTGGATATGTGGCGGCGAGTGGCGCTCGGCGAAACGGCTGAGATTTTCGGCGACGACGCCATTCCCGCCGACCGCTTTGCCCGGCTGCTCTTGTATCGCGGCGACATGCAAGCCGAGTGGACGAGCTATGCCCCCGATACACAGGCGATTGCCACGGCGTTCACCGCCGGAATCAATGCGTGCATCGACCAGATGCAAGGCAAGCTGCCGATTGAGTTTCAACTCGCGGGGTATGCGCCCCAGCGCTGGCGGCCGGAGGACATTTTGGGGCGGATGTCGGGGATCGTGATGGTGAGCAACTGGCAGCGCGAAGTGGCTCGCGCGCGGCTCGTGGCGACGGTCGGCGTCGAGGAGGCGCGGCGACTGGCCCCGACCGATCCGCCACGCGACTTCGCCCCGGCCGACGGTCTCGACCTGGCCGCGATCACGCCCGAAATCTTCAACGGCTATCAGGCGGCGACGCGGGGGCTCAAGTTCCCGCCAATCACTACCGAAAGCAACAACTGGGTGGTCGATGGCGCGCTCTCGGCTTCCGGCAAGCCGATGCTGGCGAGCGATCCGCACCGGGCGATTGGCCTCCCCTCGCTGCGATACATGGTCCATTTGCACGCCCCCGGCTGGAATTGCATCGGCGCGGGGGAACCGGCCCTGCCGGGCATTGCCCTGGGGCACAACGAGCGAATCGCTTGGGGAATCACGATTGTCGGCACCGATCAGGCTGATTTGTACGTGGAAGAGACGCACCCCAACGACCCGCGACAGTATAAGGTCGATGGGCAGTGGCTGCCGATGCGGGTGATTCACGAAGAGGTGGCCGTGCGCGGCCGGAAAGCGCCGCTGACGCTGGAGCTGCGCTACACCCGGCATGGGCCGGTGATTTATCAGGACGATAAGCGGCAGGTGGCGATTGCCCTGCGCTGGGCCGGTGCGGAGCCCGGCGGCGCGGCCTATTTGGGGGGGCTGTCGGTCGCCCGCGCTCAAAACCGGCAGCAGTTCGTGAAGGCGCTCGAGTCGTGGAAAGTCCCCGGCCTGAACTTCGCCTATGCCGATGTCGAGGGGCAGATCGGCTGGGTGGCGGCCGCTTTGACGCCGATTCGCGACGGCTGGGACGGCCTCTTGCCGGTGCCGGGGGCGGCGGGCAAACACGAGTGGCGCGGGTTTCTGCCGGTGGCCGAGTTGCCGCAGACATGGAATCCGCCGAGCCACTTCGTCGCCACCGCCAATCACAATATTCTGCCGCCAGGCTACACCCGCGAGATCGCCTACGAATGGTCGTCGCCACATCGCTTTTTGCGCATTCAGGAGCGGCTGACGGAGAAAAAGCAGTTCACGCTGGCCGATTTTCAGAGCATCCAGCACGATAGCGTTTCGCTGCCGGGGCGGGCCTTGGGGCGAATGCTGGCCGAGGTCGAATTGCCCACGGAACTGGCCCCGTTCGGCAAGTTGCTGACCGAATGGAATGGCCTGCTATCGAAGGATTCGCCGGCTGGGCCGCTCTATGCCGCCTGGCTGCAAGAGCTGGTGGCTGGGTTCTTCGGCAGTCGCCTGCCGGCCGACACCCGGACTGAGCGGGGAGATTTGCGCAGCACTTCGCTCTTGCTCAAGCAATTGGCCGAGCCGACGGCGCCCTGGTTTGGCTCCGAACCGGTGAAGGCGCGCGACGAATTGGTGTGCAAGACACTGGCGGCGGCAGTCGAGCGGATCAAGAAGCTGCTAGGGGACGACCCGCGCGATTGGGCCTGGGGAAAGCTGCATACGGCGAGTTTGACGCACCCGCTGGCGAGCCTGGGCCAGCTCTATGAGAAGGCGTTCAACCTGGGCCCCGTTTCGCGAAGCGGGGATGTGCATACGCCGAACAACACCCGGCACGACGACCAGTTCAACCAGGTGCATGGGGCGTCGTTTCGGCAGGTGCTCGATTTAGCCGACTGGGATCTTGGGATGGCGACGAGCGTGCCGGGGCAATCCGGCCAGCTTGGCAGCCCGCATTACGACGACCTGTTGCCCCTGTGGGCCGAGGGGAAATACTTCCCGCTGGCCTATTCGCGGGGAATGGTCGATAAGGTGTGCCGGAACAAGCTGGTTTTGCAACCGGCGGAGAGGGCGACGAAGTAAGACGAAAAACCGATAAGCCGCTATTGATTTATATATGCTTCGCTGCTGAGAGGACCAAACACCGGTCGATCGGCAAGAGAAAATCGCTAAGTGGTTTCAGTCAATCGACTTGGGGAGATTCTCGGGACGCTAATTCGGCTCCCGCGGAAGTGAAATATAGAGGGGGCGATCGAAGGGCAAGACCTAGGCAAAAATCAGCCACATTGCCCGTGGCTTTTGCGGCAAATGCGGGTGGCGATGAACCTGATTGGGTCAGGGGGCGTCTAGAAGAGCGGCAGCCTTCCCGCCAGATTCATTTTTCGGTTCAGTCGTA